>NZ_JBMHFD010000001.1:0-404780 GCF_049166695.1 Apilactobacillus intestinapis
GAAGTTCTTTCAGATAAATAGTGTGGTGGCGATAGCTAGAAGGATACACCTGTTCCCATGCCGAACACAGAAGTTAAGCTTCTAAACGCCGATAGTAGTTGAGGGATCGCCCTCTGCAAGGGTAGGAAGTCGCCGCGCAATTATGGAGGATTAGCTCAGTTGGGAGAGCATCTGCCTTACAAGCAGGAGGTCACAGGTTCGAGCCCTGTATCCTCCATCCATACGAGCCGTTAGCTCAGCCGGTAGAGCATCTGACTTTTAATCAGAGGGTCGGCAGTTCGAACCTGCCACGGCTCATTAATTTAATATAATATGCCGACTTAGCTCAGCTGGCAGAGCACCTGTCTTGTAAACAGGGGGTCGGAGGTTCGAATCCTCTAGTCGGCATTATGCGGAAGTAGTTCAGTGGTAGAACATCACCTTGCCATGGTGGGGGTCGCGGGTTCGAATCCCGTCTTCCGCTTTGCCAATTCATTATATATGCCGGGGTGGCGGAATTGGCAGACGCACAGGACTTAAAATCCTGCGGTTAGTGATAACCGTACCGGTTCGATCCCGGTCCTCGGCACCATATGCACCCATAGCGCAACTGGATAGAGTGTCTGACTACGAATCAGAAGGTTGTAGGTTCGACTCCTACTGGGTGCATTTCTCGGGAAGTAGCTCAGCTTGGTAGAGCACCTGGTTTGGGACCAGGGGGTCGCAGGTTCGAATCCTGTCTTCCCGATAGAGTTTAATAACTCGTCATATTAGTCACATATCGCGGTGTAGCTCAGCTGGCTAGAGCGTCCGGTTCATACCCGGGAGGTCGGGGGTTCGATCCCCTCTGCCGCGATTAGGTCTTGGACCTTTAGCTCAGTTGGTTAGAGCAGACGGCTCATAACCGTCCGGTCGTAGGTTCGAGTCCTACAAGGTCCATAGTGGACTTTGTTTCACGTCATATGGAGAATTACCCAAGTGGCTGAAGGGGGCGGTCTTGAAAACCGCTAGGTGGGTCAAACCACGCGAGAGTTCGAATCTCTCATTCTCCTTTATATTATCGCGGGATAGAGCAGTCTGGTAGCTCGTCGGGCTCATAACCCGGAGGTCGTTGGTTCAAATCCGGCTCCCGCAATTTTGGTTCGTTGGTCTAGTTGGTTTAGGACGCCTGCCTGTCACGCAGGAGGTCACGAGTTCGAGTCTCGTACGAACCGTTTATATGGCTCGGTAGCTCAGTTGGTAGAGCAACGGATTGAAGCTCCGTGTGTCGGCAGTTCGATTCTGTCCCGCGCCATTTAACTAAATATATGTTATACTTTATATTATGCGGGTATAGTTTAGTGGTAAAACCATAGCCTTCCAAGCTATTGTCGCGAGTTCGATTCTCGTTACCCGCTTTTATATGGGCCTATAGCTCAGTTGGTTTAGAGCGCACGCCTGATAAGCGTGAGGTCGGAGGTTCGAGTCCCCCTAGGCCCATTGGAGAAGTACTCAAGTGGCTGAAGAGGCGCCCCTGCTAAGGGTGTAGGTCGGGTTACCGGCGCGAGAGTTCGAATCTCTCCTTCTCCGTTAGTTTTTGACTGACCCGTTGGTCAAGTGGTTTAAGACACTGCCCTTTCACGGCAGTAACATGGGTTCGAATCCCGTACGGGTCATTAAAATATTTCTTTTATATAATTATCGCGGGATAGAGCAGTCTGGTAGCTCGTCGGGCTCATAACCCGGAGGTCGTTGGTTCAAATCCGGCTCCCGCAATTTTGGTTCGTTGGTCTAGTCGGTTTAGGACGCCTGCCTGTCACGCAGGAGGTCACGAGTTCGAGTCTCGTACGAACCGTAAATGAGATCGTCCTTGATGGATAATCTTTTTTTATTGTCATAATATTTATTATGACCCGTTGGTCAAGTGGTTTAAGACACTGCCCTTTCACGGCAGTAACATGGGTTCGAATCCCGTACGGGTCATCATTTATGGAGAATTACCCAAGTGGCTGAAGGGGGCGGTCTTGAAAACCGCTAGGTGGGTCAAACCACGCGAGAGTTCGAATCTCTCATTCTCCTTAACGTAGGAAACGAAGGATTGCATTAAATTGCAATCCTTTTTATTTGACTTCTTTCGTCTACAATTGTAGACTATAAAATGTTAAATAAATGAGTGGGGTGATACAGCTTTTGGAAAAGACTGATATTACGAAATCTGAATGGGAAGTAATGAGAATTGTTTGGACACTAGGAGAGACAACTAGTAGTCAATTGATTGATATCCTATCCAAGAAAATGGACTGGAGTTCATCAACAATCAAAACATTATTATCCCGTTTATGTGATAAAGAATTCTTAGGGATTAAGAAGGATGGTAGAAAAAACATTTATTATTCTGCCATTAAGGAACAAGCAGCATATGATATGTCTGTTAAGAGAGTATTTGAATCAATGTGTTGTATGCATTATGGAGAAACACTTCATGACGTTATTCAAAGCATTGAATTAAGCAAAAGAGATATCGATTCAATCATTGATGTCTTAAAGAAAAAGAGAGATACAGCACCAGAAGAGGTTCATTGTAAGTGCTTGGAAGAATAATCTATTTGGAGATGAGATAAATGTGCGAAAAAAAGCATGATATGAATGACGTAGAAAAACACAACGGAGAAATGGCTTGCTGCAAGCACCATGATCACAGCAACCCAGATCATAAGTGTGATATGCATCATGATGACATGAAGATGGAGGGTCATTCCCATTCTAATCATGAAAATATGAGTTGTTGCAGCCATGGTGGGGAACATGACCATTCTCATGGAGACCATCATTGCGATATGCACCACATGAATCATGATATGGGTAACATGGACAATGAACACATGGGACATGACATGAATCACATGGACCACGAACATATGCACCATATGGATCACGATATGAGTCACATGAATCACGAACACATGGACCATGATATGAACCACATGGATCACAGCCACATGGGCCACGATATGGGTCACATGAGCATGAGTGGCATGGGCTGCGGTATGGACATGGGCCATGGTGGCATGGACCACGGTAGCATGGGTCACATGCATATGGGAAACCTAAAATTGAAGTTTTGGATTTCATTGATTCTAACAATTCCAATTATTATCATGTCACCAATGATGGGAATGAAGATGCCTTTCCAAGTGACATTTCCTGGCTCTGATTTTGTTGTTCTAGTATTAGGAACTATCTTATTCATCTATGGTGGATACCCATTTTTCACTTCATGTATCAGTGAAATGAAGAGTAAAAAGCCGGGTATGATGTCACTAATTACAATGGGGATTTCTGTTGCTTATGTATACAGTGTTTATGCAGTGATTGCTAACGACATTTTAAAGGTAACACCAATGGTAAATGATTTCTTCTGGGAATTATCAACATTGATTGTCATCATGTTATTAGGTCACTGGATTGAAATGAATTCCGTAATGAACGCTGGTTCTGCTTTAAACAAACTAGCTGAATTATTACCTGACAATGCTCATTTAGTTCAATCAGATGGTCAAACTAAAGACGTATCAGTTCATGAATTATCAGAAGGTCAAACCATCTTAATTAAATCAGGTGAAAAAGTGCCCGCTGATGGAACAATTGTTGATGGTAGTACTGCTTTAAACGAATCATTAATTACTGGTGAATCAAGAGACGTGCAAAAGGGTGTCGATGATTCTGTAATTGGTGGATCAATTAACGGTAGTGGAACTATCAAGGTTAAGATTACTGGTACCGGTGAAAGTGGTTACTTATCAAAGGTTATGAACATGGTAAGTGAAGCACAAGCATCAAAATCAGAAGCAGAAGATTTAGCTAACAAAGTTGCCGGATACCTATTTTACGCTGCATTGATTGTTGCTGTCATCGCGTTTGTAACTTGGAGCATCTTAGATGGTGTTGCATACGCAATTCCAATTACTGTCAGTGTATTAATCATTGCTTGTCCACACGCCTTAGGTCTAGCTATTCCTTTAATCATTTCAAGAATGACTTCAATTTCTGCCACTCATGGATTATTGATTAGAAACAAGACCGCACTAGAAGGTATTAAACAAATTAGATACGCTTTAATGGATAAAACAGGTACTTTAACTCAAGGTGATTTCAAGGTTAATGCCTACGATAGTTTAGATTCAAACATCGACAAGAAGGATGTAATTAAGATTGCTGCGGCGATCGAAGCATCATCAAGTCATCCACTTGCGCAAGGAATTGTTCAAGCATTCAAGGATTTAAACGAATCGCCACTTCAGGCTGAAAACGTTGAAGAAATTGCTGGTTCAGGGATTAAGGGAACCGTTGATGGTAAGGAATACCAAGTTGTTTCAAGTTCATACTTAGACAAGAATGGTATTGATTACGATCAAAAGACTGCTGACAAGTATCTACAACAAGGTAACTCATTGAGTTATGTCGTCGAAAATGGCAAAGTTGTTGGATACATTGCTGAAGGTGATTCAATCAAGCCTGGTGCAAAGGACATGATTGATTTCTTAAGCAGTCAAAACATTATCCCAGTTATGCTAACCGGTGATAACCAACAAGCTGCTGATAAGGTAGCAAGCATTTTAGGAATTAAGGAAGTTAACGCTCAATTAGTTCCTGAAGACAAACAAAAACTAGTTAATAAGTACCAAGAACAAGGTAAAGTTATGTTTATCGGTGATGGTGTCAATGATGCCCCTAGTCTTACTAAGGCTGATTTAGGTGTTGCCATCGGTTCAGGTACTGACGTTGCCATCGAATCCGCTGACGTTGTCTTAGTAAACAGTGATCCAGCAGATGTGATTAACTTGGTTAAACTTGCAAAACACGCTCGTACCAAGATGATTCAAAACCTATGGTGGGGTGCTGGATACAACATCATCGCATTACCACTTGCAGCCGGAGCACTTTCTTCAATTGGTATTATCATTGGACCAATGTTAGGTGCCGTGATTATGTCACTAAGTACAGTGATTGTTGCAATTAATGCTATGACATTAAAAATTAAGTAAATAAAAAAAGCACTTGGATTAATTCCAAAGTGCTTTTTTATTATGCTCGTTTATAGTTTAATGACATTTCTGCTAGGTTCAAAAAGTCATTTCTCTTCTTCCAATTATTGAAGTCAAAGTAATTATGCCAAGTTGTCATTAAAACTGTTCTCTTACGGTTAACCGTTTCCTTTAAGATGACGAATGAAACCATGTTATCTAACTTCGAATCATTATCCATCTTTTCGATGCTGGCATCGAAGATTTTTTGGTCATCTTCTGATAGGTTGAAGTATGAATAATTTACGAACTCAAACTTTTCAGTAAAGTTATGATTCTTCAACACATCGAATGTAATTGGGTTTTTGAAAATATTATGATTCCCGGAAAAATCGACGATTTGATACTGATCGTCACCGTTTTTAAATAAACTTAATTTTACATTGGGATGTTGTTTTCTGATCTTGTTTAAAATTTGATTGCTACCAAATGTCATGCTGATTTGATTTTCCATTTTTACGCCTCCAAGATGATAAAAAAGATTTTACAAATCACATCTATATATTTACACTAAAGATAAATAAAAACAAGTAGAAGGTATGCAAAATGAAGGTTACTGTATTAGGATATTATGGTGGTTATCCAGATAATGGAATCGCCACAAGCGGATATTTAATTCAAACTGAAAAATTCAATCTATTATTGGACTGTGGAAGTGGGGTGCTATTGGAATTAGAAAAGCACTTAAACCCATACAACCTAGACGCGGTCTTATTATCTCACTACCACAGTGATCATATTGCGGACGTTGGGGTTTTACAACACTACTGGCAACTAGCACCTAATAAGCTAAAGGAAGGCCCTCTATCAATTTATGGCCACACTGAAGATGAAGAACATTTCGATGCTTTGAACTGGTTCGACGATACGGTTGCTAAACCATACCATGAAGATGATGTTTTAACCTTAGGTGACTTGGAAATTACATTTAAGAAAACACAACATCCTGTCGTTACATTTGCGATTAAGATTAAAGACAAGGCAACAAATCAAGTACTAGTTTACACAGGGGACACTAGATACTTTGAAGACTTAGCATCATTTTGTGAAGGTGCTGACTTATTAATGACCGACACTAATTTCTATGATGACAAGGAAGGTCAAAAATGGCACATGACTTCTGAAGAAACCGGTAAATTAGCATTGGATGCTAAGGTTAACAACGTTTTAATCAGTCATTTACCACAATATGGTGACTTGGATGATTTAAAGAAACAAACTGAGATGGCAACAAATAATTCAGTAAACGTAATCTTACCAAAAACAGGGATGGTAATTGATTTAAAAGACGTTAAATCATTGAACTAACCGTTGATAATAGGTTAAAATGTAGTTATTAAATAACGAACGTGAGAAGAGGTGTCGATAATGAGAATGGAAAAAATTAATTCTGGAACAATCAAAGTAACAATCACTAATCAAGAATTAGATGAACGCGGAATTGATTTATTATCACTTTTAGGTGATGAAGATGGCATTGAATCTTTCTTATACTCAATCTTGGACGAAATCGATGTAGATGATGAATTCAAGAGTACAGGGGCAGTATCTTTCCAAGTATTGCCAAACAGTACAGGGTTAGACATGTTTATTAAGAATAAGAATGTTTTTGATAACCAAAACCAAATCAATAATAATGATGATGAACAAGTAGAAGATGATAACGTCGACGATGAAATCGAAGACGACGAAAATGACAATGAAACCTATGATGGACCTGGCTCTGAAATGTTTACCGACACTGGTGAAGACAGAACCGACGAACAAAGAGCACAACTACCAAGTATGGGACACTTTAAGGACTATACTGATACCAAGAGTTTGTACTCATTGATTCGAGCCAAGGAAATGCTTGGTAAAATCCTAGACTTCAAGAGCGAAGATCACAAATATGATGACAAAACAAAAGAATTCATTGATAACATTCAATTGAATCTTTCAACTATGATTGATGCGCTTGAAAGAAGTGATGACTATGCTCATTACAAGCTAATGATGATTGCGACAATTAACCAAGCTAGAAGCGAACGTCAAGACTTGGATTCAACAAGCAAGCGTTCCAATAGTGACCCATTCAAGGATATGGTAAAAAATGCTAAGCAACCAAGCTTAGGCCACTTTAATCCACAACTTGAAAAATGGGAAATGATTCTAAAGGTTAGCGACTTCGACAATGTTGTTAAACTAGCCGATGCAATTCATGGCATTCAAGATGTTGATTCAACATTGTACAAGGTCGGTTCATTCTACGTGGTTCAATTAACTACCACTAGAACTGAGAACGAAGTCGACTTCAAGCACTTTACTAGTGCTGTGAGTGAAGCCGTTGAATATGGAAACCAAATCGACGCTGTAGATTTCAAGCACTACAACGACAAGAAAGTAATAATGGATCATCAAGCAATGACCCAAGTGAATAAATACTTTGGCTAATAAAAAGACTGGCAAATATGCCAGTCTTTTTTCGTATCTAATTTATTGGGTGATGAAAATGTTAATGGCATCTGATAAAGAAAAGTTAGTCAGTGCGAGTGCAGCTAAAGATAATCAAAAGTACTACTGTCCAATCTGCAAAGAAGAGTTAATTTTAAAACGCGGCAACATTAATGCGCCACACTTTGCGCACTTTAAGAATAGTCAGTGTGTGATTGCGATGGAAGACGGCGAGAGCAATGAACATTTAATGGGCAAAGAACAGCTCCTGAATTTTATTGATAAAAGAAATACACATGTGGAAAAGTATTTGCCCGAAATCAATCAACGTCCCGATTTGATGTATCAAAAACTAGCGTTTGAGTTTCAATGCAGCCCGATTTCACGGAAACGATTGGAAGAACGCATCATGGGATACCATAAACTACATATGAAATCACTATGGATATTGGGGAGTAATTACAGAAAACGGTTTGGCAGCGATAGTGTGAATAAGTTTTATTACTATATCGATTCAATTGGTTTTACCATCTTTTTCTGGTTGATAAACGAACGCAAAATCGAGGTACGTTACAACTGTCAGTATGTGTGTGGAAAACTACGATACCAAAGAGTCACGTTTGCTCGGTTGGATGAATTATTGAGGTTTATTCACAATCCCGGCATCATCGTTCAGTACAAAAGTAATATGCATGGCATGATTAGTCAGTTAACCAGGATTGAAAATCAACTCTTTTATCGGAATCAACAGATGCTAAAGTGGCAAAACGTTTGTTATAACCAGCATCATAATATTTCTGGATCGCCAATTATCTGTGATATTAAACAGGTGACCAGTCCAATCATGGGGAAGAACTTTTTGATATGGAAAATATTGATTGTTGCTGGCATCAAGGAACGCGCGAAATTAAGGGATGTGTTTGCGTTTGCAAATCAAATGGTCGGATTACAAACGAATTATCCACTTGTGCATAACGCCACTCAATATATTAAAGATGAGTTTAAATTGTTGATAATGCAGTTGATAACTAAACGAAAAATTAAAATTAAAAATGGTAGAGTCTACATAATCGACGAAATTAAGTGGTTTGACGATTACTATCAAAAATTAAATGAGCTAAGTACGCAAAATAACACTATTTTTTGATAAGATGGAGATAGCATATTTCAAAAGGCGGTGTTTTTATGAGTGAAGTAAAACAATTACCAAAGAGATCAGAAGTACCAGAAAAATTAACCTGGGACTTAACAACTATCTATAAGACAGATAATGACTTTGAAGCTGATTTCAAAGAATGCGTCAAAGAAGTCGAAGCTGTTGAAAAGTTAAAGATTGATCATTTTGATGCCAAAACACTTTTAAGTGATTTAAAAGCAATCGAAAAACTAGAACGTAAAGTTGAAAAATTATATGTGTACTCATCGTTGAAGAGTGATGCTGATACATCAAATTCAGAATACCAAAGCATGAATGCAAGATGTGCTGATTTAGCATCTAAAGCATCATCTGCACTAGCGTGGTTTGAACCGGCGGTTTTAAACATCAGTGAAGATGATCTAAAGAAGATGATAGCTGAAGAATCAGAACTAGCAGATTACACACACTACTTTGATGAACTATTCAGCCAAAAGGACCATATCTTAGATGCTGAACATGAAAAAATTCTATCAAGTTTAGGTAACATCTTTGATACCCCTTCAAACGTCTATGGTGTAATGACCAATTCCGACTTGAAGTTCCCAATTGTATCAGACGAAGACGGTAACAAGGTTGAACTATCAAACGGGGTCTACAGTAAGTTACTTGAATCCACAGACAGAAGTGTTCGTAAGGAAGCATTCCAACAGTTATACACAGTTTATAACCAATTCAAGAACACTTTAGCATCAACACTTTCTGGTGAAGTGAAGGTGCATAACTTTAGAGCTTCAATGCGTCACTTTAGCTCAGCTAAGGAAGCTGCATTGAGCAATAACCATATCGATGAAAAGGTATACCAACAACTAATTGATACTGTTAATAAGTACCTACCTTTATTACATCGCTACGTTAAACTAAGAAAGAAGCTACTTTCTTTAGATGAAATGCACATGTATGACTTATACACACCTTTATTTGGTAATTCACCAATCTCATACAATTTTGATGAAGCCAAGGAAGAATCAATTAAGGCATTATCAATCCTTGGGGATGATTACATTGATCATATCAAGGAAGAATTTAACAATCGTTGGATTGATGTAGTTGAAAACAAGGGGAAGAGAAGTGGGGCATACTCATCAGGAGTATACGACACTAACCCATACATCTTATTAAACTGGCAAGATAACCTTGATAACTTGTTTACACTTGTTCACGAATCAGGTCACAGTATGCACAGTTACTACACAACCCATAACCAACCATTCCAATATGGTGATTACTCAATCTTCTTAGCCGAAATCGCATCAACAACTAACGAAAATATCTTAACCGATTATCTTTTGAAGAATACCGATGATGTTGAAGTTAAAAAGTACGTATTAAATCACTTCCTAGATGGTTTCAAAGGAACTATATTCAGACAAACCCAATTTGCTGAATTTGAAGACTTTGCTCACCAACAAGAACAAGCGGGGAACCCACTAACAGCTAAGATGCTAAGTGATTTCTACTACAAGTTAAACCAACGCTATTATGGTGACGGAGTGGTATCTGATCCAGAAATCGCATACGAATGGGCCAGAATTCCGCACTTCTACATGAATTACTATGTATATCAATATGCTACTGGTTTTGCAGCCGCCATTGATTTATCAGATGGCATCTGTAAAAACGACCAAGAAGCAATTGATAAGTACATCGGTTACCTAAAATCAGGTAGTTCTGATTATCCATTAAACGTAATGAAAAAAGCTGGTATCGACATGACTAATGCTGATTACCTAGAAAATGCATTCAAGTTCTTTGAAGAAAGATTAAATGAATTAGAATCATTAATTTAATAACAAAAAAGCTTCCAACTTTTCGTTGGAAGCTTTTTTTATTTTAGAACACGAAGGTGTTTCATTTTAGTTTCTTTTAGACTGCTTTCGCTTAATGCATCCTTTAAGTATTCGGGAGTTAAGTTTTTATCACAGCAGGCATTGAATAATGTTGAATATTCAATGTCATCAGTTAAAATACCATCATCGTTTCCTTCACAGTTGAAGATAACAGCTGAAGCTGGTTTTTCAATCTTCATGTTTTGGACCAAATCTTGGTCTTTTTTGATTGATTTCTTAGCAAGGTTTGAACGACGATCTTCCTTAAACATTTCAACATCTAGACCGCATTTCTTAGCAATTTCAATTGCCATTTCGTCTGAGTAGATGTAACCTTCAGTCAATAGTTTATCCTGAATCGCTGTTAAGAACTTACGTCCTTTTTTCATACCTTGGAATAAGGCAGCCTTATAATCTAAGACAACGTTTCTGTATAAGGCAGAAAGTTCTTCAGAAGATAATCGCTTTTTAAGTTGATTGTTTGAGTTGCAGAAGTCGGTTTGGACAACCTTTAGATTGTAAATCGGAATGAACTGCAACTTAAATTTTGAATCAACGTCTTCAGAAATCTGTAAAACGGTATTTTCTGAATTCCTGCATGCTTTACACAATGGATCTATAAACAGAAATAGTTCAAACACTTTTATCCCTCCATTAAGATTTTTGTTTCGTTCTATGAATTCCATTAAATAGAATACCAAATACACCGGTAAATACAACCATTTCGCTCATAAACGGTAAAAAATTGTTTGCTTTTTTACTTCTTGAATAGTGTGGTAAAATAATGTAGTAAATTAGGTTTAACAAGGAGGTTAGCCTAGTGATAAAAAACTGGAGTGACTTTTTATTTCCATACGAACAAGCCGTAGGTGAATTAAAGGTCAAATTAAGAGGAATTCGTAAAGAATTCATTCAATCGGATAAAAGAAGTCCGATTGAGTTTGTTACTGGTCGAGTCAAACCAATCGACAGTATTAAAGAAAAAATGAAACGCCGCTATGTATCAGAAGATCGTTTATCTCAAGATATGGAAGATATTGCGGGACTTAGAATTATGTGTCCATTTGTCGATGACATTTACGTTGTTGTCGATATTCTTAGAAGAAGAAGCGATATTAATATCTTGGAAGAACGTGATTATGTTAATCGTGAAAAAGCTAGTGGATATCGTTCATACCATATTGTTTTTGAGTATCCAATCGAATTAGTCGGTGGAGAAAAGAAAATTTTAGCCGAAATTCAGGTAAGAACACTTGCCATGAATTTCTGGGCAACAGTAGAACATTCCCTAAATTACAAGTACAATGGTGAATTCCCAGAAGAATTGAAGAAGCGTCTTCAACAATCTGCGGAAACAGCATTCAAGTTGGATGAAGGGATGTCTGAAATCAGAGATGAGTTAATTGAAACTCAAGAAGATGGAACCAAAAATGAACATAATAGGGATGAATAGTTATGAAGGTTGCAATTTATAGTAACGACGGATTTACATCCAAAGAGGTTGCTACACAATTAAAAGAAAAAATTGATGCGTCTGAAAAACTTGAATACGATGGATTAAATCCGCAAATTGTGATTTCCGTTGGGGGAGACGGAACACTTTTGTCAGCTTTTCATCATTATCGCGATGCAATTAGCAAGATTCGCTTTGTGGGAATCCATACTGGCCACCTTGGTTTTTACACCGACTGGCGTGACTACGAAGTAAAAGAACTAGTCGACAGTTTGGAAGATGATAATGGTCAAAGTGTTAGCTATCCATTGCTATCAATCAAGGTTCAATACACCGATGGTGGACCAGACGATAGTTTCGTTGCGCTAAATGAATCTACCTTAAAACGCATTAACGGAACAATGGTTACCGATATTTACATCAAGGGTGAATTTTTTGAAAAGTTTAGAGGGGATGGCCTCTGTGTCTCCACACCAACCGGGTCTACCGCTTATAACAAGTCAGTTGGTGGGGCAATCATTAATCCTCAACTAAACGCCATTCAAGTATCTGAAATGGCATCAATCAATAACCGTGTCTTTAGAACATTGGGTTCACCTGTAATTGTGCCACCTGATGAAACAATCACAATTGTTCCTGATTCACCAAAGCACAACATTTTAACATGTGACCAGTTATTGATTTCTGATCGTCCAATTAAATCAATTTCATATTCCATCTGTAACGATAGAATTTACTTCGCTCAATATCGTCACACCCATTTCTGGAAACGTGTAAGCAATTCATTCATCGGAGTTCACGAGGATGACTAGTTTCACCTGGTCCAATCAACAGGACAGTCCCATCCGATTAAGAACGTTCTTACGCCAAAATGGTATTTCGCGTACACTATTGAAACAGATTAAATTCGAAGGCGGCAAAATTGTAGTCAACGGAACCGAAGAGAAGGTCAATTATATGTTGGCTCAAGGCGACGAGGTAACCATCACGTTACCACCCGAACCAGCTAACGATATTATTGCGGTATCAAATCTACCAATCAATATTTTGTATGAAGATGATCACTTCTTGGTTGTTGATAAACCAGCTCACGTGGCATGTCTACCATCTCATTTATATAAAAATGATACGATTGCTAATCGAGTGAAGGGATACTTTCTAAGACATGATTACGACAATCAAAAGATTCATATCGTGAATCGATTAGACATGGACACCAGCGGGATTATCATTTTCGCCAAGCATCACTTTGCGCATTCTGTATTAGATAAGCAAATGCAACACCATCAAATTGAAAAGATGTATGTTGCAATTGTGGAAAATCCATTGAATGATAAGCATCTAGAAATTAACCTACCGATTGATCGAAAACCCGGTTCGTTTATTAAAAGATGTGTGATGGATGGGGGAAAACCTTCCAAGACGGAGTCATGGGTGGTACAAAATACACCTAGTCATTCATTGGTGAAGATTAAGCTACATTCGGGTCGAACCCACCAAATCAGGGTTCATTTCGAGGTAATCGGCCACCCATTAATTGGGGATTGGCTTTACAATCCTGACAACCATGAATTGGATCGTCAGGCACTACATTGCTACAAAATGAAATTTTATAATCCGTTTACACAACAAGACGTAGTCTGTGAATCAAAAATTCCTACGGACATGTCGTCAATTATTCAAGGCTTCTAATATCTTGATATTAGGGTCTTTTTTTAGTTCCTGTAAATGAAGACTTTACGAATATGATATACTTATATATTGAATTGGATAAGGATGATTTAGATATGAAAAAAATCGAAATTGCAAAGCAATTTTTAAAACAAAATATCGATTTATTTAGATGCCCAGTATGTAAAGAATCATTTATTAAGCAAGTTGATAATTCAATCGTTTGTCCTAACAACCACTCATTGGATATTTCCAAAAAGGGAACTATTCAATTTATTAACCATAAGGTGAATACAGAATATGATGGGGATATGTTAGAATCAAGACGAAGAATTATGCAGGCTGGTTTCTTCGATGGCATTTTACACAAGATTAATGAACTAATCGATGCCGGGCATAAGAACATTGTTGACATCGGTAGTGGTGAAGGAACACCGCTAAGACGTTTGGAAGACTTAAGAAAGAACGTGGATAGTGCAATTGGTTTTGACATTTCTAAACCAGGGGTCAACCTATCAACCAGTGAATTAAGCGACCAAATGTTTTTCTGTGTTGCTGATTTGGCGAACCTTCCATTTAATGATCAAAGTATTGATATTATTATGGATTTATTTTCCCCATCAGCTTACAAGGAATTTAATCGAATTATTGCACCAAAGGGTCACTTGATTAAGATAGTGCCAAACTCACATTACCTATATGAATTAAGACAAAAACTTTATGGTAATGATAGCGAAAATAGTAGCTATGATAACCAAAAGGTTGTCGATTTATTTATGGAGCATTATCCAAATGCGAAGAAATACGATGTGAAATACACCGTTGAGTTACCAAAAGAGTTAACTCACGATTTAATGATTATGACACCACTTCATTGGGGCCATAATGCGAAAGATTTAACACAATCAGAGGTTGAATCACTAACATCAATCACGGTTGATGTATCAATATTAGATAATCAGTTTTAAAGCGAGGAAAAATTATGACTAACCATATTGTTTTATTTGAACCATTAATGCCAGCTAACACTGGTAACATTGCAAGAACATGTGCCGGTACCGACACTGTTTTGGACTTAATTAAACCACTAGGATTCTCAGTTGATGATAAGCATCTAAAAAGAGCGGGATTAGACTACTGGGACAAGGTTGATATTAACTATCACGAAAGCCTACCAGCATTCATGAACACACTAGGCGAAAAGGACAAACTTTACTTAGTATCTAAGTTTGCTAACCACGACTACACAGATCGTGATTACACAAACGATGACTACAACTATTACTTCATGTTTGGTAAGGAAACCACCGGATTACCTGAAATGTTCATGCGTGATAATGAAGAAAAGGCAATCAGAATTCCACAAGACGATACTCACATTCGTGCGTTGAACCTATCAAACACATGTGCCATCGTTATTTACGAAGCATTAAGACAACAATCATTTCCAAACCTTGAAAGAACACATAAATACGAATACGACAAACTAAAATAAATGATAAGGGGTAATCAATTTGGCAAAGAGAAAAACAAGCGCGCGTAAAAAGAAAAAAACAACCACCAATGCCAAATTATTTAATATCGATAGCAAGTATCAAAATCATATTATTGGATTTATTATGATTTTGGTTAGTGCATTCAGTCTATTTAAATTGGGCTTTTTAGGAATCACTTTTGATAATATCGTTAGATTCTTTATCGGAGATAGTAGTCCATTTGGATTGTTGATTGCATTAGTTGTTGGTTTTATTTACCTAATTAAGGGGCCTAAGCTTGAATACAATAAGCGTTGGATAATTGGTGGAACCATCTTTTACCTTGGTTTAACACTGTTCTTGTCAGCATTATTGTTTTCAAACAGTAGCGACAATGCCTTTATATCAAAGACACTATCTTTAATTAGCCAAGATTTCATTCATCTAACCGATGCTTCATCAGTTGGTGGTGGAATGATTGGGGCATGCTTATTAGTAGTATTTGATTTCTTGGTTTCAATTTTGGGATCAGAAATTCTATCAATCATTATGATGATTGTCGGATTAATCGTATTCTTTAACGTTCCAATGAACAAAGTCATGGATAACGTTAGAAAGTACTCTGAAGAATCATCACAAAAGATTGGTTCTGCGATTGAAGAACGTAAGCAACGCCGTTTAGAAGAAAAAGAGGCTAACCAAGAAGACGATGAACCGAGTGAAGACGTTAACTCAATGTCTAGGGTTCAAAGAATAAAGAACCCAGCTGCTTCCGAGGAAAAGCCTAAGATTAAGCTTTCAGGTTGGATGGATAACGAACCTGAAAAACCAGAGCTAAAGAGTAAGCCAGAAGCTAATCTGGATCGTTCCGACTTCAAGTCAGCAGATGACTACAATCAAGATACAAGAAATAAACCAAAGCTATCTGAAATTATCAACGGACACACCGAAAATGATAGTAAGGGAATCGATATTAAGGATATAGATGATTCAAACTATCAATTGCCACCAATTGGTTTATTATCCGATGTGGCTAGAAGTGACCAAAAAGATGAATTTAAAAATATCGACCACAATACAACCGTATTGAAGAAGACATTGAACAGTTTTGGTGTTGATGCCGAAATTAAGAATGTTAACTTGGGACCTTCAGTTACCGAATATGAATTACACCCAGCAATTGGTGTTAAGGTTAGCAAGATTGTTAACCTAGCAGACGACTTGGCCTTGGCCTTAGCAGCTAAGGACATTCGTATTGAAGCACCAATTCCTGGTAAATCATTAATCGGGATTGAAGTACCAAACAAGAAGGTCGCAATGGTGTCATTTAAGGATGTTGTCAAAACATCACAACAATCCAAGCATGGATTATTAACAGTCCCATTGGGAAGAAACGTTAGTGGGGATGTTATTACAACCGACCTAACTAAGTTGCCTCATCTATTAATCGCTGGTTCAACCGGTAGTGGTAAGTCCGTTGCCATCAACGGAATCATTACTAGCATTTTAATGAATGCTAAACCAAGTGAAGTTAAGATGATGCTAATTGATCCTAAGAAGGTTGAATTAGGAATTTACAATGGGATTCCACACTTGTTATCACCAGTTGTTTCAGAACCTAAGAAGGCGGCAAGAGCCCTTAATAAGGTTGTTGCAGAAATGGAACACAGATATGACTTGTTTGCTAAGCATAATCAAAGAAAGATTAGTACTTTTAATGAATATGTAAAAGGGATGACCGAAGAAGAACGTGGTGATTTAAAACCACTTCCATACATCGTAGTTGTTGTTGATGAATTGGCTGACTTGATGATGACTGTCTCAAATGACGTTGAAGGTGCCATCATTAGATTGGCTCAAATGGGACGTGCTGCTGGAATTCACATGATTTTGGCAACCCAACGTCCATCAGTTGACGTTATTACCGGTCTAATTAAGTCTAACGTGCCATCGAGAATTGCTTTTGCCGTTTCAAGTGGGATTGATTCTAGAACCATCCTAGATACTAATGGTGCCGAAAAACTATTAGGTCGTGGTGATATGTTATATCTACCAATCGATAAGAATAAGCCAAGCCGTGTGCAAGGTGCATTTATATCTGATCAAGATGTTGAAAATGTGGTAGATTATATTAAAGAACAACAACCTGCCGAATATGACGACGATATGATTGTTACGGATGAAGAAATCAAGGTCGACGAAGAAAACGAAGACCAAGACGACTTATTCGATGATGCATTAGCATTTGTTGTAAAAGAACAAAAGGCAAGTACGTCATTATTACAACGTAACTTTAGAATTGGTTATAATCGTGCAGCTAGAATTATTGATGACTTAGAACAACGTGGTTACATTGGCCCTCAGGAAGGAAGTAAACCAAGAGAGGTTTATAAACAACCTGATAATGACTAAAAAAATGGAACCCATCATTTTGATAGGTTCCATTTTTTATTAGTTTTCAAATAGTTGGAAGGCAGCACCTAGTACTAAACCACCAACAGTTGAGATAATCATTAACCAAACAAAGATCATGGTAATGATGTGAAATCTAGATTTCTTTTTCTTAGCCATTATTAACACCACTTTCCGCAATTAATAATATATTTTAAAGTTTACAGTTCATCAGCGAATAATGCAAACTAATTCATATTGAGGTGATTGTTATTTCTCCGTTTGGATTTTTGACTATGGTATTAGTTCAGGTGGTATTCTTATTCCTATTTTCCTTACTGTTCAATATCGTCAAAAAAATTATTAGCAAACTTTATAAGATTTCGATTAGAGCGAGTGATTTCTTTCCAATTATCATGAGCTATTATATCTACCAATTATCATTGGATAAACACGATCAATCGTTCTTACCATATGTATGGTTAGGACTTGTTATCATTGGGATTACATACGCAATCTACTACTTGTTTACACGTAGTAATGCCAAAGTGGGGATTTTTTACAAATTCTTGTGGAGATTTTCAGTAATTTACTTTTTTGTGGTCTGGTCCTCCACCATTTTGATAATTGCAGCAAAAACGCTTTAAAACCTTGAGCTACCAACGTTGGTAGCTCTTTTTTTATTGTCTAAAATTAGTGGATTTTAATCTAAATGTGGTGAAAATTAGTACATGTTGGAAGAAATTTAATAATAAGGTGGTACGAAGTGGTGGATAGTGGTAAAATCAAGGTAATATAAATTGGAAGGAGTGAAGAAGCGTGTTAATGGGTGAATATGAACATTCAATAGATTCAAAAGGGCGCTTGATCATTCCTTCCAAGATTAGATCAGAAATAGGTGCGAACTTCATCATCACACGTGGACTTGATGGATGTTTATTCGGATATCCTATGGATGAATGGAAAAAGGTTCAAGAAAAGATTAACCAACTTCCTGTAAGCAAGAAGTCAGCAAGATACTTTTCACGTTTTCTATTCTCAGCCGCCGACGAAAGTAAGGTTGATAGCCAAGGAAGAATTAACATTCCAGATACTTTGATTAACTACGCTGGTATCGAAAAGAAATGTGTGATTGTGGGGGTTTCCACAAGAATTGAAATCTGGAGCAAGGAAAAGTGGGACGAATTCTCAGCTACTGCTGGTGAAGAGTTTGACGACATTGCTGAAGACTTAATTGATTTTTAGAAAAGAAGGTGACTAATTATGACGGAATTTCATCATGAAACTGTACTACTTAAAGAAGCAGTTGACGGATTAAATATTAAACCCGATGGTATTTACATTGACTGTACCCTCGGTGGGGGAGGCCACAGTGCCCGAATTTTGTCACAATTAACATCTGGTCATCTTTATTCATTCGATCAAGATGAAGTGGCAATCGAATATAACAAAACTAACCTCAAGCAATACATAGATGAAGATAAGGTTACCTTTGTTAGAAGCAACTTTAGATACATTCAAGAAGAAATGAACAAATTAGGAATTCAATCTGTTGATGGAATTCTGTATGACTTAGGAGTTTCATCTCCACAGTTTGATGACGCAAGCAGAGGTTTTAGTTATCAACATGATGCACGATTAGATATGCGAATGGATCAGAGAAATCCATTAGACGCATGGAAAATCGTCAATGAATGGCCATACGAAAAATTAGTGAAGATTTTCTTCCGTTATGGAGAAGAAAAATTTTCTAAGCAAGTTGCAAGGGCGATTGAAAGGAACCGAGAAAACCATTCAATCGACACAACCGAACAACTTGTTGATGTCATTAAGGAAGGTATTCCAGCCGCGGCAAGACGTCACGGTGGTCATCCTGCCAAGAAAGTCTTTCAGGCATTGAGAATTGCCGTGAACGACGAACTGGGTGCTTTGGAAGAATCATTGGAAAAGGCAATCGATTTAATTGATGTAAACGGAAGAGTGAGCGTCATTACTTTCCAATCATTAGAAGATCGATTAGTTAAGACGATGTTTAAGGAAAAGACCACGATTGAAGATTTACCAAGTGGTTTACCAATCATTCCAGATAACATGAAACCAGACTACAAACTAATTAATAGAAAACCAATACTACCGAGTGATGACGAATTGAGAGATAATCATCGTTCGCATAGTGCAAAATTGAGAGTTATTGAGAGAATTAATAAATAATAGAGAGAAGAGTTAATCTGATGGCACAAAATAATCTAGCTAATAGCGTATACGCTACCCCTGGTTATTACTCCGCAGGGGAACAACAAAAACAACAAAATCCAGAAGTAAAATCAAATGTAAGACTTGGATTGTCAAAATTTGAAAAAACTGTTGTAATATTAGGATGTTCACTTGTATTCTTTTTAATGGTTGGTCTAGTTGGTGAAAAGATTGCACTAGGTAACCACGCCACAGAACTTCAAGTAACAACTAATTTATTAGGCAAGGTTAAAGATGATAACAGTACACTAAAGCAAGAAGTAAGTGAACTTCAAAGCGGAAATCGTCTACAAAAAATTGCTAAACAAGCCGATTTATCTTTGTCCAATAAAAACGTAAGGAATGTTAGCAAATGAATAAATTAAATAATCGGAACAAACAAAAAAAACGCCGAGAAAACCGTAGCCGCTATGGACAATTTTTACTATTGCTATGTCTAGGCGTTTTTTTGTGTATGGTATTGAGATTTACATATGTATCAGTATTTAAAAACGTTGGTGGATACAACTTAAGCGAAATGGCGAAGAGTTTGTACACTCAAAGCAACGTGATTTCTGCTAAACGGGGAACTATTTACGATGCGAACGGTCAACCGCTTGCTGAAGATACTAACGTTTATACAATGTATGCCATCTTGAATAAGAAACAAGTTGGTTTGGATAACAAGCCAATGTACATCACTGATAAGGAAAAAGCTGCTAAAGCAATTTCTTCAGTGTTACCAATTTCTTATAAGCAAGCATTAAAGGATCTAAATCCTAGTACCAATGCATTCCAAGTTGAATTTGGTTCAGCTGGTACTAATATTTCATTAACTCAAAAGCAAAAACTAGATTCATACCACATCTCAGGTTTGAACTTCTTACAACAACCATCAAGACTATATCCAAACGGTGTCTTTGCTTCTCACATCATTGGATATGCGTCTGCTAACTCAAACTCTAGCGATAGTAAAGTTTCACTAACTGGTCAAATGGGAATCGAAAAGGTATATAACGAATTATTGACTGGGAAGAACGGATACAAGACCACTCAACTAAACAACGCAGGTGTTGAAGTTGATAATGGTGAAAGTGTTAATAAGCCAGCTAAGAATGGTGACGACGTCTACACTACTTTAGACTATCGTCTTCAATCATTACTAGAAACTGAAATGACCAGTGTTTACAACCAAGTTCATCCAAAGACAATGAATGCCGTCTTGATGAACGCCAAAACTGGTGACATTTTAGCTGCTACTCAACGTCCTACATTTAACGCTACTACTAAGCAGGGACTAAGTAGCATCTGGCGTAACACATTGATTCAAGATTCATACGAACCTGGTTCAACAATGAAGATTTTCACTGTTGCATCCTCAATTAACAGTGGTCACTATAACGGAAATGCCACATATCATTCTGGTAAATACCTAGTTGATGGTAAGGTTGTTCCTGACTGGAATACTAGCGGTTGGGGTGACATTACTTATAACAAAGGTTTCGCATTATCAAGTAACGTTGCCATGGCCCACCTTGAACAACAAATGGGTGCCAAGACTTGGCGAAACTACATGAACCGTTTTCAATTCTTTACTTCAACTAACTTAGGTTTCCCTGGCGAAGAAACTGGAAGCGTTCAATTTAACTACCCAATCGAACAAGCTAATACAGCGTTTGGACAAGGTATCCAAGTTAATGCAATGCAAATGATGAGGGCATTAACTTCAATCGCTAACGGTGGTACAATGTTACAACCAAGACTTGTTACAAAGATTGTGGATCCAAAGACCAAGAAGGTTATTAAATCATATCCAAAGAAGGTAGTTGGTCATCCAATTACCGCAAGTACAGCAAAACAAGTTATTCAACATATGGAAGATGTTGTTTATAAATCATACGGTATTGGTGGAGCATACAAGATTCCAGGATACAAGATTGCCGCAAAGACTGGTACTGCCCAAGTCAGTGATGGTAAGTCTGGATACGAATCTGGTGACGACAGTTACCTATACTCAGTTGCCGGAATTGCACCAGCAAATAATCCAAAATACATCTTATATATAACAATGAAACAACCTCATTTAACTGGAACTAAGACAGCTTCACAATTAATGGCCGAAATCTTTAACCCAGTAATGAGATTAGCATTGGAAGAAAACGTAAATGCTGAAAATGAAAATAGTCTAAAGGTTCCAAGCATTACTGGAAAATCAACCAGTGAAGCTAAGGCAGAACTAAAAGCTGCCGGTTTGAAATACTCAATTATTGGTGACGGGGATAAAGTATTAGATCAATCAATTGATGCCAACGAAAAAGTTTCAAAGAATCGATTGGTAATCGTTCAAACCAATGGTAGTAAGACTATGGCTAACCTAAAGGGCTGGTCTAGATATGATGTTGCGACATACTGTCGAATGGCTGGTATTGGTGCCGAACTTGACGGTGACGGTTATGCCTATAAGCAATCCGTCAAACCAGGGGCAAGTCTAGACGGTGGAACCAAGGTAACCATAAAATTTAAATAGGGGATTGAAATCAGGATGTTTATGAATATTGTTTTACCAATCATAATTAGTTTTTTAATTACATTAATCTTTATGCCATCTCTAATTGGCTACTTCAGAAGAAAGCATGAAGGCCAAATGATTAGAGAAGAAGGACCAAAGTGGCATGAAAAGAAATCAGGAACACCTACAATGGGTGGTCTTCTTTTCATCATCGCAATCATTATTGCTTCACTAATTAGTGGTGGGGTTGCTCACATGATGAACCCAACACTACTAATCCTATTGTTCATCCTAGTATTGTATGGATTATTAGGAATGTGGGACGATAGTATCAAGCTATTTAGACGTCAAAATGAAGGTCTAAAAGCATGGCAAAAACTAGCGGGTCAAATTGTGGGTGGACTAATCTTCACTTTTGTTTATGCACACCACTTCCCACTAGCATTAAAGATTCCATTTATGGGTGATTTACACCTTGGTTGGTTCTACGCAATTTTCATCATCTTCTACCTAACTGGTTTCTCAAACGCAGTTAACTTAACTGATGGTTTAGATGGTTTAGTTAGTGGATTATCAATCATTGCCTTCTTAGCTTATGCAGTTGTTGCGTTAGTTCAACACCAAATGGATGTTGCAATCTTTTGTTTAGCTGTAGTTGGTGCATTATGTGCATTTATGGTATTCAACCACAAGCCAGCTAAGATTTTCATGGGAGACATGGGATCATTAGCACTTGGAGGTTCGTTAGCTGCCGTATCAATTCTGGTTCATCATGAACTTTCATTAATTTGGATTGGTTTCATGTTTGTATTGGAAACATTGAGTGTAATGATTCAAGTTACATCATTCAAACTTACTGGTAAGAGAGTGTTCTTAATGTCACCAATCCATCACCATTTTGAAATGTTAGGTTGGTCAGAATGGAAGATTGATATTGTCTTCTGGGCTGCAGGTGCTATTTTGGCAATTACCGGAGTTTTATCAATTATTTTATAATAATATTTTTGGGAGCATGAATTATGAAAAATATTGACGATTATCAAAATAAAAACATACTAGTTTTAGGTGCGGGAATGAGTGGAATCAATGCATCTAAGCTATTAAAGCAATTAAACGCTAACGTTTGGTTAAATGACGCTAATCCTTTGAAATCGGACGCAAAAGAAGAGTTAGAAAAAATTGGCGTTGAGGTAATTGATGCTAAACAAAGTCCAAAGATTTTAGATGATTACAATTTTGATTTAATTGTCAAGAACCCTGGAATATTTTACGATAATGAATTAATTAAAGAAGCAATTAAAAGAAATATTCCAATCACAGTTGAAGTTGAAATTGCCAGTCAAGTCAGTGAAGCACCAATTGTTGGTGTAACTGGTAGTAATGGTAAAACAACCGTTTCAACTATGATTAATGACATCCTAAACGAAGAAAGAACTACTGGATATTCATACGTAGCCGGAAACATTGGTGTTCCAGCAAGTACTATTACCACAAAGGCAACTAAGGATGATGACATTGTCTTAGAATTATCTAGTTTTATGCTAGTTGGCATTAAGACATTGCATCCACATATTGCCGTTTTAAACAACGTTTTCTCAAATCATCTTGACTACCATAAGACTAGAGAAAACTACGTTAACGCTAAAATGCGCATTACCGAAAATCAAGATGAAAATGACTTTTTCGTTGTGAACTTTGATAATGAAGAATGGCGTGAATTAAGCAAACGTAGTAAGGCTAAGGTGGTTCCTTTCTCATACGAAGCAGTAAGCACAGACGGTGCATACGTGAAGGACGAACAAATCTTCTTTAAAGATGAATTCGTTATGAACGTTGATGAAATTAGAGTTCCTGGTCAACAAAACGTGCAAAACGCTTTAGCAGCAATTGCTGTTGCCAAGATTATGGGCAAGAGTAACTCCGCAATCAAGAAGGCACTAAGTACATTTGGTGGTGTCAGACACCGTGTCCAATACGTATTAACTGCCGATGGTAGAAAGTTCTACAATGACTCAAAGGCTACAGACATTGAAGCAACTCAAGTGGCTTTGAGAAGTTTTAAAGATAACGTTGTTCTAATTGCCGGTGGATTAGATCGTGGTTACACTTTCGAAAAACTGGAAAATGATTTCGCCGACCATGTTAAGGCAATTACCTTATTTGGTGAAACTAAGGACTTGTTAGCAGACACTGCTAAGAAGGCCGGTGTTAAAAACATCAAGATTGTTAATAACATGAAGGAAGCTGTGGATGAAGCATGGGCAATGAGTGAAGAAGGCGACATTGTTCTATTGTCTCCAGCTAATGCTAGTTGGGATCAATATGATACCTTTGAACAAAGAGGGGACGAATTCATCCAACTAGTAGAACAAAAAACAGGTAGAAAGGAAGAAAACTAATGAGACTAATGATTTCAGGTGGAGGAACTGGTGGCCACATCTATCCTGCACTAGCATTAATTGAAGAACTTCGCAGAGTTGATCCTGATGCTGAAGTTTTATACGTTGGATCAACTAGAGGCTTGGAAAAGGATATCGTTCCAAAGCACAACATCGCTTTCGAAGAATTAGAAATCCAAGGCTTCAAACGTTCTCTTTCTTTATACAACGTAAAAACTGTTAGTTTGTTTTTAAAGAGTCTACATAAATCAAAAAAGTTAATTAAAAAATTTAAACCAGATATCGTGATTGGAACTGGTGGATACGTTTCTGGAGCCGTTGTTTACGCTGCTTCACAAATGAATATTCCAACAATGATTCACGAACAAAACAGTGTGGTTGGTTTAACTAACCGTTTCCTAAGCAAACACGTTGATAAGATTGCAGTTGGATTCGAAGATGCCATCAGCCAATTTCCAAAGGAAAAGACTGTTTATACTGGTAACCCACGTGCCCAACAAGTGGCAAACTTAAAATCTGATTTTTCTTGGGAACAATACGGATTAAAAAACGATGTTCCAACCCTTTTAATCTTTGGTGGTAGCCAAGGTGCATTGAAGATTAACAAAGTTGTTTGCGAAAGCATTCGTCAATACAACGAAAAGAATTACCAAGTTGTGTTCGTTACCGGTAAGAAGCGTTACGATGACGTTATGGAACAACTAAAAGGACAAACAATTAACGATAATGTGGTAATTAAGGATTACATTGCTGATATGCCAAACGTTTTACCGAAGGTTGATGCAATCGTTGGTAGAGCAGGGGCTACTAGTTTAGCCGAAATTACAGCTCTTGGAATCCCATCAGTATTAATTCCAAGTCCATACGTTACTGCTGATCATCAAACCAAGAATGCATTGAGTTTGGTGAAGAACGATGCCGCTTTAATCATTACTGAAAATGATTTAAATGCGAAGACATTAATTGAAAATTCTGACTTTATCATGAACGATAAGGAAAAGAGAAATGAAATGGCTGAAAACTCAAGAAAAATGGGTTGTCGTGATGCCGCAAGTCGTCTGTTGGAAGTTGCAAAATCAATTTGCCGTTAATGGAGGAACTTTACTATGAAGTCTAAATTATTTTCCTCAAAAAAATCCTCGAATAGGGCTTCAAGAATATCCGATGATTTTGTTGAATTGCATAAGCAAAAGATAAAAAATAAAATGAAATCTTCCTCATATATCATCATTCCGTTAGTTGTATTATTACTAATCTTGATTTACTTGGTTTCACCAATGAGTCGAATTAGTAGTATTAGCGTTAATGGAAACGGATATATCTCTCAAAAAGATATTAAGAGAGAACTTCAGTTAGATGAAGGGGACAGTATTTTTAAAGTTATTGGTCATAAAAATAAAATTAACCAAAGGGTTATTAATGATGATCATCGCGTTAAATCGTTAGATTTTAAATTTACGGGATTTAATCATCTTTCTGTTTCAGTTTCACCATATAAAGAAATTGGTTATGAAACTCGTGGCAACAAGCAGTATCTAATATTAGAAAACGGAAAGGTTACTAATATTGCTGTAAAGAATCCTAATGATTCTAAGATGCCTTATATAGTGAAATTTAATAATCAGTCATTATTGAAATCAATGATTGAAAAGTATGTAAGGCTACCTAAGGACATCAGAGACAACATTCGTGTCATTTCATACTCACCAACCAAGGTGTACCCAGATGAATTACACGTTTATATGCGAGATGGTAATCGCGTTATTATCTTGATGCACGATTTTAATGATAAGATGGGCTTCTATCGCTCAATCGCCACTCAATTAAAAACAAAAAGTGTTATTAATTTAGAGGTTGGTGCTTACTCATTTCCAATCAATGATGATAAGAAAAGTAGCAATACAACCACTAAAGCATCTACAAAAACTAAGCTAAAAGAAACGCTGAATAAGGATGCTAAGAAAACAACAACTACAACTAAAAAAAGAAACTAATAATGGTTCTTTAGAGTTGTCTACTCTTGTGTTAAAATTAACTTATAACTAACTTAAATATAAACTAGAGTATCTAAGAATAATTATGCTTAATTGGAGGTTCCCTTAGATAATGAATTCAGAAATGTATGTTGGATTGGATATTGGAACTACGTCAATTAAGGTGATTGTTGCCGAAAAAGTAAAAGGCCAAATGAACGTTTTAGGTTTAGGAAACGAACGCTCTGAAGGTGTTAGCCGAGGCATCATCGTCGATATTGACAAGGCTTCTGAATCAATTAGAAGAGCTGTTAACCAGGCAGAAGAAAAAGCTGGTATTCAAATTCATGATGTGATTGTTGGTATTCCTGCCAACCAATTAAAGATTGAACCATGCAGCGGTATGGTGGCTATCTCAGATCAATCAAGAGAAATTTCAGATGAAGACGTTAAAAACGTTACTGTATCTGCAATGATTAAAAACCTACCACCAGAAAGAGAAATTATGGATACCTTAGCTGATGAATTCATCGTTGATGGATTTGACGGCATAAAGGACCCAAGAGGTATGGTCGGTGTAAGACTTGAAATGAAGGGTCGTATCATCACTGGACCAAAGACTATTATCCATAATATTAGAAAAGCGGTTCAAAGAGCTGGATTAAATCCATCTTCAATCATCAATATGCCATTAGCACAAGGCATGACTATTTTAGATGATGGAGAACAAGACTTTGGAACTGTTCTAATCGATTTAGGTGGTGGCCAAACAACTGCTTCTGTTGTTCATGATCATCAACTAAAATTCACTACTGTAGATAGTGAAGGTGGAGAATACATCACTAAAGACATTTCTGTTGTGCTTAACACTTCATTAGAAAGTGCCGAAAAAGTTAAACGCGATTACGGTTACGCTGATGAAATTGAAGCATCAGAAAGCAATGAATTTCCAATTGAAGTTGTTGGTCAAAGCCAACCAGTCAGAATTTCTGAAAAATACCTAGCAGAAATCATTCAAGCTAGAGTAGACCAAATCTTTACTAGAATGTACAAGAGTTTAAGCAGTATCTCTGCTTTAAACCTACCTGGAGGTATTGTTCTAACTGGTGGAGTTGCAGCATTGCCTGGGATCTCAGAATTAGCAGCCGATAGATTTGATACTAACGTTAGAGTCTACATTCCAGATCAAATGGGATTAAGACACCCATCATTTTCACTTCCATTGTCACTAGTAACGTATCGTGCTAACATGAGTGAAATTCAAGTGTTAGTAAGATCATCACTAGAAGGCAAAACTGTAGTGAACAACACTCAATCCAATGATGATTTCATTGGTAACGATTATGGCGATGATGTAATCGATAACTCATCTGAATATATTCAACAAGATAATCGACCACAACAACCAAGTAAACCTAAAAAGTCTGGTTCAAAACTAGCTAAAAGCACAAAGGGAAGACTTAAACGCTTTTACCAAGACTTTTTCGAATAAAATAACAGAAGTACACGGAGGAAGTTAAAATGGAATTTTCATTAGATTCTACTGAAAATCAAGGCGCAAAAATTAAAGTTATTGGTGTAGGTGGCGGTGGTAGTAACGCCGTTAACCGTATGATTGCTGAAGATGTTAAAGGTGTTGAATTTATTGTTGCAAATACCGATGTTCAAGCATTAAACACATCAAAAGCTGAAACAAAAATCCAATTAGGACCTAAATTAACTAGAGGTTTAGGTGCAGGTTCAGATCCGGAAGTAGGAACTAAGGCCGCTGAAGAAAGTGAAGAAGCTATCTCAGAAGCACTTCAAGGTGCAGATATGGTATTCGTAACTGCCGGAATGGGTGGTGGTACTGGTAACGGTGCTGCTCCAATCGTTGCCAAGATTGCTAAGGACTCAGGTGCTTTAACTGTTGGTGTTGTTACTAGACCATTTACTTTTGAAGGACCAAGAAGATCTAAATATGCTGCAGAAGGTGTTTCAGCATTAAAGGAAAACGTTGATACTTTAATCGTAATTGCCAACAACCGTCTATTAGAAATGGTTGATAAGAAGACACCTATGATGGAAGCTTTCCAAGAAGCTGACAACGTATTAAGACAAGGTGTTCAAGGTATTTCTGACTTAATTACTAGTCCTGGATACGTTAACTTGGACTTTGCTGATGTTAAGACTGTTATGCAAAACACTGGTTCAGCACTTATGGGTGTTGGTACTGCTACAGGTGAAAACAGAACTGCAGAAGCAACCAAGAAGGCTATTTCTTCACCATTGTTAGAAGTTTCAATCGATGGTGCAAAACAAGTATTATTAAACATCACTGGTGGCCCAGACATGTCACTATTTGAAGCTCAAGATGCTTCAGACATCGTTGCTCAAGCTGCAACTAGCGATGTAAACATTATCTTTGGTACTTCAATTGATGAAGACCTAGGCGACGAAATCAAGGTTACTGTTATTGCTACAGGAATCGAAACTAGTCCAGAAGAACTACTAAACGGCCAAGCACGTCCATCAAGAGTTTCAGAAACTCCTGGTAAGGTAGTTAGCCCAAGACATCACAAGGAAGACCAAGGTAACGTTAGAACTAACGACGAAAACACAGATAGCGACAAGCCATCTGACACACGTTTTGAAAACGTACAAAAGAAAGAATTTGATCCATTTGATGCTAACAACTCAAGTGACAATCAAAAGGAAGATAAATCAAGTGATGACGATTTACCTCCATTCTTTAAATTCCGTCGTAAGAACTAATCACTTTTTCTAGATTTCTTTGAAGGGAATGAATTGAAATGACAGCTAAGTTTAGTTTTAGTAAATTCTTCGGAACTGATTACGATCAAGATGAAGACTTTTACGAAGAAGATAACTCCCAAGTGGAGAACAATGATAAGGTAGTTTCAATTAGCAAAAACTCAAGTCAAAGTCGCAACAGCAAAATTTCCGTCTTTGAACCTAAGATTTATGCTGATGTAAAAACAATTGCGCAAAAATTAATTGATAACAATGCTGTAATCATTAATTTTGATGCTGCTAGCGATGAAGCAACTAGAAGAATTATTGATTTCTTAAACGGAGTTGTTTTCACTATTGATGGAAATATTGAGAGAATTTCTGAATTAGTCTTTCTTTTCACTCCACACAACTACTATGTAGACGGGGAAATCAGAAAAGAAATGAATGAACGTTTAAGATAAAATGGATAAAAATATTGAACAGCATTTTAGAAAAGAAGAAGTTCCGTTCATCGATTCTTGTGCAGATTTAATTGATGAGTCAATTAATCAATATCGTCCAATCCTAACTAAGTTTTTAAATCCTAGACAGGTTTATATTTTAACGACTTTAGTTAACCGCCAGAGTGACTTATCGGTCGCCTTTTTCGGGGGATATCCAAACTCAGAAATGAAACGTGGCTTGATATATCCAGAATACTTCGAACCATCTGAAGATGATTATCAAGTTAAGTTGTTTGAAATTAGATATCCAGTAAAGTTCTCAAAATTACGTCACAGTAAGATATTGGGAACTTTATTAGGTTCGGGTGTTGAGAGATCAACGATTGGCGATATTTTAACCGACGGAACAAGATGGCAATTCCTATGCACAAGAGAAATTGCTGACTTCTTAAAAATGCAAATTAGCTCAATTGGTAAAACCAAGGTTTCACTGATTGAAACAGAATTTTCTGACGTCATTACGCCGGAAAATGAATGGAGAGATGAGTCAACAACTCTATCATCATTTAGAATGGATAATTTAATTTCGGAAGGATTTAACATATCCAGAAATGATGCCAAAGAGTTAGTTAGTCATCAAAAGGTTCACCTTAACTGGGCGGTAAACAGTCGACCGGATTACGAAATTACAACACACGATGTTGTATCAGTTAGAAGATTCGGTCGCATTCGTTTAAAGCGTCAGGAAGGCCAAACCAAAAAAGGTAAATATAGAGCCATTATTTCTGTATTAAAAAAATAGGTTGGAGGAGAGATACAATGGTACTTAGCCCACAAGATATTCATAATAAAGAGTTTTCTGTAAAAATGAGAGGTTACAATATTGACGAGGTAAATGAATTCTTAGATCGTATTATCAAGGATTACCAATTAACTTTATCCGAAAATATCGATATGAAGAACCGTTTGAAACAAACTGAAGATGAACTAAAATACTTTAATGGTATGAAGGATTCATTGAATCAATCAATTATCATTGCACAAAATGCTGCTGATAAGGTTAAAGTTGAAGCTCAAAACGAAGCCAACAACGTAACTGAACAATCAAGAAAACAAGCTGATGAAATTTTGAATGATGCTAGCGTTAAGGCTAAAGACATCGTTGAAAATATCTCAAACCAATCTAAAGCACTACTTATTGCAAATGATGATTTAAGAAAGACAACTGAATCATTCAGAGAAAAAATCAGAACTTTACTTGAAAGCCAAATGCAATTTGTTAACAGCCCAGAATGGGATCAAATGATTTCCGGAATTGACGGTAACTTCGACAAGGTTAACGAACAAATTAATAACCTTGACAATTTTAAGGAAACAGTTGTACAATCTGAAGGTAAAGAAATGCCAGCAGATGCAACTATTAAGATTTATCCTGATGGCTCATTCAAAGCAATTGAATAACTTGAGATAGAGAATAGAAAGCTTAGAATTCGATACAATATAGCGAGCTGACAAATGGTGGAAGGTCAGTTGTAAATCATTCTATGCAGATCACCTCTGGCTAATCTCTTTTAATGTAGTAAATAAAGATGGGATATTATTTTTAATATCCTAATTTGGGTGGTACCGCGGAAGACTTCGTCCCTTGTGATGAAGTCTTCTTTTTTTATAATTAGAAAAGGGAGTGTGTGTTATGCGTGTAAAAGATACTTTGAACCTAGGTAAGACCAAGTTTAAGATGCGTGGAAATTTACCTGTTAAAGAAGTTGAAAGACAAAAAGCATGGGAAGACAATCACGTCTACCAAATGAGACAAAAACTAAACGAAGGAAAACCATCATTTGTTCTTCATGATGGACCTCCATATGCTAATGGTGACATTCATATGGGACACGCTTTAAACAAGATTTCAAAGGACTTTATCGTAAGATACAAGTCAATGAACGGATTTAGAGCACCTTACGTTCCAGGTTGGGATACTCACGGTTTACCAATCGAACAAAAGCTTACTCAAGCTGGATATGACAGAAAGAAAATGGATACTAACGAATTCAGAAAACTTTGTCATGAATATGCTTTGAAGCAAGTTGATCGTCAAAGAGAAGGTTTCAAACGTCTAGGTGTTACCGGTGAATGGGACAACCCATACCTAACTCTAAAGCCTGAATTTGAAGCTGCTGAAATTCGTGTATTCGGTAAGATGGCTGAAAAGGGTCTAATCTACCGTGGTAAGAAACCAGTTATCTGGTCATGGTCTTCAGAATCAGCTCTAGCTGAAGCCGAAGTGGAATACCACGATATCGAATCACCTTCAGCTTTCTACGCTGAAAAGGTTGTCGATGGTAAAGGTGTTTTAGACGAAGATAACACATACATGGTTGTATGGACTACTACTCCATGGACCATTCCTGCTTCAATGGGTATCACAATTGATGCCGGTTTCGACTACGCAGTTGTTAAACCAGCTAACGATGATCGTAAGTTTGTTTTAGCTGCAGAATTAGTTGAAAAAGATGCCGAATTATTCGGTTGGGAAGACTACGAAATCGTAAAGACTGTAAGAGGTCAAGAACTAGAAGGTGTATTAGCTCAACATCCATTTATGGACAGACAACTATTAACCATGCTAGGTGATTTCGTTACTATCGATACTGGTACTGGTTTGGTTCATACTGCTCCTGGATTTGGGGAAGATGACTACTACGTAGGTAAATCATATGGCTTAGATATCTTTGTTGATGTTGATGCACAAGGTTACCTAACTAAGGAAGCTGGTCCAGATTTCGAAGGTGTCTTCTACGATGATGCAAATGAAATTTCATTAAACAAGTTAAAAGAAAAGAACTTATTATTGAAGTACCAACCAATCACTCATAGTTACCCATTTGACTGGAGAACTAAGAAGCCGGTTATTTACCGTGCTACTGATCAATGGTTTGCTTCTGTTGATAAGATTAGAGATGACATTCTAAATGCCATTGAAGACGTTCAATTCAAACCTGAATGGGGTAAGAAACGTCTATACAACATGATTAAAGATCGTGGTGACTGGGTAATCTCAAGACAACGTGTTTGGGGTGTTCCACTACCAATCTTCTACGGTGAAGATGGTACTCCAATCATCACCAAAGAAACTACTGACCACGTTGCAGACTTATTTGCAAAACATGGTTCAGACATTTGGTTCGAAAAAGAAGCTAAGGACCTATTACCAGAAGGCTTCACTAGTGAACATTCACCAAATGGTAAGTTTACTAAGGAAAACGACATCATGGATGTATGGTTTGATTCAGGTTCATCACACCAAGGTGTTTGTGCCGAACGTGATTACCTAACATACCCTGCAGACCTATACCTAGAAGGTTCTGACCAATACCGTGGATGGTTCAACTCAAGTTTAATTACTAGTGTTGCATTTAGCGGTAAGGCTCCATACAAGCAATTATTATCACAAGGATTCACTCTTGATGGTGAAGGCCACAAGATGAGTAAATCACTTGGTAACACAATTGCTCCTGATGAAGTTATTAAGAAGATGGGTGCAGAAATCGTTCGTCTATGGGTAACTTCCGTAGATACTTCTGCCGATGTTCGTGTATCAATGGAAAACTTTGTTAAGATTTCTGATTCATATAAGAAGATTAGAAATACCATGAGATATATGCTTGCCAACACTTCTGACTTTGATCCTAAGGAAAATGGTGTTGATTTTGCAGACATGAAGTCAGCTGACCAATACATGATGGTTAAGTTAAACAACTTTGTCAAAGACATTAAGGAAGACTACGATAACTTTGACTTCCTAAGTCTAAACCGTCGTCTACTTTCATTCATCAATGCTGATCTTTCAGCTTTCTACCTAGACTTCGCTAAGGATATCCTATACATCTACGCCGAAGATAGTGCAGAAAGAAGATCAATGCAAACAGTTCTATACAATGCAGCTGTTGCAATTACTAAATTAATTACACCAATTCTTCCTCACACTGCTGAAGAAATCTGGCCATTCCTATCTGAAAAAGAAGAATTCGTTCAACTATCAGAAATGCCAGAACCAATGGACTTACCAGGTGCAGATGAACTTTCATCAAACTGGCACAAGTTCATGGAAGTCAGAGATGACGTATTGAAGGCATTGGAAGAAGCTAGAAATAACAAGCTAATTGGTAAGGCTTCAGAAGCTAAACTATCATTATTTGTAAATGATGAAGTTAAATCATTACTAGATAGCCTACACACAAATGTTGGTCAAATCTTGATGGTTTCACAACTAGAAGTTAAAGATTTAGCTGATGCTCCAAGTGATGCACAAAGCTTTAACAACGGTGTTTCAATCGTTGTTGAACATGCTGAAGGTGACACTTGTGAACGTTGCCGTCTAATCTCTACAGATGTTGGTTCTGATGCAGATTATCCACAATTCTGTGCACGTTGTGCTAAGATTGTTCGTGATAACTTCCCAGAAACAGCTACTGAAGGATTCGAAGAATAATCGATAAAAAACTGGGACTATCCCAGTTTTTTATTTTTAAGGAGAAATAATATGATTAAAGGTAAAGTAAATAATTTTAACCCGGATCACGATTTTGGTTTTCTAAAGGGTGAAGACAAGAACAAGGTCTTCTTCCATGGTTCAGCGGTCGAAAACAAGACTAGAAATGAAATTGAAATTGGTCAACATGTGGAATACCAAATTGCACAAGGCATGAAGGGACCACAAGCTGTCAAAATTCGTGTAATTGATTAGTCAGTCCATTGAAAAAATAATTAAATATATATAGAATGAATATATATCTAAAAAAGGGCTGATATTATGGATTTAGAGGAAAAGGTACTAGGTGTTGAGCCTAAGTACGATGGCGCAATTATCAACGTTGAAAAACAAACAGTTGAATTGCCAAATGGTGAAACATCAACTAGAGATGTTGTTCATCATTCCAATGCCGTTGGTATTTTAGTCTTAACTAAGAACAACAAGATGTTATTAGAAACCCAATGGAGAGCTCCTGTTGCTAAAGAAACAATCGAGATTCCTGCCGGTAAAGTTGATAGTAGAGACCATGGAACTGCCTTGGATACTGTGGTTCGTGAGTTGAACGAAGAAACTAGATACAAGGCTAATAACATTAAACGAATCACCGGATTTTATTCAAGTGTCGGTTTTTGTGACGAATACATGGACCTATACTTGGCAACTGATTTAGAACCAGTTGAAGATGAATTACCAAGAGATCAAGGTGAATACTTGAGAATTAAGGAATACTCACTTGATGAAGCCATGGCAATGATTGAAACTGGCGAAATCGAGGATGCTAAGACAATTACTGCTATTTATTATTGGAAGTTACATGATAAGATTGGTCTTTAATTAATAAAGGAGCAAGTCCAATATGATAACTAGAAAAGAGTATCAAGATAGTCAAAAAAGAAATTCTATTGACGATGATTTTATAAAAAGAGACGAACCAGTTGAGCAACCTTCATTGAAGAGAATTAGACCCGAAGAAAAAAAGGGCAAGGCTCATGCAATGACAACCGAACAAAAGACAAAACGTTTAGGTAGAAGACTTAACTGGGCTATTGCATTTTTAATTCTTGCAATCATTGTCGTTTACTTAATACTAATCTACGTTAATCCTTAAGGAGATATTTATGAAATTTGGAATTTTATGTGCAATGGACGAAGAAATCAAATCATTGCTAGATAATTTAGACAACACTAAGAAAGTAGACATCAAAGAAATGACTTTCTACGAAGGTAACATTTCTGGACAAGAAGTTGTTCTTGTTCGTTCAGGAATTGGTAAAGTTGAAGCAGGTTTAACAACTGCTCAATTAATTACTAGCTTTGATGTTGATATCGTTATCAACTCAGGTTCTGCTGGTGGAATTGGCCAAGGACTAGCTGTCGGTGATGTTGTTGTTTCAACTGAAACTGCATACCACGACGTTGATGCTAGAGCTGCTGGATACGAATACGGCCAATTACCAGGTCAACCAGCAAGATTCAAAGCTTCAGAAAAATGGGTAAAAGAAATTACTGAAGCTTCTAAGGAAGTTGGTTTAAACGTTCAAAAGGGATTAATCGTTACAGGTGATCAATTCGTTGCCGACCAAGCAGTAATTGATAACATTCTAAAGAACTTCCCAGACGCACTTTCATGTGAAATGGAAGGGGCAGCTGTGGGACAAGTTGCTAACCAATTTGATATCCCATACGTTGTAGTTAGAGCAATGTCAGATAACGCCAATGGTGACGCTGATCGTAGCTTTGACGAATTCATCATTGATGCAGGTAAGAAATCTGCTCAAATGTTATTAGACTTATTCGCAAATCAAAAATAGAAGGGGTTTAGGTATACTTGACTGAAATCTACTTAGATAATGCCGCTACCACTCCAATGGATAAAAACGTTTTGGATGACATGTACGATAAGATGCAAAACGTTTACGGTAACGCTTCTACCTTGTACAGCATCGGTAGAAAGGCTCATACCGTATTGGAAGATAGTAGAGACATTATCGCCAACAGTATTAATGCGAAGCCAGACGAAATTATTTTTACAAGTGGTGGTAGTGAAAGTGATAATACCGCAATTCTTCAAACTGCTGAAGCAAGAAAGAATTTAGGAAACCATATTATTACAACTGCCATTGAACACGAAGCAGTGTTAAAGCCACTTGCTTATCTTGAAGAACAAGGTTTTAGAGTAACTTACCTACCAGTCGATGAAACTGGGATAATTAGTTTAGACGACTTCAAGGATGCATTAGACGATGATACCATCTTGGTAACCATCATGACTGCTAACAATGAGGTTGGTTCTCACATGCCAATTCACGAAATTGGTGAAATCTTAAAGGACCATCAGGCATGGTTCCACACCGATGCCGTCCAAGCTTATGGATTGTTAGATATTGATGTAAATGAGGATCACATTGATTTACTATCAACATCTGCTCATAAGATTAATGGTCCTAAGATGACTGGTTTCTTATACAGACGAACAGGGGTAGATTTTCCAAGTTTTGTAAAAGGTGGAGACCAAGAAAAGAAGCGTCGTGCCGGAACAGAAAACATTCCTGCAATCTCCGGATTTGCGACCGCGGTTTCTCAAATTACACCTGAATTAAAGCACGAACTACACAATCGTTATTATGGATTCAAACATCAAATCATTGATGCTTTAAATGATAATGATATTGATTTCGTTGTTAACGGAACTGTCGAAGACAACCCGGTTCAACATGTATTTAACATTTGGATTAAGGGCATTGCTTCAGACATCATTTTGGCTAATTTGGACTTGGAAGGAATTGCGATTTCAGCTGGTTCAGCATGTACAGCTGGAAACATTGAACCATCACACGTTTTGATGGCAATGTTTGGTAATGATACCAATCGTTCATCTCAATCAATTCGAATTAGTTTCGGTAAATTCACAACAGATTCAGAAATCGACGCCTTTACCACTGCATTAGTAAAGGTAATTAAGAGAATAAAGAAGGTTGACTAATATGGCTTTTGAAACAGCAAATCAATTACAAGGTGATTCTAAAACATACGCAGTTAGTCCTGAAATAAAAAAATTCACACTATCTGACATGGGTTTTGTAAAGACTAATGCTGGTAACTTTCAATTTGAAAGAACATTAGATCCTGAAGATCCTTACAATGGTATCAAGCTAAAGATTGTTTTTAAGAGTGATTTAAAAACATTTAAGATGAGTACCATCACTGCAAATGGTTTAAATAAGGTTAATATTTTTACCAACAAAAATGCTGATGCATTAGTTGAACAATTCAATTTCTTGATGGATAACTTTGTGGAAAGAAAAGTTTTCGTGAGAAAATAATTAAAAAGAGGGCTTAATAGCCCTCTTTTTTGCATCTTCATTGCAATTGGTGCATTAAATGGGTTATTATACTTTTTATGGAATATACGACCTTCAAATCGTAGATTCTAAGAATCTAAAAGAAATGATGGTGATTTTAAATGGCAGACAATAGTAATACCCGTGTTGTTGTTGGAATGTCAGGTGGGGTGGATTCATCCGTTACCGCCTACCTTTTGAAGCAACAAGGATATGACGTTGTAGGTGTATTTATGAAGAACTGGGACGATACTGACGAAAACGGTGTTTGTACCGCAACAGAAGACTACAAGGACGTAGCCAAAGTTGCCTCAGAAATCGGAATACCTTACTACTCTGTTAATTTTGAAAAAGAATATTGGGATCGCGTTTTCACTTATTTCTTGAATGAATACAAAAAAGGTAGAACTCCAGATCCCGATGTTATTTGTAACAAGGAAATTAAGTTCAGAGCGTTCTTAGACTACGCCTTAGATTTAGGTGCAGACTACATCGCTACTGGTCACTATGCTCGTTTGCAACGTGATGCAGATGGTCACAACCACTTGCTTCGTGGAAGCGACGACAACAAGGACCAAACTTATTTCTTAAGTCAATTATCCGCAGAACAATTAGACCGCGTTATGTTCCCGCTAGGTGACATGCCAAAGCCTAAAGTTCGTGAAATTGCAAAAGAAGCTGGTCTAGCCACTGCTGAAAAGAAGGATTCAATGGGAATCTGTTTCATCGGTGAAAAGAACTTCAAGTCATTCTTAAGTAACTACTTACCAGCAACTCCTGGTAAGATGATGACTTTTGATGGTGAAGTAAAGGGTAACCATGATGGCCTAATGTATTACACAATTGGTCAACGTAAGGGATTAGGAATCGGTGGAGACGGTAAAGATAACCGCCCATGGTTCGTAGTTGGAAAAGACCTTTCAAAGAACATCTTGTATGTTGGTAAGGGCTATGAAAACAAGCACCTATACGCAGATTACCTAGAAGCTTCAGATATTTTCTGGATTAATGACATTGCTGATCGTGGCAACGACTTCCGTTGTACAGCTCAATTCAGATATCGTCAAAAAGACGTTGGCGTAACTGTTCATCTAAACGATGATGGTAAGTCATTACGTGTTGATTTTGATGATCCTGCAAGAGCTGTTACACCGGGACAAGCCGTTGTGTTCTACGATGGTGATGAATGTCTAGGTTCAGCAATTATCGATGCAGCATACCAAGACGATAAAGAATTACAATACATTTAAAACCAAAAGATGCTTGTTTAATAAGCATCTTTTTTTATATAAACTTTGAATTTATCCGCATAAATTGAGATAATATATATAAATCAAAATGAACGAGGGATAAAAGTGAAACTTTACTTTGTAAGACATGGAAAAACTGAATGGAATCTAGAAAGTAGATATCAAGGTGCCGGAGGAGACTCCGAATTGTTGCCGGAAAGCTATAAACAAATGGATCAATTAGGTGAGTACCTAAAAGATGTTAAGTTTAGTCATGCTTATTCCAGTCCAATTAAGCGTGCGCGCATTACCGCTTACCGCGTTATCCAACACTTCCATCGCAAACCTCAATTGAGCCTATGGAACCGATTTGAAGAGTTTCATTTAGGTAAGATGGAAGGCCAAAAGTTTGACGATGTTAAAAAACAATTTCCGCAAAGTTTTGACAATTTCAGAAATCATCCAGAAAAATACGATGCCGACGAAATTGGTGGAGAGAGTTTTAATGACGTAATTAGCAGAATGCAGTATGCTATTAAACGTGTTGTAAATGAAAACGATAATGAAGATAACGTGATTATTTTCAGCCACGGTGCTGCCTTAAACGCACTAATCAATTCACTTTTGGGTGTTGAGATTAAGGATTTAAGAAAACGTGGTGGATTAGCTAACACTAGTACAACCATTCTAGAAACAACCGATGGCGGAAAGTCATTTGAACTAGTAAGTTGGAATAATACTGAATATCTTACAAAGAAAACTGATAAAACTGACGTAATTTAATATGTAGGTGATTAAAATGGATCAAAAGTCTGAAGAAATTAAAGAAAAGCAACAAGCTGTTGAAAAGAAACGCGAAGAACAACAAAAAAAAGCCGATGAAACTCTTCATAAATTAGTTGAAGATATTGATAATCATCCAGATGATTACCGTACCTACTACGACTTAGGAAGTTTTTTAGTTCAATTACATAACTACACCCAAGCCGAAGAACTAATGATGAAAGCCTTAGGTCTATTCGCTGACAGAAGTAAGAAGGCCAAAGAAACTTTGGTATACGGACTAGGTAATGTTTACTATGCAGCGGGAGAATACGATAAGGCGATTGAACAATTTAACAACCTATCTGACGGTGACATGAAGACTGATGCTTACATCATGTTGGCACAAAGCTACATGGCTAAGGAAGATTACAAAAAAGCGGTCGTATTTGCGCTAACCGCACAAGGTTTTAGAAGACAAGACCCAGAAATAAACTACCTCCTAGCAAGTAGCTTATTAGCCTTAGGAAACTTCAGTGAAGCAGCAGAATTCTATGACAAAGTACTACAAGCTAAACCCAAGGACGGGAAGGCCAACTTTGACCGTGGAATCGTCGCAATGGTATTGGAAGAAGACTTTAATCAATACTTTGAAGTTGCCAAGCGAGAAGATCCTAAGTACTTTGAAAAGGGTCAAAAACGTCTAACAGATATCGAAAAGTTTATTCAAGTAAAAAATGGTAAAAAATAAGGGGAGATAGGCCGTGGCAGAATCAATGAATTTGTTCTCAATAGACGACAATGACGAACATATTGAAGACAATCAAGAGCTATTTATAAAAGGTAAAGTTGCGGCTACTTTCTTTGAAAGTCCCGATAGCTTCTTTAAGGTGCTATTGGTAAAAATTTCTGAAACAAATATTTCAGATTGGCATGAAGATGAAATTGTAATTACTGGTAATTTTGCGGATATCGCTGAAGAAAGCGAATATCAATTTTATGGTGAATTAGTCGACCATCCCAAGTATGGAAAGCAATTCAAATCAGATAACTATCAGAGCACTGTTCCAACTTCAAAAGAGGGACTAGTGGAATACTTATCTGGTGACAATTTTCCGGGAGTTGGTAAGCAAACCGCAAAAAGAATGGTGGATGCTTTGGGCACCAATCTAATTTCAGACGTGTTGGAGAACAACTCATTATTGGATCGAGCTGGATTATCCGACAAACAAAAATCAACTGTGCTAGAAACATTAAACAAGAACAATGGGATGGAACAGGTGATTATTGGATTAAACAGTTATGGGTTCGGAAGCAGTCTATCTTCTGCAATCTATAACAAGTACAAGGGTGACACCTTAAAGATAATCCAGGAAAACCCATACAAGTTGGTTGAAGATATCGACGGTGTTGGTTTTAAAAAGGCCGACGATATTGCCAAACAAATGGGGATGTCTGCAAACAATCCTGGAAGAATTCGTGCGGGGCTAATTTCAGCCCTTAAGACGCTTTCTTTACGTAATGGGGATACTTACACTCAAACTGGTCCAATCCTCGAAGAAACGCTAAAATTATTGAATAACGGTAATGCTGAACCAGTTAGTGGTGAAGACTTATCCGCTCAATTTTTAGAGCTAGCAAAGAACCAAAAGATTGTTGGTGAAGAAGACCGTGTTTACTTAAAGGAATTATATGATGATGAATGGCGCATTGCCGAACACATCAGTCGAATTATCAAGAATCCGGTCGTTAAGAAATTTGATGACGAGACAATTGATAAGAAGATTCGTTTAATCGAAAAGAAACTAAATATTAGCTATGACGAATCACAAACCAATGCGTTAAAACAAGCCATCAAGTCACAAATGTTCCTATTAACTGGTGGTCCCGGAACTGGGAAGACCACTATCATCAAGGGAATCATTTACTTGTACGCTTATTTAAATGACTTATCCTTGGATATTAACAAGTACAAGGAACGTGAATTTCCAATTCTTTTAGCAGCACCAACCGGTCGAGCTGCGAAGAGAATGCAGGAAACCACAGGAATTCCCGCCAGTACTATTCACCGTTTACTTGGATTAAACGGTTATGAAGATAGTGATGAAGGTACCCAAGACATCGAGGGTGGCTTGTTAATCGTTGATGAAATGTCGATGGTTGATACCTTCTTATTCAGAGCGTTAGTACGCGCTATTCCAAACCAAATGAAGGTTGTCTTTGTTGGTGATAAGGATCAATTGCCATCAGTTGGACCAGGTCAGGTCTTCACTGATTTATTGAATTCAAAGAGAATTGATAGCATGCAATTGACCACCATTTACCGTCAAGATAGCAACTCAACCATCATTCCGTTAGCTCACAGTATTCAACAAGGAAAACTACCTGATGACTTTAATGATAAGCAATCAGACCGTAGCTTTATTCCATGTAACGCTAACCAAATGAGTTCTGTGATTGAACAAATTGTAAAGCGCGCTAAACAAAAGGGATTCAGTGCAACAGACATTCAGGTCTTATCACCAATGTATCGTGGTAACGCAGGAGTTAATCATTTAAACGAAGTTATTCAACAAATCATGAATCCTAACAACACCGATAACCAGGTCGAATATCGTGGCATTCATTACCGTTTGGGCGACAAGATTTTACAACTGGTAAATAGTCCAGAGGATAATGTTTTCAATGGTGATATTGGTCAAATTATTGATATTGAAAAGGGTAGTAAGCAAAGCCAAGATAAGATTACGGTCGCCTTTGATCAAAGTGAAGTAACTTATCAACGTAAAGATTGGATTCAAATCACATTGGCCTACTGTACAACCATCCATAAGGCTCAAGGTAGCGAATTTAAGATGGTCATCTTGCCAATTGTTCCTCAATTTACCAAGATGTTGAAGAAGAACTTGTTGTACACAGCGATTACCCGTGCCAGTGATACCTTGATTATGATTGGGGATTACAATTCATTCCTATCATGTGCTCAAAGTGAATCTGACAACAGAAATACTAGTTTGATGCAACGCATTCAATCATTGTTGGATGGTGAAGTCAAACCAGTGACAACATCTGTCAACGACCAAAGCAGCATCGTTAAAGAAGTTGCTGAAGAAAAGAAGGCAGAAACACCTGTTGATAATAAACCGGTGGAAGCACCTAAAGATGATGCAGTTTCAGATACTACGCAAAACAATGTGGCAACTGATGAAGATGAGGAATCACCTTTTGACGAGGCAACATTCGATGATAAACCAAAATCATATCGCTTAACTAAGGACATGATTTTATTGAATCAGGTTGATCCGATGATTGGGATGCACGGAATCAAACCATAATTGTTATATCAATTTATAGTTTTTGTGGTAAAATTTAAGCATTAAAAGAACTCGAGAGGAGCACTTTCATGGTGGAGTCAATGGATAATAAAAATATGAAAATCTTTTCCTTAAGTTCTAACAGACCGTTAGCAGAAAAGATTGCCCAAACTTGTGGACTTAAGCTTGGTGAAGCAACAATTAATCGTTTTAGTGATGGCGAAATTCAAATCAAAATTGATGAAAGTATCCGTGGGGATGCCGTATACATCATTCAATCACTAAGTGAACCAATTAACGCGAATATCATGGAATTATTCATCATGATTGATGCTGTTAGAAGAACTAGTGCAAAATCTATTAATGTGATTATTCCATATTATGGTTATGCTAGACACTCTGCTAAGAAGCGTGAAAGAAAGGCAATCATTGCCAAGTTAATCGCACGTGTATTAGAAAGAGCTGGAATTGACCGTGTGTTAACTCTTGATTTACATGCCGCTCAAATCCAAGGTTTCTTCAACAAACCAGTTGATAATCTAAAGGCTGATAAGTTAATGGCTAAGCACATGTTAGAAAACTACGATTTAGATAACGCCGTTGTCGTTTCACCGGATCATGGTGGAGTGGGAAGAGCCAGAGGTTTTGCAGGATTAATCGATGCACCAATTGCAATTATTGATAACAGAGATCCTGAAAATGATGCGCACATTCCAACATTCATCATTGGTGATGTTAAGGACAAGGTGGCCATTGTGGCTGATGACATGATTGATACTGCTTCACGTGCGGTAAAAGCAGCAAACGTTTTAGCCAAGAATGGTGCTTCAGCAGTATACCTTGTTACTACACACGGTATCTTTGCTGGGGATGCAATTAAACGTATCGAAGAATCACCAATCAAAAAGGTGATTGTATCCGATTCAGTTTACATCAGTGACGAAAAGAAAATTGATAAATTAGACATCGTGTCTGTAGCAGATTTAATGGGTAAGGCAATTTTACGTATTCATAACAATAAATCTGTTGGTAAATTATTTAGATAGAAAGTTCACCCGTGATTGGGTGGGCTTTTTTGTTTACTTGTTTTCTTGCTTTGAAGGACAATAATATTTAAAATATAGATGTAGTATTATGAAAATTGAGGTGTTTAAAATGTATAAAGCTTCAGATGAACGATACGATAATATGAAAATCAGAAGAGCCGGAAACTCCGGTTTACAATTACCCGCATTATCATTTGGAATGTGGCATAGCTTCGGTGACGACGCCAACTTTAAGGACAGTCGCGAAGTAATGCTAAATGCTTTTGATAAAGGAATCTTTAGTTATGATTTAGCAAATAACTACGGACCTGGTTCAGGAGCAGCTGAAAGAATGTTTGGTCAAGTCTACAAGAATGACTTGAAGCCATATCGTGATGAACTAGTGATTACTACTAAGGCTGGTTACCACATGTGGCCTGGACCATACGGTTCATTCTCAGCTAGAAAGACTTTGATTGCCGCATTGGACAGATCACTAGAAAGAATGGGTCTAGACTACGTAGATATTTACTACAGTCACCGTTTTGACCCAAACACTAGTCTAGAAGAAACTGCCGAAGCATTGGACAGTACTGTTAGATCTGGTAAAGCGTTATATGTTGGTATCTCTAACTACAATGGTGAACAAACCCGCGAAATCATTAAGTACTTCAAGGAATTACACACACCATTCGTTGTTAACCAAGCATCATACAACATGTTAAACCGTTCTGCTGAAACAGACGGCACTATCGATGCGTTAAAAGAAAATAACGACGGTTTAGTTGCTTACGGTCCATTGGCTGAAGGAATCCTAACTGACAAGTATCTAAATGGATTACCTGATGACTTGAAACTTCACTTTACTAACAGTTTCATGATGGAAAACAAGGATGAAGTTGTAAACCGTTTAAACCAATTAAATGAATTGGCTAAGAACAGAGACCAAACACTAGCTCAAATGAGTTTAGCTTGGTTATTACACGACCCAGTGGTAACAAGTGTTGTTACTGGTGCATCTGATCCTAAGCATTTAGATTCAAACCTAAAGGCTTTAGATAACCTAGACTTCACCGAAGATGAATTAACACGTATCAACGAAATTTTGAAAAAATAAATTAAAAAAAGAGGAGCAGTCGTAAAAGACTGCTCCTTTTTTATATGACAAACATGGTTTAAATGCGTTATAATAGTAAATTGTTTTCAATCGTTTAAAAAAGGAGAGATAGAATGAAGGATTCCGCTAAAAAACTGAATTTAACGGAACTAATTGGTTTAGTTATTGGTTCAATCATTGGTGGAGGAATCTTCAACCTTATGCACGACATGGCATCACAAGCTGGTGTTGGGTCAGTGATAGTTGGTTGGATTATCACAGCCATTGGGATGCTTTGTTTAGCATTCACATTTCAAAATTTAACTAACAAACGACCAGATTTACAAGCTGGAATTTACAGTTTCGCAGATGCTGGATTTGGTCACTATATCGGTTTTAACTCTGCATGGGGATACTGGTTATCAGTTTGGTTAGGAAACATTAGTTACGCAACTCTATTGATGAGTTCACTAACTTACTTCTTCCCAATCTTTGATAACGGCCATAATTTAGTATCATTTATTGCTGCTACCATTATTCTATGGGGTGGCCACTTCCTTGTGTTAAGGGGAATTCATTCAGCATCATTTATTAACACAATTATTACTATTATCAAGTTGATTCCAATCTTCTTGTTTATCATTATTATGATTACTGCATTCAAACTAAATGTATTTACTAGCGACTTCTGGTTAATGCATGGTAAACCATTTAACTTCTCAGATATGTTGGGACAAGTTAAGAGTACAATGCTAGTTACTGTCTTCGTATTCTCAGGTATCGAAGGGGCGGTAATCTTCTCAGGATACGCTAAGAAACGAAAAGACATTGGTAGAGCAACAGTTCTTGGAATTGTTGCCGTAACCATGATTTACATGTTGGTAACATTACTTTCATTTGGTGTTATGCACCAAGCTCAATTATCACAATTGGGTCAACCAGCCATGGCAGATTTATTACAACACGTCATGGGTAAGTGGGGTGCCATCATCGTAAACATTGGATTAATCATTGCCGTATTGGGTGCATGGTTATCATGGACAATGTTTGCTGCGGAAGTTCCATACGAAGCTGCAAAGGTTGGATCATTTCCAAAATTCTTTGCTAAGGAAAACAAGAACGGAACCCCAGTTAATTCACTAATCTTTACTAACGTATTGGTTGAATTATTCATGGTTTCATTCTTCCTAGCATCAAGTGCTTACAACTTGTTCCTATCAATTTCAAGTTCAGCTGTATTAATTCCTTATGCGTTTTCAGCATTATACCAAGTTAAGTATTCTTACCTTGATAAGGGTGCTAGCGACCGTAGACGTAATTTAATTCTTGGAATTATCGCCAGTGCATATTCCATTTGGTTGATTTATGCGGCTGGATTAAACTACATTCTATTGACCACCATCTTGTTTGCAGCAGGGCTACCAGCTTATTGCTACCTACAAAAGGTTGATAATAAAAAAGATCGTATTTTTACCAAACTAGAAAGATTATTAGCGATTGCATTGGTTATTTTAGCCATCATCGCTATTTACGAACTAGTTACTGGTGGAATTACCATATAAAAAAAGAGTGATTAATATCACTCTTTTTTTAGTATATAAATGGATATTTTGTTTTACGGTATTCGATATCGTAAAAGCGGCTTCCCAATGTTTCACCATCGGCATGAGCGTATTCCAAAGATGGAATTTCAACATGAATGTTATCGCTTCTAATTCTAAAAGCAGACTTAACTTTTAATTCACGTTTGAATAACACACGCATGATTACGTAGCATAGTTGGAAAATGTTTTTTCTAGTTAAGACTAGTAATTCAATGTCATTATCATTGTCATGATTTAAAGCAGTCACCATGAATGCCTTTTTAATCTTATGTTTTTCACCGTTAGCCTTAATATCTACAGGGAATGTGCTTAAGTTGTAGATAGTAGGGAAGATTGAAAGGTAGTATTCGATTCTGGTCTTTAAGTTGATCTTATGTGAAATGAAATTGTTTTTTAGATTGAAGACGTTGGCATCTAAACCAATTCCCAAATTGTTTAAGAAGATACCACGTTGTTTTTTAATGTGTTCATCGAACAAACCAATTTCATGATTTTCAACATGATGATTTTTGATTTGTTCAATGAAGTTATTATTCATGTTATGTTGTTGCTTCATGTGGGTGTAGAAGTTATTGTTAGCTCCGGTTGGAATAATCAATACGGGTACGTTTGGAATTGATTCATTCTTTGATTGAGCAGCATGAATGCCTTCGATGGTTTCATGAACTGTTCCATCTCCACCAATCACAATAATGGCCTTAGGTAATGAGTCACTTCTAAATGATGTAACTAAATAATGCGAAATAATGGATACGCAGTGAAGAGGGCGTCTAGTAATTTTTAGACGGTACTTAATATCGTTTGCGTCTAATTGCTTTTTAATTTCGGGCCATTGATGTTTAGCTCTTCTTTTATTAGCCACTGGATTGAAGATGACTAAATAATCAGTGTTCAACTTAAATACTCCTTTCTATGTAAAAATAAAAACGAATTCAATTAAGAATTCGTTTTTAATAAGCATCAATTTGAAATTATTTTTTATTCATAATTAACATTGGTAAAATCAAAGGATGTCTTTCGGTCTTATTATATAAGAATTCTTGTAAATCATCGATGATAGCGTTTCTGATGCTTGATTCGTTGGCATTCTTGTTACGCATAGCACGACGAATAGTTCTAAATACTAATCGTCTTCCTTCGTCTAGTAATTGACCAGACTCTCTCATATATACGAAACCTCTGGATAGTAAGTCAGGACCAGATTGAATTTCTTGATCTTTTAGGTTAATTGTAGCGACTACCACAACTAGTCCTTCTTCAGATAATAGTTGACGGTCACGTAAAACAACGTTTCCGATATCACCAATTCCGTTACCATCAATGTAAACATCTCCGGCAGCGAAGTGACCAGCAATTCTAGCTGAATCCTTAGTTAGTGCTAAGACATCACCATTCTTCATAATGAAACTGTTTTCCATTGGAACACCACATTGTTCCGCTAGTTCAGTATGAATTTTTAACATTCTGAATTCACCGTGAATAGGCATGAAGTATTTTGGTTTCATTAAACTAAGCATAAGCTTTTGTTCTTCTTGTCCACCGTGACCAGATGTATGGATCTTGTTAATCTTACCATGAATAACTTTAGCACCAGCTTCTTCCAATTCGTTGATAACACGGTTAACACTAACCTTGTTACCAGGAATTGGGTTACTTGAGAATACTACAGTATCATTTGGTTGGATTGCGATTTGTCTATGAGTACCATTAGCAATTCTGGAAAGGGCAGCCATAGTTTCACCTTGAGAACCTGTACATAAGATAAGGGTCTTTTCGGCTGGAAGAGATTGTAATTCTGAAGCGTCAACGAATGTACCATCAGGAACGTTTAAGTATCCTAATTCTTGTCCATTAACAATTGCAGCTTCCATACTTCTTCCGAAAACAGCAATCTTTCTACCATGTCTTAGAGCAGCGTCACAAGCTGTCTTAATTCTTGAAATATTTGATGCGAAAGTCGCAAAGATGATTCTTCCAGTTTCTTCATCAAAGATGTGTTCAACTGCAGAACCAATCCAACTTTCTGACTTAGTCCAAACAGGTCGTTCAGCGTTTGTGCTATCCGACATTAGACATAGGACACCTTCGCGTCCCAATCTTGCCATTTCTTGTAAATCAGGCGGCTGTCTCGTAACAGGGGTCAAATCAAACTTGTAATCCCCGGTTTCGACAATCACTCCAGAAGGGGTATGAACCGCGATTCCCAAAGTGTCAGGAATTGAGTGGGTTGTACGGAAGAATGAAACTTTTGTCTTGTTAAACTTTAAGACGGTTTGTGGATTAATTTCATGAATTTCAGTACTTCTCAATAATCCATGTTCTTCTAACTTGTTCTTGATTAATGCTGACGCCAATGGACCAGCGTAAATGGGAACATTTAAATCGCGGATTAGGTATGGAACACCACCGATATGATCTTCATGTCCGTGGGTGATAACTAATGCTTTGATTTTGTCCTTGTTTTTTACTAGGTATTGATAATCAGGGATAACGTAGTCGACCCCTAATAAATCATCCTCTGGGAATTTAATCCCTGCATCGATTAAGATGATTTCATCTTGAAATTGAACACCGTAAGTGTTTTTTCCAATTTCACCAAGTCCACCAACGCCATAAATAGCTGTTTCGTTATTTTTGACGTTTAGTTTGTTCATAATTATTTAAACTCCGTAATTTTAAAATCTGGGCTCTTTTGTTCGTAAGCCAAGTGATTACCTTCAAGAGGTTCAATAAATTCAATGTTGTGATCAGTGTTCTTGTCAACAAGTTCTCTTGCTTCAACTTCTGTATCACAGTCTAGATAAAGTGATTTTGTGAATTCTCTCTTAGGATTAGCCTTAGTATCTTCTTGGTATAAAACTTTAAATATCATAAAAATTAAAATCTCCTTCTATGTTTTTTTTACCGATCGATTGTGTAATACACATCTAATTGTTTTTAATTTTATCATATTAATAATGATAAGTATAGTAACCAATAATTTGATAAAATGATAGAATAAAATCAGATAATATTTACAAGGAGGCGATGATTTTGCCACTTTTTGTAGAAATTGTAATTGGCTTTATTGTCGCTGTTATAGCGTACAATTTGATCCATTATTTCTTCATTACACGACCAATTGACAAAGGTCACAATCAAACATTAAAAATATTAAATGGATTAGTTAATAACCTCTTAGAAAAGGGAAAAAATGAAATTATAGAAGTTCATGATTTGTCCAATATTTGGGGAAGAAACATCTACGCGTTCGAATATGTGATTTCTAAGTGCCAAACTGACGAATTAAACGATGAACTAATCAATCAAATTAAAGAATCAATTAACGAAGCAAATCAATCGAAAAGGTTTAACCATGAAGTGGTGTTAACCGATTCGTTTGTGAGGGACAATCAAGTCCACGTCGATTTAGCATACCTATTAAATGCAGCGACGTATGAGTACGTGTTAGATATGCGCCAATTAAATAAGGTAAATTAAAAGACCTAACAGAATGTTAGGTCTTTTTTGATTATTCGATGAACAAGTCATTGTCCACTTTTGAGAATGGGTTTTCTTTATCAACGTGATCGTAGAATAGAGTTCCGTGTAAGTGATCAATTTCGTGTTGGCAAACAATCGCAGGATAGTTTTTAAGTCTAACTGTGTGTTCAGTACCTTCAACGTCTTGATACTTAAGGGTAATTCTAGCAGCACGGTGAATGAAGCCGGGGACGTCTTCGTCAACTGATAGACAGCCTTCACCTTCAGTGATAGCACATCTTTGAACTGAGCTTGATAGGATGACAGGGTTGATAATGACATCCTTAAAGATTGGTTCGCCTTCACCTTCAAAGTCGTTTGGCACTAGTACAGCAGCCATCATTTCTGATACACCAACTTGAGGTGCAGCTAGACCAACTCCAGCTCTTAATTTATATTTGGCACAAAGTTCAGGATCTTGACTTACTTCAAGATATTCCATCATGTCTTCAGCTAATTTTTTATCTTCCGCGCTAAGTGGGAATTTAACTTGTTTAGCTTGTTGTCTTAATACTTTATTTCCATCGCGAACGATGTCTTTCATTAGTATCACTTAAATGACCTCCCAAAAAGTTTATTATTGTATTATAACATAATAACGGAAATTATATGATACTAATATGATACATAAGAGTTGCTTATTTTTAGAAAATGGTATAATTACAGATACTAAATTAAACGGAGGCTCATTATGAAAACTAATTTGGTAGTTGATGGAGAGCAGCGAAGAATTGAATCACTAATCGAATTCATGATTTTAGTGGATTATCCAGTTAACCTAACTATCGCAAATTTAAAGATGAATGATTTTATCAATCAACTTCAATCCAATTTGCTATGTGAACATTTTGAAGTCAAATTAGCGGATGACAAAATGGATTATCATGACTTTTACGGGTACATGTACCTATATGATTTTCCAAAGGAAACAGTTGAAGAAAAAAGCGAAGTTACTTCATTCTTATCACCTTACTTAGATCACTTTAGAAAGTCACTAAATCAAGTTATTAAGGAAGGGTTTAGCGGAAAGATTATTGTTAATGGTTTTCATGATGAAGTCTTCGCATACTTTGCAACCAAGTTTTCCGGTAAAGAAAATAACAAGGTTGTATCAACAGGGATGCTAGCAAAGACATTACTATTAAAACACGCACTACGTCGTTACTTTGATATCAGTTTATCCGATATTAACGTCAGTGTATTAGGTAGTGAATCCAAGAACTTAATCTCATGGAGTCGCGCATACATTGGTCAATCACCAATTTTGGCCTACCTAGCCAACCCTAACAATATGTTTAGCACTGAAATCTTCACCAAAGCAGAAGAAATCATCAATAAATCTGACACACCTTGTGACGAAGTAATCCAGGCAAAGGCAATTGGAGTGATCTTGGATGCCTTTTACATGGGTAACTCGTGTTTAGCAAGTGTAGGACATGTTAGTCAAATAGATGGTAAAATAGCAGTGACCAGTGAACCAATCATGTTGAGCCAAACCGGATTGGTTCCAACTGTAGAATTAGTATTATCTGACAAAGAAAAACAAGCTTTCGATGATGCCAAACAATACACTAATGAAATAATTGATGAAATTTTAGAAAGTAAGTAGGAATGATTATGAATAACTATTCTTATCCAATTTTTCCTGATTGGTCCAAAGAAGAATTAATGGACATGATGGCCTTATATAATGCTGTAGAAAGTGCATACGAAGACGCCAATGGTGTTAATGCTGAAAAGGTAGTCAAGCTATACAACCGTTTTAGAGAGATTAATCCTGCTAAGATGGAACAAAAGCAAATTGACCGTGATTTTCAAAGCATCTCCGATTACAGCATTTATAGAACCTTTCAAGCAGCCACTAAGGCTAAGACTAAAAACATAAGAATGTAATTTGTTTTAAGGAAGATATGTATGAATGATTTATGGTTAAAAAAAGCAGACGAGGCAATTCAGTCTTGGTTTAAAGAAATTCGTGAATTTACCGTTAGTTCACTTAATCAGATTCATGATGTTTCCACTAAGTCTAGTCGAACTGATTTAGTTACCGATGTCGATAAATCAAACGAACAGTTCTTTATCAAAAAGATTAGGGAATTTGATCCAGAGGCTCACATTTTAGGTGAAGAGGGCTTTGGGGATGATGTTACCAATCTAGATGGCCACGTATGGATAGTTGATCCAATTGATGGAACAATGAACTTTGTAAAGCAACATAATCATTTTGCGATAATGTTATCTTTATACATCGATGGTAAAGAAGAGCTCGGCTATATTTTAGACGTTATGAATGACAAACTTTATCACAATTGGGATGGTAAAGTTTATGAAAATGATACCCAAATTAATCCACCAGGAGATATTTCTTTATCAGAAGGATTAATGGGATTGAGTGGACCTTTATTAATAAATAATGAGAAAAACATGCAAGCAATCTCTAAAGCCAGTGAAGGTGCCAGAATATATGGTAGTGCCGGCATCCAGATTATTGCCGTCTTAAAGGGCGAACTAGTGGGATATATTTCTACTTTAAAGCCATGGGACATAGCAGCTGGAAAAGTGCTTTGTGATACGCTTGGTATTAAGGTGTCTGATATTGACGGAAATATAATTGATGTGGTATCATCAGACATTGTATTGGTAGCGACGAAGATTGCACAAAAGGACATACTTAATATTGTTAAGTACGGTTCTGACTGTGACTGATGTCACAGTTTTTTTATGCAAATTTAATTATTTAATGTAATAAACTTGGTCCGAGTTGCTAAGTATTAAAGAAACAAATATTTATGCTTCGAAGGGAAGGAAACTAATAATGAAGACAAGAGACGATATTAGAAATATTGCTATTATTGCCCACGTTGACCACGGTAAGACAACTTTGGTTAACGAATTACTAAAGCAATCAGATACTTTAGACGAACACGTTCAAATTGATGATCGTGCCATGGATACTAACGATATTGAAAAGGAACGTGGTATCACAATCCTTTCAAAGAATACTGCCGTTAGATACCAAGACAAACAAATTAACATCTTGGATACACCAGGACATGCTGACTTCGGTGGAGAAGTTGAACGTATCATGCGAATGGTTGATGGTGTTCTACTAGTTGTTGATGCTTTTGAAGGAACTATGCCACAAACTCGTTTCGTTTTAAAGAAAGCTTTAGACCAACACCTAACTCCAGTTGTTGTTATTAACAAGGTTGACCGTCCAGGTTCACGTCCTAGTGAAGTAGTTGATGAAGTATTAGACCTATTCATCGAATTAGGTGCTGATGATGAACAACTAGACTTCCCTGTTATCTACACTTCAGCTATGAACGGTACTTCAAGTTACGATGAAGACCTATCAACTCAAGAACACACTATGAAGCCTGTATTTGACACTATCATCAAGGCTATTCCTGCTCCTATCGACAACTCAGACGAACCATTACAATTCCAAGTTGCTATGCTTGATTATGATGACTTCGTTGGTCGTATCGGTATTGGTCGTGTATTTAGAGGTACTATCAAGGTTGGGGATAACGTTACTGTTATGAAGCTTGATGGTTCAACTCAAAACTTCCGTGTTACAAAGCTTATGGGATTCTTTGGTCTAAAGAAATTAGATATCACAGAAGCTAAAGCTGGTGACTTAATCGCCGTTTCAGGTATGGAAGAAATCAACGTTGGTGAATCTGTTGTAGATCCATCAAACCAAGAAGCTCTACCAATCCTAAGAATTGACGAACCAACTCTACAAATGACTTTCGGTACAAACACTTCACCATTTGCTGGTAAAGAAGGTAAGTTTGTTACTGCTCGTCAACTACAAGACCGTCTAGAAAGAGAATTACACACTGATGTTTCTCTACGTGTTGAAGAAACTGACCAACCAGGTTCATGGACTGTATCTGGTCGTGGTGAACTTCACTTATCAATCTTAATTGAAAACTTAAGACGTGAAGGTTACGAACTACAAGTTTCTCGTCCACAAGTTATTATTAGAGAAGTGGATGGTCAACAATGTGAACCATTCGAATCAGTTCAAATCGATACTCCTGACGAATACTCAGGTACTATCATCCAAACATTATCTGAAAGAAAAGGTAACATGCAAAACATGGAAAGTGTTGGAAACGGCCAAACTCGTTTGACATTCCTTGCACCTTCTCGTGGTTTAATCGGTTACTCAACTGAATTCCTATCAATCACTCGTGGTTACGGTATCATGAACCACACATTCGATAGTTACCAACCAGTTATCAAGAACTGGAACCCAGGTAGAAGAAACGGTGCCTTAGTTTCAATTAACGAAGGTAAGACTACTACTTACGCTACTATGGGTATCGAAGACCGTGGTACTATCTTCGTAGATCCAGGTACTGAAGTATACGAAGGTATGATCGTTGGTAAGAACAGTCGTGACAACGATATCTCAGTTAACATCACTAAGGGTAAGCAAATGACTAACGTTCGTGCTTCTGCTAAGGATGAAACTGCTAAGATTAAGGAGCCACAACACTTAACTCTAGAAGAATCACTAGAATTCTTGAACGAAGATGAACTTTGTGAAGTAACTCCAGAAAACGTTCGTCTAAGAAAAGAAATTCTAAACACTAACGAACGTGAAAAGCAAGCTAAGCGCAAGCGTCACAACAGCTAATACTTTAGCGTTTAATAAAAAGGATGGACATTTTGTCCATCCTTTTTTGTTGTCTTTAAAATACTAAAGCAAATAGTGTAGATATGCTATAATGTTAGTTATATTAAAAGGTTACGTTGGAGATGTAAAAATATGATACGCAAAATCGCCGAGTATTGGCACAAGTGGCATATATCAGAGCACTGGAAAAGAATGAAATTTAATATTAATGCAATGGACTACTACATATTCGTTCCATTTCTACTACTATCTGTAATTGGAATAATTATGGTCTATTCAGCAAGTTCAAACGTTGCAACGCAAATTGGTGGGACACCTACTGGATACTTAATCAAACAAAGTATGTTTGTGGTAGTCAGTTTAGTGATTATTCTGATTTGTTTGGCGGGGAATAATCAATTCGTCAGAAAAGCTAAGTTTTTAGGAATCTTCTTTGTCGTATTGTTTATTGCCTTGATCTTGTTAAAGGCATTTGGACATTCAGTTAACGGTTCTGCCGGATGGATTCCAATCGGTCCTTTACATGTGCAACCAGCCGAAGTTGCCAAGGTATATATTATCTTGAGAATGGCTCAATTTTTATCTTCTCGAGAAGAAGGAATCATTAACGGTGAAAAATCAAGAACACATGTCCAAGTTTTTTCGATTTTTGTTATGTTGTTCTTAGTTTTTATCCAGCCCGACTTGGGTGGTACCGTTATTAACTTAGCAATTATGTTTGCAATCCTATTTGGATCCGGAGTTAATTGGCGAGGTGCAACATTACTTACATCTGCTGGATTATTATTCGGATGGATATCACTAAAAATCTTATCCTTTGTATTTAAAGACGGAACAAGTATTTACCAAATCCAACGTATCACCGCTTACAGTAATCCGTTTAAATACGCCAACGGAATTGGACAACAATTGGTTAATTCTTACTACGCATTAAGTAATGGTGGAATCTTTGGTGTTGGTTTAGGAAACAGTATTCAAAAGACTGGGTACCTACCTGAACCAAATACCGACTTTATCATGGCGATTATCGCCGAAGAATTAGGACTAATTGGGGTATTGTTCATCCTATTCCTATTACTTACAATTATTGTTAGAGCATTCCAACTAGGTATTCGTTCCAACGATACATACGATACTTTAATTTGTTATGGTGTTGGAACATACATGTTAGTTCAAGCATACTTCAACGTCGGTGGGGTAATTGGTTTACTACCAATCACCGGGGTTACTTTCCCATTCATTAGTTATGGGGGATCTAGTATGTTAACCTTAGCATTGTGTATTGGAATGATTTTGGTAATTAGTGCAAAACAAAAAACTCAAAAAACTAGAAGAATCCGTTATTAAAGTGGAGGGAATTTTTTGACAGATACAATCGAAAACAGAAAAAGCCTAATTGTTTATGTTTATTCAACTAAACAAGTCAGACAATTGAAAAAATATGGCTTAATATATTATGTCTCACAAAAAATGCACTACGTGGTTATGTATATAAATGCTGATAACTACGATTGGATTAAAGAAAAAATTAGTAGTTTAAAAATTGTGAAGAAAATTGAAGAAACACCTTACGAACAACTTTCCAGTGAACTATCACTTGAAGGGGACTTCGAAGATGTTGACGATGATGAAGATTATTAAGGAGTTTGGATAAATGAGAGTTGTTTCAGGTAAATTTGGTAGTCGAAGCCTTAAACCTGTGCCAGGTAGTAAGACAAGACCAACAACCGATAAAGTGAAAGAATCCTTATTCAATATGATTGGCCCATTTTTCAATGGTGGGTCATTTTTAGATTTATACGCAGGTTCTGGTTCGGTCGCAATCGAGGCTGTATCTAGAGGGATTGATAGTGCGGTATTGGTAGACCACCAATATCTAGCCATCAAGACAATCAAAGAAAACGTTATGATGACCAAGGAAATGGATGCCTTTAGAATTTACAAGATGGATTCAGACATGGCATTAAATCGTTTTGCTGATCAAAATGATAAGTTTGACTACATTTTCTTGGATCCACCATACAAAGACCAAAAGATGGTCGACCAACTACATATCATTAAGGAAAAAGAATTGCTTAATGAGGATGGAATTGTCATTTGCGAAACCGATGATAACGTTGTTTTAAAAGACGATGTAGAAGGTTATGACATGGTCAAACAAAAGAAGTATGGAATTACCATTATTTCTATTTACAGAATAAAGAGGGGATAGTTATGACAAAAGCAATCTTCCCGGGAAGCTTCGACCCGTTGACTAAGGGACATCTGGACTTAATTAAGCGCGCAAGTAAGATGTTTGATGAGGTCGTCGTTACTGTGGCCAAGAATACCAGTAAAAATGGTGTCTTTAGTTATGATGAAAGAATGAGTTTAATTAAACCCAACATTGAAGGAATTGAAAATGTCTCAGTTACTTCTGCTGACGGATTAACAGTTGATCTTGCCAAACAGGTAGGCGCAATCGTAATTGTCAGGGGACTTCGTAACTCCAGTGACTTTAATGCCGAAAGCTCAATTGCTTCAATGAACTACAACTTGGATAACACAATCGAATCAGTCTTTTTGATTACACGTCCTGAGTTTCAATCTGTTTCATCTAGTTTAATTAAGGAAATTGCTCATTTTGGCGGAGATATTACTCCCTATGTACCACAAAACGTTGCTACGGCATTGAAAGAGAAGTTAAGTTAATGTTTAAAAATAACAGACGGAATAAATTAATCGCACTCTTTGTGGCAATTGCTGCACTTGCGATTTTTGTTAATATTCCATTTCTACCAAAGTATATTGAAAGTCCCGGAACAGCCCCTAATTTAAAACCAGTTGTTTCAATCAAGGGACACAGTGATAAGTTCAAAGGTAAATTCATGTTTACCACGGTGAGTGAATCACAAGCATCAATTGCATCATACGTTGTTGCTAAGTTCAATCCACACCAAACAATTGAAAGCATTAGCGATGTAACTGGTAACCAAGATCAACAAAGTTACATCAATCTGCAAAATGTTTACATGGAAAGTGCAATCAATAACGCAATTTATAATGCCTTTCACTACGCCAAAAAAGATGTTTATTTGAAATATCGTGGTATCTACGTGCTGGCAGTTGATAGTAAGTCTAACTTCTACAATCAAATTAAAGCTGGTGACTCCATTGTTTCTTTGAACGGGCATAAGTTTAAGAGCTCTGCGCAGTTTAGAGACTATGTAAAATCCAAGAAGATTGGTTCAAAGATGACCTTAACGATTTACCGTAATAAGAAGAAAATTCAAATTACCAGAAAACTGTATAAGCTAGCTGGTACCAACCAAGCTGGAATTGGGATTATTTTATCTGATGACAATCAGGTTTCTACCAAGATTCCAATTGATGTTAACCCAGGTGAAGTTGGTGGCCCATCTGCCGGATTGATGTTCTCACTTCAAATCTATGGGCAACTAACTCAACAAAACATTAGACACTCGCAAAATATTGCGGGGACTGGAACCATTGATGAAAATGGGAACGTTGGTGAAATTGGCGGAATCGATAAGAAGATTATCGCGGCCAGAGATGCTGGCGCTAAGTATTTCTTAGCACCATACGTTAAACCAACCAAAGAAGTGCTTAAGTATGAAGATCAACATATGACCAATTACCAACTTGCTGTTAAAACAGCGAAGAAGTATGCACCAAACATGAAAGTTATTCCGGTAACTTCATTCAGTGATGCTTTAAATGCATTGAAGAAAATAAAATAAAAGGAATGTAATTGAATAAATTACATTCCTTTTTTCGTATTTAAGTTTTAGAAAGGAGGAAACGGTGAATAAGATATTAGATTTTTCAACGCAGATAAAAGAAATAATTGATGAACATGCATATAAAATTTTGATTGGTCTATTACTAATCGCTTTTAGTTTAGGGTTAGTTATTATTTTAATCATGAATCAAAACAGCAATGATTCTAACAACGTAGCAACCGATTATTCAGAACAAAGTAGTGTCGTGGCTTCATCCTCGTCCTCTCAAAGCCAAAGTAGTGCTTCGGGAGAACTATATATTGATGTTAAGGGTGAGGTTAAGCATCCGGGCGTCTACCAAATCCCATCCAACAGCCGTGTTACCGACGTCATCAAGGAAGCAGGCGGCTTTAAGGCGGATGCCGATGAACAAAATGTTAACCTAGCCAAGGTATTAAACGACCAAGATGTTGTCGTGGTTAATAAAAAGGGTGCAGCTGGTAGTTCATCGTTTGCTAGTTCGAATAATACGACCACCAGCAGTTCTGCAAATAACGTCAAAGTTAATTTGAATACTGCAGATTTAAATGAACTTCAAAAACTCGATCGCGTGGGTGAAAAGAAAGCACAAAAGATAATTGATTATCGTAACCAACACAATGGTTTTCACTCAATCGATGAAATCAAACAGGTCAGTGGATTCGGTGATAAGACATTTGAAAGATTAAAAGATTCTTTAGAAGTGTAAACTTTGCTATACTATGAATAGTAGTAAAAGAGGGAGAGTAATTAATTATGACTAAACACAGAATTCCATGGGATCAATATTTCATGCTACAAGCTGTTTTACTTTCAACACGTGGCACCTGTAACCGCCTTTCTGTTGGAGCAACCATCGTAAGAGATAAACGTATTATTGCCGGTGGTTATAACGGATCAGTTGCAGGGGATGAACACTGTATTGATGTTGGGTGTTACATGCGAGACGGCCATTGCTTAAGAACAATTCATGCAGAAATGAACGCCATTTCTCAATGTGCAAAATTCGGTGAATCAACCGATGGTTCAGAAATCTATGTAACTGATTTCCCATGTCTTCCTTGTACCAAAGTATTATTACAAGCGGGAATCAAAAAGATTAACTACCTAAGAAACTACCACAATGATGAATATGCATTGTCATTAATTAAACAAAACAACGTCGAATTGAACCAAGTAATCTTGGATGAAGAAACAATCAAACAAATCGAATTTAGCTCTTATTTACCAAAATAAATTAATAATTTATATATTTTTCCATCGATTTCGATTGGAATATTAAGCATTATTTTCTTTGGTGATTTAAAGCTCGGTCTACTGCTTTTTTGTCTATGGATGATTCGGATCATTCGATTAAAAAACGCGTTAGTAATAAAAATAACCACCGTCATGGTGGTTATTTTTTGTTTGGCTTGCTGGTATAGATATAAACAAAATCAAGCTAATCAAATTCAAGGACAACAAACGGTAACGCAAAGCGTTTTAATTTATCCAGATAATATTAAGTACAGTGACGACTCGTTTTATAGTATCGGCACTATTACTGATACCGGTAAACAGATAATGGTCTACGGTAATGACGCAAAGAGGGTAAAGCAATATTTAAGGCCAATTGCCATGAATGTGTCTGGAGTCGTCCAGCCATTTGATGAGGCTAGAAACTTTAACCAGTTTGGTGCCAAAGAATACTACGAGAGTATGGGTATCTACAGTCGATTGACCGTTAAGCAGTTAAATAGTGTAGAAGAACAACATCGGTTTTCAATCATTGATATTCTTCATTATTTACGGATGAAGATGTTGAAATACACGAACCAATTACCGCATCCATTGAACCTCTATGCCAGCAGTCTGCTTCTAGGCGTCATGGACAATTCATTCAACGATGAACTATCAGGCGTAAAGACATTGGGGCTCATTCACTTATTTAGTATTTCCGGGTTGCATGTCTTTTACATCGTGAACCTTTTGAAAATGATACTGGGACTATTCCGTGTGACCAGGGAGAAGGTTCGGTGGGTGACCTTGATATTTCTGCCAACGTACTTCGTCATTGCTGGATCATCGATTGGATTGATGCGGTCAATATTAACGGTTGAAATTGGCATTATTGCATTAATGATAAAGAAGCGATTGACCGGTTTGGATGTCTTTTCGATTACCTTGATGGTCAATTTAATAATTGAGCCGGAGATGTTGTTACAGTTTGGTTCACAACTAAGTTACGCTCTGGCATTCGGCTTGATTTATACGAATAAAATGAAGCCGCTCAAGCAAACGGTGATGATGAACTTAGTCAGTTTACCCTTTATTATCTACAAGCTATTTCAGTGGCACGCACTGACGATGCTAGCCAATTATCTGGTGATACCAATATTTTCGGCGTTAATTATGCCAATGATATTAATCGCGGTCGTTACGTACCCAATTGCTGGATGGTTTAGTTCAGTGGTGGCATTGATATTGAATAGCTTTGATAATGCAGTCAATTGGCTGGGGGCTTTACCAGGGCAGATTAATTTTGGTAAACCCAATCTGTATGTGGCAACGCTTCTTCTAATAATGACACTGTTGGTAATCGACAGGGTCAGTTTTAAAAGAGTGTCGATGCTACTATGTATGTATCTAATCACGTTTATGTATATCCACTATCCACTGCAGGGTGAGGTATCCTTTTTCGATGTTGGCCAGGGTGACAGCATCCTAATTCGTGAGCCGTTTAACCGTTCAATCACTATGATTGATACAGGTGGTAAGTTACAATTTGGTCGCAGGCAAAACAATAAGGTAAATTATCAAGCAGAAAAAACGTCGATTAATTATTTGAAAAGTATCGGTATCAGCCATCTTGATAATCTAGTATTGAGTCATCAGGATGCTGATCACACGGGAGATGTTCCCGCAATCCTGGCGGATTTAAAGGTCGACCGGATTATTGTCGGGGATGGTTTGCAGAACAATCCATCGATAATGAGGAAAATTCGTCCCTATTTGAATAAAACAAAATTAGTGTTAATTAAAGCAAACCAAAAGTTACCTGATTTTCCGTTTAACATTTATCATCCCTTTGTAAGTGGCCTCGGTAAAAACGAGGACTCGGTCGTCTTGGGTACAATCCAAGGAAATCGCAGCTGGTTGTTTATGGGTGATCTACCATCCAGTGGTGAGATTGACATCATGCAAAAATATCCGATGCTAAAAGCGGATTATTTGAAATTGGGTCATCATGGTAGTGATACCTCCAGCAGTGATGCGTTTTTAAAATTCATTCATCCCAAAATTTCAATTATCTCCGCTGGTAGGAACAATCGATATCACCATCCAAGTGTTGCAACGCTTGAAAGATTAAAGGATAATAATTTAGCATACGTGAACACACAAAAACAGGGTATGATATCATATAAATATGGATTATTAGGAAATCACTGGATATTTAAATTGCAAGGGGAATAGTAATGAAAGTAAACGAACTATTAACACAAATTAAAAACAACAATATTAACCCAATATATCTAGTGTTAGGTAAAGAAGACTATTTAATTAATGAAATTAAAAAACACTTCGTGGAATTAATTCCGGAAGAAGAAAGAACCATGAACTTCGCTAGCTATGACATGGAAAGTCAAAACATTGCCACTGCCGTGGGTGATGCTGAAAGTTTGCCATTCTTTGGTGAAAAGAGATTGGTTGTTGTAAACAATCCGTACTTTTTAACCGGTGAACGTAGCAAGTCGACCTTAGATCATGACATCGATAGCTTTATTGAATACGTTAACCACCCAGTTGATAGTACGGTCATGGTCATCATGGCACCATACGGCAAGCTAGATTCTAGAAAAAAGGTTACTAAGCAATTAAAAAACAACGCAGAGGTAATCGATTTAACTAAACTAGATGATCGTGCCATCCAATCATACGTTGCTAACAACATTAAGAGTAATGGTTACACGGTAGAAGGGGATGCCCTTCAAGAATTACTAGGAAGAGTATCTAACGATTTATCATCCGCAATGAACGAACTTCCTAAGTTATTCCTATACTGTCAAAAGGATAAGGTCATTACTAAAAACAGTATCGATAGTTTGGTTGCCAAGTCATTGGACCAAAACGTTTTTGACTTAATTGACTACGTAATGAAAAAGGATTCCAAAAACGCCATCGATTTATACCGTAACCTAATCGTAGAGGATCAAGAACCATTACAAATTAATGCAGTCTTGTTATCACAGTTTCGACTATTACTACAGGTGAATGTGTTAAGTCGTAAGGGATACAGTCAGGGAAACATTGCAGAAAAGCTAAAGGTGCATCCATTTAGAGTAAAACTGGCAATGCAAAATGTGCGTAAGTATCAATTTAGTAGTTTGAGGGATGCTTATTTAGGATTAGTTGATGTTGAAGAAAAACTCAAATCAACACCTGAATCACCAGAACTACTATTTCAAATGTTCACTTTAAAATTTGTCGATAATCAAATTGGATAAACAAAAAAGGACATCTCAAACGAGATGTCCTTTTTTAGGAATAAAAAAAGCTCAGTTAAAACTGAGTTCTTTTTACTTGTTTAACTTAGCTAGACGTGATTTGTTACGTGCAGCAGTGTTAGCTTTGATTAAGCCCTTTGACTTAGCATGGTCTAATGCACTAACAGCGTTGTTGAATAGTTCTTCACGGTTGTCAGCGTTAGCATCAGCTTTTTCAAACTTCTTAACAGCAGTTCTCATCTTGCTTAGTTGAGATGCGTTACGTTTGTTTGCTTTTTCATTAGTTTTTACACGTTCGATAGCAGATTTAATAACAGGCATGAAATTCACCTCCAAAAAAGTCGAATTTTATTTAAAATCCTTAAATTTCAACGACTTTTATTATACAAAAGACAACTTAAAAAAGCAATAGAATTATATAATTCGGATTTCTCCGATCACATTAATAAGGATATTACCTTGCTATTTTCAGGTAATCATAGTAGTATGATTAACGTAGTTTAAAACTACAGTACCGATACTTAGTTTTGTCGCTGCTCTCATCTGGCGCTTTACTCAGTATCTGGTATATTTACTTTTGAAAGGTGGGAAACACAATGGCTCTAACACAAGCTGAAAAGAACGACATCATCAAGAAGTATGCTAGACATGATGGTGACACTGGTTCTGCTGAAGTACAAATTGCTGTACTAACTGCTGACATTAACGAAATTAATGGTCACATGAAAGAACACAAGAAGGATTTCCATTCACAACGTGGTTTGTTGAAGAAAATCGGTCACCGTCGTAACTTACTAAGATACTTACGTAACACAGATGTTCAACGTTACCGTGATTTAATCAAGAGTTTAGGTCTACGTCGTTAATATTTTTAAAATGGAACTGCTCTATGAGTGGTTCCATTTTTTTATACATACATATATGCACTTATCAGTTATTATTCAATTTAAAAGTATGATACACTATAGATAGTTAAATGAGATCGTATTGAAAATAATTATTTTATTTCATAATAAAAAATATACATAAAATTATATGAGGTGAATCATGAAAAATAGTGTAAAAATTATTCCCTTAGGAGGAGTAAGGGAGAGTGGCAAGAACCTATATGCCGTTGAGATTAACAATGGGATTTATGTTTTAGATTGTGGTCTAAAATATCCTGAAAATGACATGTTAGGAATTGATGTAGTTATTCCTGATTTCACATACTTACGTGAAAACAAGGAAAAGATTATCGGAGTTTTCCTATCTAATAGTGACATGGATTCAATTGGCGCACTACCATATTTCGTCAGTGAATTCGATGTCCCGGTATTCGGATCAAAACTAACCATTGAAATGGCTAAGTACGAAGTTAAGAATAATGAAAGATCAAAGAAGTTTAACAACTTCAACGTAATCAACGAAAAGAGTGAAATTCTTTTTGATGACGTCACAGTTACTTTCTTTAAGACTAGTCACTCAGTTCCTGACTCAATGGGAATTTCATTGGCTGTTGAAGAAGGCCAAATCGTATACACTGGTGACTTTAAGTTTGATCCAGCATTACGTAACGGCTTTGCAACTGATTACAGTTCAATCGCCAAGGTTGGTAACAAGAAGGTTATCGCTTTACTAGCAGACTCACAAAATGCAGACAATCCATTCCCAATGGCAAACGAAATTCAAGCTAGCCAATACATCTTTGATACCTTTGAAGATAGTAAGAGTCGTGTGATTGTTGCAGCTAACTCTGCTAACCTATTAAGAATTCAACAAGTATTTGACGCAGCTGCAAAGTCTGAAAGAAAAGTATTTGTTGGTAAGCACCTAGATGCCAAAGTTAAGTTAGCAATTGATTCTGGATACATTAATGTAGCAGAAGACTTATTAATTGAAGACATTGAAGAACTAAAGAAGCTTGAAAGCGACGAAATTGTTGTATTGGAAACTAATCCAGTTAGTGAACCAATCAAGCTAGTTCAAAGAATGGCTGCTCAACAACAAAAGGATATCAACATCGAACCCGGTGACGTTGTACTAATCGTTACGTCACCATCTCCAGCAATGGATAACAGTATGGCTAAGACTGATGACATGGTATACCAAGCTGACGGTACAGTTAAGGTTATTTCAAACGACCTAAATGTTTCTGATCACGCAAGTGCTGAAGATATCCAAATGTTAATTAGTTTGTTGAAACCACAGTACTTCATTCCAGTTAGTGGTGAATATATGATGATGAACGAAAGCAAACGTGCTGCTACTAACATGGGTGTCGACGAAGATAAGATTCTAATCCTAAGCAAGGGTGAAACTATCGAATATGATGGTGCTAAATTCCACCATGGTAATGCCGTTGAAGCAGGTAACACTATGATTGATGGTATCGGTGTCGGAGATATTGGTAACATCGTTTTACGTGACCGTAAGGTATTATCAGAAGATGGTATCTTCATCGTTGTTGTTACAATCGATAGAAAGAAAAAGATTATCATTTCTCGTCCTAAGATAACTTCAAGAGGATTCATTTACGTTAAGTCAAACAAGGACCTAATGAATGAAGCAGCTGAAATTGTTTCTAAGACCATTCAATTAAACCTTGATAACAAGGAATTTGATTGGAGTCACTTGAAGCAATCAGTAAGAGAAAAAATCAGTCACTTCTTATTTGATAAGACAAAACGTCGTCCGGTAATTCTTCCAGTTATTATGGAAGTAAACCAACATCATAAAAAGAAGCGTCCACAAAAATAAATAAGGTTAATTATTCGGAGTGATTTTAATGGATGAACATAGTTCACAAATAGCTAAGGATATTGCATCAAACATTGATGACAAACAATATCAATTAGCTATCAACAAAGCCAAAAATTACTTAGAAGATCAGCCAAGCGATGAGATTGAAGTATTATTAGTTCAATCTCTTTTTAGCTTAAAGCAATATGTTGAAGCAAGAAAAGAAGTCATGGAAAATCCAAATGCGTTTACCACAAATGAGCAGGACTTTTTATTGATGATTAATGTGTTATTGAAAAACAATGAATACATTAAATCTAGAGAAATTGTTGAAACATTTAAAGTCAACGATAGCTATTACAATGATGGCTTAAAGCTAATTGAAGAAAGCGAAGCTTCTTTTAGAAGTAATTCAAGTGAAGAAATTCATCAACTTGCACAAAAGTTCTACCATATAAGTAGTAAGCAAACGATGTATTGGCAAAAGGAATCGTTCTTAAATGGACAACATTTACCATACGATGAATTTTTAAAATACAGTCGCTTTGTTTTGATGGACCCATTTGTCCAATTTGTGATTAAGGCAGAGGTAATCGACACGTTAAGAAAAGTTGGTTCAAATGAGGTCGTCGACATGATGTGGATTGATGGAAAGACAAAGAAAGTTAAGATGGGTGAAATTAAATCACTTCAAGATATGAACTCATATCAACTTATCTTTAATCGCTTAACTGACGAGTATATGATGGATCCAGAAAAGTTCATGTTATTGAGTAGTTACTTCCAACATCAATCAATTTTGATGTACCCATTCAATGATGAAATAATTCTGGATGCAAACAGGTGGTATGACCTGTCAATACAGGCATATCTAAGCGCAAAAGAGTACACTGTAGATGATAATGATGATTATGTAAAATTAATCGAAATTATAAAGCTACAATTTAATTCAATTAAATAGAATAAAATTGTTAAATATGCTTTTTTTGTGTTTACAAATAAAAATACAGTAGCTATAATATTAAAGGAATTCTTCTTGAGACTGATATGTGATTTTGTCTTTTTGAGAAGATGTAGTATAATAAATCATAAAGATGAGTTTGCATTTGCTAACTCAAATCTTTCGAAATTTATAGGAGGTTTTCATAAATGGCAAAAGAACATTATGAAAGAACAAAACCCCATGTAAATATTGGTACTATTGGCCATATTGATCATGGTAAGACTACTTTAACTGCAGCTATCACTAAAGTGCTTTCAGAAAAGGGTCTAGCAGACGCTTCTGATTACGCTCAAATCGATGCTGCTCCAGAAGAACGTGAACGTGGTATCACAATCAACACTGCTCACGTTGAATACTCAACTGAAAAGCGTCACTACGCTCATATTGATGCCCCAGGACATGCTGACTACGTTAAGAACATGATCACTGGTGCCGCTCAAATGGATGGTGCCATCCTAGTTGTTGCCGCAACTGATGGTCCTATGCCACAAACTCGTGAACACATTCTTCTAGCTCGCCAAGTTGGTGTTGAATACATCGTTGTATTCTTAAACAAGACTGACTTAGTTGACGATGATGAATTAGTTGACTTAGTTGAAATGGAAGTACGTGAATTACTTTCAGAATACGATTACCCTGGTGATGATATTCCAGTTGTTCGTGGTTCAGCTCTAAAGGCTCTACAAGACGACCAAGAACAAAAAGACGTAATCCTACACTTAATGGATGTTGTTGACGAATACATCCCAACTCCAGAACGTGATGCTTCAAAACCATTACTAATGCCTGTTGAAGATGTATTTACTATCACTGGTCGTGGTACTGTTGCTTCAGGACGTATCGACCGTGGTGTTGTTAAGATTGGTGACGAAGTTGAAATCATCGGTCTTGTTGAAGACATCTTAAAGACTACTGTTACTGGTCTAGAAATGTTCCGTAAGACTCTTGACGAAGGTGAAGCCGGAGATAACGTTGGTATGTTACTTCGTGGTGTAAACCGTGAACAAGTTGTACGTGGTCAAGTTATCGCTGCTCCTGGTTCAATCAAGACTCATACTGAATTCAAGGCTCAAGTATATGCTTTGAGTAAAGAAGAAGGTGGACGTCATACTCCATTCTTCTCAAACTACCGTCCACAATTCTACTTCCACACCACTGACGTTACTGGTGTTATCGAACTAGAAGACGGTGTTGAAATGGTTATGCCTGGTGATAACGTTGAATTCAACGTTAAGCTAACTAAGCCAGTTGCCATCGAAAAGGGAACTAAGTTCACTGTTCGTGAAGGTGGTCACACTGTTGGTGCCGGTGTTGTTTCAGACATCGAAGAATAATCAATTCTAAAAAAGAGATTCAGATTTTTATCTGGATCTTTTTTTTGTACATAAAAATAAGCGAAAGACCTATAATTATTTACTTTTTACTTGTGTTACGTTAAAATATAGAGGTGCGCAATTAGAAGAAAATTGTAAAAATTATATTTTCATGTCGGAGGGAAAATAATGTCAGCTAAATGGGAAAAAAAAGGCACTAATGACGGTGAACTAACATTCGAAATTAGTGTTGACAAAGTAAAAGAAGGTTTAGATCAAGCCTTCAACAAGAACAAGAAAAACATCACTGTTCCTGGTTTCCGTAAGGGAAAAGTTTCACGCCAAGTATTTAACGAAATGTACGGTGAAGAAGCTCTATACCAAGACGCTTTAAACATTCTTTTACCAGAAGCATACAGTGAAGCTATCAAGGAAACTGGCATTGAACCAGTTGCTCAACCAGAAGTTAACATTGATAGTCTAGAAAAGGATCAACCATGGGTTCTAAAAGCTAACGTTACTGTTAAGCCAGATGTAGAACTAGGTGATTACAAAGGAATCGTTGTTGAAAAACCAAACACTCGTGTTTACCAAAAAGATGTAGACGCTAAGATTGAAGACATGCGTAAGAACCAAGCAGAACTTGTTCTAAAAGAAGACAAGGCTGCTGAAAACGGTGACACTGTTGTTATCGATTTTGATGGTTACGTTGACGGCAAACAATTTGATGGTGGCCAAGCAACTAACTACTCACTAGAATTAGGTTCAAAATCATTTATCCCAGGATTTGAAGACCAACTAGTTGGCCACAAAGCTGGTGAAGATGTTGATGTTAAGGTAACTTTCCCAGAAGATTACCAAGCTAAAGAATTAGCATCAAAAGAAGCTACTTTCAAGACTAAGATTCACGAAGTTAAAGAAAAGCAAATGCCTGAACTAGATGACGAATTTGCTAAGGACGTTGACGAAGATGTTGACAGTCTAGAAGAACTAAAGGCTAAGATTAAGGACCAACTAAAGGAACAAAAGAAGGCCGAAGGTGAAACTCAAGTTGAAGACGAAGCTATTAAGGGTGCTGTAGCAAACGCTACTGTTAAAGAAATTCCTCAAGCAATGATCGACGAAGACGTTCAACGTCAAATGGATCAATACCTTGCAAGCATGCAACAACAAGGTATCAATGCTGAAATGTACTTCCAACTAACTGGTACTAAGCCAGAAGACTTGAAGAAACAATTTGCTCAAGGTGCTGACGAACGTGTTAAGACTAACCTTGTATTAGAAGCAATTGTTAAGGATGCTAACATCGTTCCTTCACAAGAAGAAATCGATCAACAAGTTAAGGACTTAGCTGCTCAATACGGTATGAAAGAAGAAGCCGTACGTGGTGCTTTAACTGAAGACATGTTGAAACATGATATTTCAATCCAAAACGCTGTTAAGTTAATCACTGACAACGCAAAACAAGAACCAAAGTCAAAAATTAACAAATAATTTCGACTTTTGTTAATATTAAAGGTCCAGTTAACAATTCGTTAATTGGACCTTTTTTAAACTAAAGCATTATGATGTTATCAACATTAATAATGTGGTATTATTTAAAATAATATCGGAATTATATAGGGGTGAAGTTTTTGTTTGAAGATAATGAAGGAAAAGGCCCCATTACTTGTTCTTTTTGTGGTAAATCACAAGATCAAGTAAAGAAAATCGTCGCGGGACCTGGCGTATACATTTGTAATGAATGTATCGATTTATGTAAAGATATCGTCGACGAAGAATTAGCACAAGAAAATGCAGATACAACAATCAAATCATTAAGTCCAAAGGAAATCGTTGATAAGTTAAACGATTACGTAATTGGTCAAGATGAAGCTAAGAAGACCTTAGCGGTTGCTGTATACAACCATTACAAGCGTGTTAATAACTTAGATGATGAAGACGATACTGAACTACAAAAGAGTAATATTTCAATCATTGGACCTACTGGTTCAGGTAAAACATACCTTGCTCAATCACTAGCTCGTATTTTAAACGTCCCATTTGCAATCGCAGATGCTACAACCCTTACCGAAGCTGGTTATGTGGGGGAAGACGTTGAAAACATCTTATTAAAGCTACTTCAAAATGCTGACTTTGATGTTGAAAGAGCTGAAAAGGGAATCATCTACGTTGATGAAATTGATAAGATTGCTAAGAAATCTGAAAATGTTTCAATCACACGTGATGTTTCCGGTGAAGGTGTTCAACAAGCGCTATTGAAAATCTTAGAAGGTACTGTTGCTAGTGTTCCACCTAATGGTGGTAGAAAGCATCCACAACAAGAAATGATTCAAATTGATACTAAGAACATTTTATTCATTGTTGGTGGTGCCTTTGACGGTATTCAAGACATCGTAAAACACCGTTTAGGAGACAAGACCATTGGATTCGGTACTGATCCCAGTGAAGCAGCTAAAGTTAACGATGATAACATCATGCAACACGTTATCCCAAGTGACTTGCTACAATTCGGTCTAATCCCTGAATTTATTGGTCGTTTACCAATTCTTACTGCCTTAAACAAGTTAAGCGAAGAAGACTTGGTTAGAATTTTAACTGAACCTAAGAACGCATTGGTTAAACAATACGTTAAACTAATGTCAATCGATGGTGTCGAACTAGAATTTGAAGACGATGCGCTAAAGGAAATGGCTCATACAGCCATCGAAAGAAAGACCGGTGCTCGTGGATTGAGATCAATCATGGAAGATACCATGAGAGACATCATGTATGAAGTACCAAGCGATAAGGACGTTAAGAAAGTTATCGTTACCGCTGACTCTGTTTTGAAAAAATCAGAACCAAAGATTGTAAAAGAAGCTCAATAATAAAAAGCCTTACAGTGTTTAACACTGTAGGGCCTTTTGTTTTTTTGAAATAATTAAAAGGTATTTTTGTGGTAAATGCATTTATGAAGGTGCCTTTTTTATGGTAAAATTAATATATAAAATTACAGAAACGAGTGAATTAAGATGGATGTACACAACGTCAATATCGATATCAGTGCGGTGGAACCAAAACAATACCCAAGTAATGGATATCCAGAAATTGCATTGGTTGGTCGCTCCAATGTGGGAAAATCTTCTTTAACCAATGTGTTAATTAACCGTAACGGTTATGCTAGAACCTCTAACAAACCAGGAAAGACTCAAACATTGAACTTCTACAACTTAGATGAAAAACTCTTCTTTGTTGATATTCCTGGTTATGGTTATGCGAAAATTTCAAAGGCACAACGTGCTAAATGGGGAGAAATGATTGAAACATATCTAACCACTAGAAGACAACTAAAAGGGGTTGTTTTATTAATTGACGGTAGACGTGCACCAAGTCAAGATGACTTGCAAATGTACGAGTTTCTAAAATACTATGACATTCCAACTTTAGTCTTGGCTACTAAGATGGATAAGACTCCTAAGAGCAAGTGGAATAAAGAAGTAAGTATTTTAAACAAGACTGTTGACTTAAACGACGGTGATGAAATACAATTATTCTCTGCTTTAAGTAAGTACGGAAAAGAAGAAGTTTGGAAATGGATCGAAAGTAAAACGGGGGTAAAATAAGTGGAATTTAACGATTACCAAAAAGCTGCAAACAAAACATTACACGGAAATGAACAAGTCTTAACTAACTGTGCACTAGGTTTAGCTAGTGAAACCGGTCAAGTTGTTGACCTAGTTAAGAAGTACACTTTCCATGGCGATTCACTAGATCGTGAAAAGCTTGTTAAGGAAATGGGTGACGTACTTTGGTACCTATCTCAAGTTGCAGAATGGAACAATATTGATTTTGAAGAAATTGCTGAATTCAATATTAACCGCCTAAATAAACAATAAAAAATAGGCATCACAATTTAATTGTGATGCCTAAATTATATTATTTTTCTTTCTTTTTATCGGTTGATTTTTTATCTTTACGTTTTAAAAATTTATCGCGATCTTCGTTCTTAGTGTCCAGTTTGGCAAACTTATCGAACATAGCATTTAAGTCGTTGTTACGTTGAATATTTAAACCCATAATTATGCATCTCCTTATTTATGGTATATGATAGCAAATTAAATCGAATTTGTCATATTGAAGTGTTTTTTCAAACGAGGTGATAAAATGGCAACTTCACACATTGAGCATAAACTTAGATTATTACCAGATTTACCTGGATGTTATTTGATGAAGAATAAACTAGGTAAAATCATTTACGTTGGTAAAGCAAAGAATCTAAAAAATCGTGTTAGATCATACTTTAAGAGTAGCCATGAGGGAAAGACAGCCAAGTTGGTTTCACAAATTAGGGACTTTGAAACCATTATTACGACTAATGACAAAGAAGCATTCCTACTAGAAATCACATTGATTCAAAAGCATCGACCTTACTATAATATTCAGTTAAAACAAGGTAATGGTGGATACCCATACATCAAGATTACAAACGAACGTGATCCACAACTAAAGATTGTTAACACCATTAAAAAAGACGGTGGATACTACTTTGGACCATATCCAAATGTATATGCTGCTGATGAAACATTGCACTTCTTACAAAAGGTTTATCCATTGAGAAGATGTAATGGTTATCAACACAGACCTTGTCTTTACTATCACATGGGACAATGTTTGGGAGCATGTTTTAAAAAGGTTCCTAAGTCTGAATACCAAAACCAAATTCGCCACATTAAGTCGTTTTTAAATGGTGATGTGGGAATTGCCAAGAAGATGTTGACCGAAAAGATGAAGATTGCGGCGGACTCATTACAATATGAACGCGCTGCTGAAATTAGGGACCAATTGAAGTACATCGAAATCACTGTGGAAAAGCAAAAGATTATTTCAAATGACACCACACCTCGCGACATTTTCAATTACTACGTGAACCATGGATGGATTTCAATTCAAATCTTCTTTATCAGACAAGCTCGTTTGTTGAAACGAGTTAAGCGTAGTTTCCCAATTGTGGATGACCCAGTTGAAACAATGGAAGACTTTATCGGTCAGTTCTATTCTGAAGAAAATCATCAAACACCAAAGGAAGTTTTAATTCCAGAAACATTGGATGCTGATTTGATTTCAGAAGCAATTGGGACACCGGTGAGGGTTCCACAAAGGGGACAAAAGAAGGACTTAATCGATATGGCACAAAAGAATGCCAAGCTAGTCTTGGATGAAAAGTTCCGTTTGATGGAACTAGATAACATCAAGACTAAGGGAGCTGCTGATGAATTAGCGGTGGCCTTGAACATTGCTTCAGCCAAAACGATTGAAGCCTTTGACCACTCACATATTCAAGGGGCTGACATTGTTTCAGCCATGATTCAGTTTGTGGATGGGAAACCAAATAAGAACGCTTATCGTAAATACAAACTCCAAAACGAAGATCATGCTGATGAAGCAGCAAGTACCAGAGAAGTTATTAGAAGAAGATATACAAGACTTTTGAAGGAACATGCTGATTTACCGGACCTAATTCTAATGGATGGTGGAGAAATCCAATTGAATGCCGTTAAAGATGTCTTGGAAAATGAGTTAGGCTTGGAAATTCCGGTTGCCGGAATGGTTAAAAACGATAAGCATAAGACTGCTGACTTATTGTTTGGACAATTGGATGAACATATTTCGTTGAATCCAAAGAGTCAGGCATTCTATCTTGTTCAAAGAATTCAAGACGAAGTTCATAGATTTGCGATTAACTTCCATCGCCAAGTTCACACTAAGCATTCACTTAGCTCAGAACTTGATACAATCGAGGGAGTTGGACCAAAGACTAGAAGTAAGTTATTGAACAAGTTTAAGACAATGAAGAAAATCGCCAACGCACCAATTAATGAAATTGAGGCGTTAGGGATTAATACCAAAACAGCAAAGAATATCAAATACTCATTAAATAATATTGAAAAATGATGTGGACTGTTTACGGTCTTTAAAAATAAAGTTATACTATGTATAAAATAAAAAGTAGAGCGGAGATAACATGTTTGTTGATCAAGTAAAAATTAATGTAAAGTCAGGAAAAGGTGGTAACGGAATCGTTGCCTTTAGAAGAGAAAAATACGTTCCAAACGGTGGACCTGCCGGTGGTGATGGTGGCCGCGGAGGAAGCGTTATTTTTGCTGTGGACACAGGGATGAACACCTTGATGGACTTCAGATATAAGCGTAAGTTTGCCGCTAAAAACGGGGCAGACGGTGGAAATAAACGAATGACCGGTAAGAGTGCCGATGATTTATATATTTATCTTCCAGAAGGAACATCAGTATATAACGATGATACCAACCAATTGTTATTTGACTTGGTAAATCCGGATGATGAATATGTTGCATTGAAAGGTGGACGTGGTGGACGTGGAAACACCCACTTCGCATCTGCCAAGAACTCAGCGCCAGAAATTGCCGAAAACGGTGAACCTGGTGAAGAATTAAACATTCGTTTAGAACTTAAAGTATTAGCTGATGTTGGATTAGTTGGATTCCCATCAGTTGGTAAATCAACACTACTATCTACAATCACTAGTTCAAAACCTAAGGTTGCTGAATACCACTTTACAACATTGGTACCTAACCTAGGGATGGTTAGACTAGATGACGGTAGAGACTTCGTAATTGCAGATTTACCTGGATTAATTGAAGGAGCATCATCTGGAATTGGTTTAGGTTTCCAATTCCTACGTCACGTTGAAAGAACACGTGTCATCTTGCACTTAGTTGATATGAGTGGTCAAGAAGGAAGAAATCCTTATGTTGACTACAAGAAGATTAACGACGAATTAGCTAAGTACGATGAAAATCTGCTAAAACGACCACAAATCGTGGTAGCAACCAAGATGGATATGCCTGATGCTGCTGAAAATCTAGAAACATTTAAAGAACAAATCAAAGATGACGAATTAGCTCACGAAGTGTTGGCTATTTCTTCAATCACCCATGAAGGTCTAAAAGAATTAATCTCTAAGACTTCAGACCTATTGGAAACTACTCCTAAGTTCCCAATCACTGATGTTGAAGACGTTGATGAAGAAGTTGAATACAATGCTGATGATGAAGAAGCACCATTCAACATCAGACGTGATGAAGACGGTGTCTGGGTTCTATACGGTAAGAAGATTGAACGTCTATTCCAAATGACAGATACAACTCACGACCAAAGTATGCTACGTTTCGCAAGACAGCTTAAGGGAATGGGTGTAGATGACGCACTAAGAGAACATGGCGCAAAAGACGGCGACATGGTTTCAATTCTAGACTTCACATTCTCATTTGTGGACTAATAAAAGTAGATGGGACTAATCCCATCTTTTTTTATGTGCTACAATTTATATATCGAATATTACGAATAGAAAAGGAAAAATGAATTTATGCAATTAGAATTTTTAGGAACTGGATCAGGGGTTCCAGGTAAATTTAGAAATGTGGCTGCAACAGCATTAAAACTATTGGATGAATGCAACTCAGTATGGTTGTTTGATTGTGGTGAAGGTACTCAACAACAAATCTTGAGATCTAACTTAAAGCCTCGTAAAATCAATAAAATTTTCATTACCCACTTACATGGTGACCATATTTTTGGCTTACCAGGTTTATTAAGTTCACGTTCATTCCAAGGTGGCGACACTCCATTAACAATTTATGGACCAAAGGGAATTGCCGACTTTGTTCGTGTGAGTTTATCAGTATCTCAAACTAAACTTGCTTACAAGATTAATTTTGAAGAATTATCACAACCGGGTGTTGTCTTCGAAGATGATAAATTTAAGGTAACCATGGGTGAATTAGATCACCAAATTACTTGTTATGGTTTTAGAATCGAAGAAAAGGACCACCAAGGTGAACTACTTGTCGATAAGCTAAAGGAAGCAAACATTCCATCTGGTCCGGTCTACGGAAAGATTAAGAATGGTGAAACCGTTACTTTAGATGACGGTAGAGAAATTAATGGCCAAGACTTCATTGGACCATCTCAAAAGGGTAGAACAGTTACTATCATTGGTGATACTAGAAGCAACCCAACCAGCTACAACTTGGCACAAAATGCCGACGTATTGGTTCATGAAAGTACCTTTGGTAAAGGCGAAAGCAGATTAGCCCACAACTACTACCATTCAACCAACATGCAAGCTGCTAAGTTAGCAACTAAGGCTAAGGTTGGCCGCTTATTACTTACTCACGTTTCAGCAAGATACACTGGCAAGATGGCTTACGAATTACAAAATCAAGCCAAGACTGTCTTTAATAACACCAAGGTTGTTAAGGACTTTGATATAGTCGATATACCGTTTGAAAAAAATAATTAAAACAAAAGGATTGATTAGATGATCTCCGCTAATTTTGATTGGAAACATACGAATACGAAACTCTCAAACGATGCTACGACAATTGGGAAATCATTATCGATTAGCCCTAGAATTGTCGAATCATTGATTGAGAAGGGATACGACAGTGAAGACAAGATAAATGGTTTCTTAAACCCTCAGTTGAGTGATCTAAGAGATCCTTTTTTGTTGCACGATATGGAAAAGGCATGCAAACGAATTTTTAGTGCCATCGAAAACGATGAAAAAATCACCGTTTATGGTGATTACGATGCTGATGGAATCACCAGTACATCGGTGATGTATGAAACGCTAGAAAATTTGGGTGCCAACGTTGAATACTTTGTTCCTAATCGTTTCACTGACGGTTATGGTCCAAATCCTGAAGTATACAAGCGTTTAATTAATGACGGGACCAAGTTAATGGTGACAGTTGATAATGGTGTTTCAGGTAAAGAATCTGTCGATGTCGCAAACGAAATGGGATGTGATGTCATCATTACCGATCACCATCAAATGCCAGATGAATTACCTGATGCTTATGCGATTGTGCATGCTAGATATCCTGGCCACGAATACCCATTTGGTGAATTCTCAGGTGTAGGAATCGCTTTTAAAGTAGCAACTGCGCTATTGGGTGAACTACCAGAAGAATTCTTGGATTTAGCCGCAATTGGAACCGTTGCCGATTTGGTTTCCTTAACTGATGAAAACAGGGTGATTGTAAAGTACGGTCTACAAATGATTGCTAACACTGAACGACCAGGTTTATACAGCTTAGCTAAGCTAGCCGGGATTAAAGAAGTTGTTAACGAACAAAGCATTGGTTTTGGATTAGCACCACGTTTGAACGCATTGGGTCGAATGGGTAGTGCCAGTTCCGGAGTTGAACTATTAACAACCTTCGATGATATCAAGGCCGAAGAATTAGCTAAGGACACTGAAGACCAAAATAAAAAGCGTCGTAAGTTTGTCGAAGACATCAGTACCGAAGCAATCATTCAAGCGCAAACTCAACCAGAAAGTGCAGTGCTGGTCGTATACGGTCAAAACTGGCACGAAGGCGTTGTTGGAATTGTTGCCAGTCGTTTGGTAGAACAATTCCATAAACCAAGTATCGTCATGAACTTGGATACTAATACCAGAATCCTAAAGGGGTCAGGTAGAAGTGTCGAAGGATTTAATTTATTCGATGCAATTAATGGCATGAGAGATCAAATGGTTTCATTTGGTGGCCACGAAATGGCTGTTGGACTAAGCATCAAAGAAGATGACGTCACAGCCTTAACTGAGCATTTAAATAAATACGCTAAAGAACATGAATTATCAGACCAAGTCAAAGCACCGTTAAACATTTTTGCTGATTTAAGTTGCAGTGATGTAAATGAAGACTTGTTTAACCAAGTTCAATTATTGGCACCATTTGGTACTGATAATGAATTCCCAGTCTTCGAATTTACACCACAAAACGTTACTAACGTGCAAACAATGGGTAAAGATAATAGTCACCTAAAATTCCAAATGGTTGATCATGGTAGTAAGGTCAATGTACTAGCATTTAAGAATGGTGCACTTGCTGATGACCTATTGGCCAATAGTGATGCAATGAAGGTTGCTGGTCACTTGGAAAAGAATACTTGGAAGGGACGCATAACTATTCAAATCATGTTGGATGATATGTACAGCAGTGGTGTTGAAATTGTTGATAAAAGAACACAAGTTGTTGCAAAAGAAATGTTTGAACCAGCTGCTGCATACTTGTTCTTTAACGAAAAACTATACAATAAGTTGCGTCCATTTGTAGGCTCTGACTCCACTGTTGGCCTATATCCTGATTTGTCTTCATTTGATAAATTTGATAATATAATAATTGTTGATTGTCCTAGTGATATTTCACATTTGCAAGATGCTTTAAGTGAAATTAGTTTTAATAGCGTGACATTTTACCTTTTCAAAAATCATTATATTTTTAAAAAGGGGATGCCAAACCGTGCTCAATATGCTAAACTATTTAAGTTCATTAAGACGCATAACAACATTCAGATACATGATAAAGTAGATGAAATTAGTCGCTATTTAGGCATTGACCGTGATATATTTATCTTCATGGTAGATGTATTTAATGAATTAAATTTCGTTTATATTAATGATGGAATTATGAATTATAATCCTGATCTGGTTAACAGTGATTTATCAAACAGTCACGCATACCAGAATAGAGAGAAACAAATCGAAGCTGAAAAACAACTTTTGACAATTAGTAAAGAGAAGTTTAAACAAGCTATTCGCATTTGTTTGGGTTAATGAAAGGAAGTTATTGGCTAATGGCACTTGATTTGCATGACTACATTGCAAGTTACGAAGATTTTCCAGAACCAGGTGTTTTATTTAGAGATATCTCACCATTAATGGAAGATGGACAAGCATATCACCAAGCTACCGATGAGATAGTAAAATATGCTAAAGAAAAGAAAGTCGACTTAATCGTTGGCCCCGAAGCGCGTGGCTTCATTGTTGGTTGTCCAGTCGCTTATGATTTAGGCATTGGATTCGTACCAGCTAGAAAGAAAGGTAAATTACCAGGTAAGACAGTTAGTGCTTCTTACGGATTAGAATACGGGAAGTCATCACTTTACCTACATTCTGATGCTGTAAAGCCTGGCCAAAGAGTTCTTATTACTGATGATTTACTTGCAACTGGTGGAACAATTGAAGCAACAATCAAGCTTGTTGAACAACTAGGCGGAATTGTTGTTGGAGCTGCTTTCATTGTTGAAATTGAAGCATTAAAGGGTAGAGAAAAGATTAAGGATTACGATATTCTTAGTTTACTAAAATACTAAATTTATTGGATGCTTAGTGCATCCTTTTTTATGGAGAGTTGGCAGAGCGGTAATGCATCGGACTCGAAATCCGACGACCCGGTAACACCGGCGGGCAGGTTCGACTCCTGTACTCTCCTTTAGCCACAATGTCATACCGTTCAATTACTGTTAATGGACGTTAACGTGACGGTGTTTATAAGCATTTGTGGTGTACATATCAGTCATTTATAGTTAGTTATTATTAACTATAAACTACGTCAAAACTACGTCATTTTTTATGCAGTTAGAAATTTAAGTAACTACTTAATTTTTTAACTGCATTTTTATTTTGCTTAGATGTAACGTGAGTGTATATGTTCATAGTTGTTTGGGCATCTTCATGACCAAGCCTTTCTTGAACTTCTTTTATCGTTGCACCTGCTGCGAATAATGCTGATGCGTGGCTATGTCTAAAGCCGTGAACAGTGATTTTCTTTAAATCATGATCATTGATTATCTTATTTAACCACTTTCCAGGTTGATTTAAAGATTTGTAATTATTCTTTGAAGATGCAAATATTAATTGATTCTTTTTAAAGGTATTAAAGCCAAAAGTTAGAAACAATTGTTTTTGTTTCAGTCTCCAATTTTGTAGATAATGTAACGTTGGATTATCAATAATGATAGTTCGGTTACTTTTTTGTGTCTTAGGAGGCTGAATGATTTGTTCACCATGCATACCTTGAGTTAGATTTTTGTTGATATGAATAGTACTTTTGTTAAAGTCTACATCGTTCCAAGTTAGTGCAAGGCATTCGCCACGACGCATACCAGTGAAAGCTAATAATCTAAATAAAGTAAACTTCTCAGGTTCTTTATCTTTATCTATGCAATTAAAAAATGTTTGTAATTCTTCTTTAGTCCAAAAGTTAGCAGGCTTATTTCCGGGTTTTTGCTTTCTCTTTGGTAAAGTTACCATCTTACATGGATTGTTAGTTATATAATCATTCTTAATTGCATAGTTTAAAACTGATTGAAGATAGTAGAACCATTTTTTATAGTTACATTCAGCAATCTTATACCATTGGTTTACAACACGTTGTATATCCTTTGGCTTGATCTCGCTTACTTTGATGTTATTGAAATAAGGTAATATGTGGTTTTCAAATATTCTAACGGCTTTTGAATATGTTGAAATACGTACAGTGTTTACATATGATTCTAGCCAAGACTCATATACGTTTATAAATAGAATATCATCTTCATTAGTAACTTTTTTACCATTGCTGATGTCAATTAATATTCTTGAAGAAGCTAGTTGTGCTTCTTTTTTTGTTTTAAATCCACGTCTAGTTGTGTTTAATTGTTTACCATTGATATTTTTACCGATATATGCACTAAACATGTATCTTGTTGCACCATTTTTTAATTTATACTTTTTAATTGTTGCCATAATACTCCTCCTACACACGTCAGTGGGGACGGTATGTAAATGGAATAGAAGTATTATTTTGTTTATTTGAGTGAATTACAACATTATTTACGAGAATAAATTTTTTGGTAGCTTGATATCCATGGCATTTTATAAGTTACATATACTTTACCTTTAGTATTTTCAATGAAATCATTTTCCATACAGATCAATGATTCTACTTCGTTCTCAATTCTTTCTTTTAGTCTATTATGGAAGATTATGTTTTGCTTATTAATAATTTCCATCAGATCAGCTGAATCATTAAATGAAACAACATAATTTCTATCTTTAACTTGATCAATGACGAAAGTAGACTCAATTAATGACTCCTCTTGGTAATGAACAATTGAAGTGAATAATTTATATTCATTTTTATTTTCAGTGCTTACAGCGCTAAAAATTAGCTCATATGGGCTATATATATAGAATTCAGCTGGAGTAACGTGTAAGTACATACATAACTTATTTAAGGTATCTGCTTTTGGATTAGTTCCGTGAATGATGTTACCTAATGACTTTCTAGATATTCCAGTAGCTTTGTAAACATCAATTGCAGTTAATTGTCTTTCTGCAAGCAAAACATTTAACTTGTTTTCAATCATAATTTCACCTCCTTAACAGTTACATATTGTAACCTTTGAGTTTCAAAAATACAACTTTATTATGATTTTGTGTCTCAAAATGATATATTAGTGTTAATATCATGTGTATAGAAGTACTCATTTTGTGTACTAAAGTATTCAAAAGGAGATGTTTATTTGAGTGAATTCGTAATTAAACAAGTTATGAGGAAGTGTGGGGAGTTACACATATCAGCAAAACAATTAGCGGCAGAAACTGGAATATCAGTAAGTACTATTTCAATAATGTTTAATGGTAATTACGAGATATATGATGTAACTGAATCAAAGCTTGTTGAATGGTTAAGTTCAAAAGGAGGTTTTGAAATGGATGAAATTACTACAAAACGTTTAAATGATTTACTTGATCACATTGAACAAATTAATGATAATCCATGGATAAAAGGTAAGCGTAGATTTGCAAAATGGTTAGGTGTTAGTTATCCAACACTTGATAAGATGTTAAAGGATGGGTTACCAGTTCACTTTATTACTGACGTGGATGCATATTTCTTTAACAAACAAGAAGTTAATAAGTATTTATTAGAACAATAATCGTTGTGGGGACGGTATTTAAAAGAGGAGCAGATTTAATCTGTTCCTTTTTTATTAAATATCTTTTTTGGAATTACGTAAACATCTATTTCTATTGACAGTTTTTTACCATAGGATATATAATCAGTTGAGATTAATATACGTCATGACGTATATTTTTAGGAGGGGTTTAAATGAAAGCTATGGATTTAGCTGATTACATCATAATGAAAGCTAATGAATTAAACAAACCAGTTTCTAATTTAATGCTCCAAAAAGTAATGTATTTTTTGAATGCAGATTATTTGATCCACTCTGGTAAATCTCTAATTGAAGATGAAAAATTCGAAAGATGGGATTATGGACCAGTTTTAAGAACTGTATATTTTGAGTATTCTTCAAACCATGCTAGTCCAATAAAATCATATATGAAGCATATCAATATTCATAGAGATAATAATAATAATATTGTAGATATAGATGTTTCTGAAGGCCTAGATACTAATTCCTTAAATGAAGAGGAAAAAGAGTTTATCAATAATCATATAAATGAATTCTTAATATTTAATCCATTTGATTTAGTTAATGAATCTCACAAAGAAACTCAGTGGAAGGAATTGCCTAATAATGGAGAATATTCAAATGAAGAAACATTAAAATATTACAGAGGAAATAGATTTTGGCAAAATTAAATCATAATAATAGTGAAGAAGCTATTTGCCATTTTATCTTTAAAAGTGGCAATTTGGATGAAAAAGAAAGTGAAAATCTTCTTAGTTTGTTTATTTTATTTATAGCACGAAATGAACATGTTCCATATGATTTGATTAGTGAATATGTTTATAAACTTGATGATGATGATAAGCTAGATAGTTTGTATGAAGAAGTTCACCAAAAAATTTATAGTGCTATACCTTCCAACGCTGATGATGAAAAATTCAAAAAAGGTTTTGACAAATTATCATCTGATATATTGAGGCATATTAGATTATCAATAATACAAAAGAAGTATATTGTGCAAGAATCTAAAAAAGCTTCAGAAATGGCTAAAAGTGCGCTACAGGACTCTACTAAAGCCAAACAAAATGTTGATAAAGCTAAAGACGATATTAATAAAGTAAAAAACGATATTGAAATGTATTCCAATGATATTAATAGAGTGAAAGATGATATTGAAGTGTATTCTGATGATATTAAAGATGCTAAAAAAGCTGTTTCAGGGTACTCTAAAGAAATGAAGAGTGTTAAGGGAAATATTTACACTGACTTTATATCTATTTTAGGAATATTCACAGCTATAACCTTTGCAACATTTGGAGGATTGCAATTACTTGGTAATGTATTTGGACAAAACGCTACAAAAGACAATCATTCATTAGGTAGTGCTTTGATATTAGGATCATTATATATATTTGGTACCTACTTGTTACTTTTAGCATTACTATCTGGTATTCATAAGTTGATGCGAATGAATAATTATAATGATGAAGATAATTTAACAAATAAAGTACAAGATAATGATTATCATTATTCGAAGGAATTAATGATAATTATTTCTATTTTTTGTTTAATGATTTTAGCAGGTGGAACAATTCTAATTATGTTCTTTTAATAAAAATCACCTTATTAAAAGGTGCTTTTTTTATATGTAGCTAATTAAAACAAAAATTAAATTAATAATAATTGTAGTCAATACACCTAACAGTAGGGCGTATATAGGCAATCATCTCTCATCTCTAAATGATATATACTTATTAATATTCATATTATGTGTAATATGTGAAACCGCGGTTCAGCTTTATTATCTGTATGGATATTTGGGAATAATAATTCCAGTTGGATTGATTCAATTAATTTCAGTGTATGAATATTCAAAACATAGAGAGCAAAAATAAAAAGCACTTACTTGGGAACTGAAGTTATAATATTGAACAGATAAATAATAGTTGCAGTTCCTTTTATCTGCTTTTTTTATTTTGTCAAATTTTATAATTGCTAATATGTTAAAATATCTATTAGTTAATACATATTTAGGAAAGAGTCTGTTTATTATGGCATATAAAAATTTACCTGATTTAAGGTTTAGTGGATTTAGTAATAACTTCAAATTGTTACATATAGGAGATATATTAAAAATAAAAAATGGAAAGTCTCAAAAAAATGTTGAAGTTAGTGAAGGAAAATACCCAATATTGGGAACAGGAGGAATAATAGGCCGAACTAATTCTTTTTTATATGATAAGGAAAGTGTATTAATTGGTAGGAAGGGAACAATTAATAAACCCATGTATATGGATACCCCTTTTTGGACAGTTGATACTCTTTTTTACAGTGAAATAAAAAGTAATAGTGACGCAAAATTTGTATACTTTTTGTTTAATACAATCGAATGGTTAAAGTATAATACATCCACAGGTGTTCCTAGTTTAACTAGTACAAATATCGAGAGTATATTTGTTTCAATTCCAGAGAAAATTGAACAACAAAAAATAGGTGATTTCTTTACAAAACTAGACAAACTAATTGAACTTCAAACCCAAAAGGTAGATCAACTAAAGAAACTAAAGCGTGGATACTTACAGAAGATGTTCCCCCAAGAGGGTGAAACAGTACCTCGATTAAGATTTAGTGGTTTTAGTGGGGAGTGGAAGGAAGAAAGTATTGAAGAAATTGCCCCCTTGGAAACAGGATACTCATTTAAAAGTGATAAATTTATTTCTGATGGTTTACCTATTATAAGGATTTCTAATATTTTAAATAATGGTAATATTGGCGGAGACTTCAAGTATTATAAAGAAAGTGAATCATTACGAAAATTTGTAGTTAACAATGGTAGTATTTTGATTGCAATGTCAGGAGCAACGGTTGGAAAAATTTCATTGTTGAAAAAGAATGGATTTTATTTGAATCAACGAGTAGGGTATTTTAAAACAAATGTTCGTTATGATAATTCGTTTGTTTATTGTCTATTAAAAAGTAATAATTACTATAAAAACATGAATTCAATAAAAGTAGCGGGTGCTCAACCAAATATTTCAAAATCAGAAATTAATGGATTCAACTTTTTGCTTCCTAACCATGAAGAACAACAAAAAATAGGTGATTTCTTTGCTAAGCTAGATAAATTAATTGAAGAACAATCCAATAAGCTAAATCAATTAAAGCAGCAGAAGAAAGCATACTTACAAAAGATGTTTATTTAAAAAAGGAACAGTATTTAACTGTTCCTTTTTACTAAGATATAAATTCTCTAAAAATTGCAGAGATACTAATAAATGGATTACCATACTCATCAGTACCCTTAATTAAATCACATAAATAAAATTTTAATCTTATATTTTCCAAGTCTAATTCTGGGATAGAATTATTTTTTGCAAATCTAATCAATTTATTTGCAAGCTTGTTATAGCTAACACTATCTGTTAGTGAGTTTACAGATAAATGAATTGGATCAGACAACATATGTTTAACGTTTTCATTGATTTCGTTAGTTTCTACATTGAAGGTAAAAACTACCTTTGTGTCAATACTTTGAATAGTTTCTTCATCTTTATTAATTTTTTTCCAAACAAAACACATTCTAATTGGATTTTTATCTGCAATTAAATCGTATACTGGTTTATAATAGTTGATTTTCATACAAAATCTCCTAATTTATATTAGTATCATGATGAACAATGATTTTATCAGAGTTTAATAAAATTGTTGGCTTTCCTAAATCATTATCTTTTATTTGGTTATCGAAACGATTAAAATCGTTTTTACTTATTTTAGATGTACCATTTGTTGAACCATAGATTGTTAATGAGTCAAAACTAGTTATCTTACCAGATTGCTTTCCATCTGAAGTTAAATATGCTAAATGGTTTTTACTATCTTTTAATATAATTTGATATCCAAGTGACGATGCAGATAAACCATAAACTTTACCAGTAAATTTAACATTTTTTGCCATAAAATCATTTTCATTATATGAACTTAAACTATTAGGGTATTCAGAATTAAAGTCTTTATATTTAGAATAGTCAAAGCTTTTTGTTTCTTTTTTAACATTTTTTGTAGATGAACTTGAAGATCCTTCTTTTTTATCATCTTGTTTTTCCTCACGCGCATCTTGAATAGCATCCTGTTTTGATTGAGGTGATATTGTATAAAATAGACCACTTAATAAAAATGATGAAACCATAGCAATAAGAATCTTTTTTCTATTCTTTTTATATATGGCTAAATCACTTTTTTTGTATTTATGACGATTAACGAAAAAGATAACTATTGAAGCATAAAATAAAAATGCAAACACCATTGATATAAAGTACATAATGAAACTCCTTTAATAAAATAATTATAATTAAACTTTGTTATTCAATTTTATAAAATGATTAATATGATAAAAACGAATACAATTAACATTAAACAGCCACATCCGCAACCATAACCAATTTGAAGAAACCCATTTCCTAAATCATTAAGAGCTTCAAAAAATGTAGTTGATTTAGATTTGTTATTAATATAATTTAAATCATTTTCAGAATAACTAATTTCTTTCCCACAGTAGGGACAGAATCTTAATTGGTCGTTAAAAGTGTTTAAACACCAAGGACATCTGTATTTAACCACATTAATACCTCCTGATTAAATTATTATAATTATATCATTTATAACAATAAAAAAGCAGGGCATTTAAAATGCTCTGCTTTTTTATTAAAGACTATTTACAACCTGTACAGCTTTTCCAAGTATCCTTGCATCAATATCGTCCGTTAGTACTATTGGATTATATTGATTGTTATCTGGCATTAGAATAATAGTTTTACCCTGATGCTTAACTCTTTTTAGAGTTGCCTCTCCATCGATAAGTACAGCAGCAATTTCTCCATCTTCAACAGTTGGTTGTTCATGAATTAAAACCAATGAACCATTATTTATAGTTGGTTTCATTGATTCTCCATCACAACGAAGATAAAAATTATTACCAACAGGTAATGATGATGAAGGTGCTGGCATATACTCTTCAACGTTTTGTATTGCTGTGATTGGATCACCACAAGCAATATCACCAATAACAGGAACTTGAGTAATATCTTTAAACACTTTGATTTCGGAATCATCACCATTTGGTTCAATAAGTGCAGATTTCTTAACGTTAAAATAATCTGCTAACTTTTCTATCTTATCAATTCTGGGATAGAAAATACCATTTACCCAACTAGAAAATGTAGTAGGACTTATATTTAAGTCGTTAGCTACTTTTCTTTGGCTTATTCCTCTATCGTGTAAAAGACGGTGTAAATTGTCACTCATGGCTTCTTTATTACCAAGATTTGACATATTGATAACCACCTTTCATATATATAATACTGCTTACCAGTATATTTTGCAATATAAAATATAAAATTGTATAGTTAAACTGTTGACAATACAGTTTAACAGTATTAATATAATAAACATAGAAAGGGGGATAAACAATGAGAATTACTTTAAAAGCACTTAGAGTCAACTACGGTTTTACACAAAGCCAAATGGCTGAAATCGTTGGAGTAACTGGTACAGCATGGGCAAATTATGAAAACTGCAGAACAGTACCAAATAATGATGTTGTTCAACGTATCGTAAAAATTTTCCATGTAAATTATGATGATCTTATTTTTTCTAGATATGTACAGTTTAACAGTACAAAATTACACGCTTAAGGAGATATGAAATGAAAAATATTGTAGAAGTCAAAAACAATCAAGCTGTAACTGATTCAGTTCAAGTAGCAAAAAAGTTTGGTAAAGAAAATTCAAAAGTAGTAAGAGATATAGAAAAATTACTAAGCGAAGGGTCAGCCAAAATTGGCGATACCCAAATGTTTTTAAAATCTAGTTATGTACATCCTCAAAACAAGCAAACATATAAGAAGTATTACATGACTAAAGATGGTTTTACATTACTTGCATTTGGTTTTACTGGTAAAAAAGCTAAGGAATTTAAATTAGATTATATCCAAGCTTTTAATAAAATGGAAAGTTATATCAAGAAACATAATGAAACACAATTACCAAATTCGCCAGAAGAAAAATTATTGTTAACTATGGAAGTTACAAATAGAACCGTTAAACGAGTTAAAGAAATTGAAAAGGATGTTAATGATTTAAAAAACAATGTCTTGCTTGATAATGGTTCATACGCTGTAATTGGAAGACTTGTTTCTAAAAAAGTTTATGAATACCTAGATGATAGAAGATATTCTCGAAATAAAAATAATGTTTCATTACTATTCAGTGATATTAATCATGGTATCAAGAGAATTGCAGGGGTTAGCGCAAGATCGCAAATTAAAAATAAAGATTTTGGAAAAGTCATGCAATATATCTATGCATGGGAACCTGCAACAGCCACAAAGATGGAATTAATTAATAAGAAAGTAGAAGTATAGAAAAAAGCAGCTTCTACTCCATGTAGAAAACTGCTTTTTATACTATTTTTTATTTCTTCTAATTTTCTTTCTCAATTCAGCAAGAAAATGTCCGGCTTTAGACCTTTTCTTTTTTGAAAGTCTCGAATTGCGCAAATCCTTTCCTGCTTGACTAGCTTTAGAATTAGAAGATTTTTTCTCAGGCATTTAAACACCTCTTTCATAATGAGATGTTTAAATTATACAACTATAAATAATAAAAAGGTGATTAGATATGAAAAACTATCATGCAAATAAAGATTTACTAGAAATTCTAGAATCTCAAAAAATTAAAATTAAAAACTTAAAAGAAGAAGTAAAAATTCTTCAAAGAAAACTAGATCAACAAATTGCTAAAGAAAGGATGATTAAACAATGACATCTGCTGAATGGCAACTTTCAACTATGGAATTCATTTTGGGATGGCTGTTCGCTGTACCAACAACAATATTCGTTATGGAAAGGAAGGAGAAGTTTGCTGATGTTTTTAAATTCACTTATGAAATTCTTCATCTACTTAAACAAGAGACACTCAAGAAAATCAAAAAAAGCCGCTAATGCGTGGGGCATTAACGACCGCTTTGTAATAACATCAAATGCTTTGATTAACTTCAATTCTACTGAAGATGGTCAAAGAATTCAAGATTTGTAATGGAGGAATTGAAATGCAAGAAATTAGTAACAATGTAACAGTAGATTACCAAGTAGGTAAGTTAGAACTTAAAAATGCTGAACTATTAAAGAATGCGGTTAAAGAAATTGCAGACAAATACAAAGATTTAATTATCACTGACGACACAGTTAAGAGTGATAAGAAAACTAAAACTGAATTAAATGGATTGTTAAAGCAACTTGAAGACAAGCGTAAAGAATACAAGAAAAAATATCAACAACCATTAAAAGAATTTGAAGTGTCAATCAAAGAGATTGAAGAACCACTTAGCCAAGTAATCGATAATCTTAAGGTGCAACTAAACGATTATGACGAAAGAGCTGCTAAAGCTAAAGAAGATGAAATTAGATCATTCATCACAGAAGTTTGTGAAGGCCACATGGCAGATGCTGAAAATATTGCTATTAATCCAAAATGGTTGAATAAGTCAACGAGCAAGAAGACTTGGCAAGATGAAGCAATTCAAGCAATCAAGTTAGAAGATGCTGAAGAACTTCGAAGAGAACAAGATACCATGACTGTTATCAAGTTTGCTGAAAAGTTTGGCGTGAATCCAGATGCATACCTTTATCAATTAAAGGGTGGTTCATCAGCAGTTGAAGTTGCCGAGCGCATGGAACAAGATGTTCAACGTGAACAAGCTCGACAAGAAGCTAAAAAGGCGCAAGAACAAGCTGAAAAGCAAGCTAAAGACGAACGCACCAAGGTTATTGACGACAAATTAGTTGATACAGAAACTGGAGAAGTTGAAAAACTAGAAACATACAATCTTGTTGTTACTGGTAAGCGTGAAGACTTAGTTAACTTAGCTAAATTCATGGAAGAACATGATATTAATTTTAAATTAGCAGAATAGGAGTTGATCATAGTGGAATTCGTAGTCAAAGAAGATAAAGACAAGTTTGAATTGATGAAGAAAATGGTTGAGTTTCAAAAGAATGTTAAGCAGCCGAAAAAGGACAAAAATAATCCATTTAGTAAAAGTAATTATGCTTCACTACAAAGCGTACAAGAAACTGCTGTCGAAGCATTAGAACCATTAGGATTATCTTTTTTCCAAGACTTTGGGATTAATAACGAAGGTAAAGCACTATCTGTTCAAACAATTATCATTTCAAATTTAGGGATGATTAAGTTTAACCCGATTGTGTTACCACTTGAAAAAATTACTGCTCAGGGAGTTGGATCGGCATCAACTTATGCAAGACGTTATGCATTAACTACAAATTTAGCGATTGTCGCCGATGAAGATGACGATGGTAATAATGCCTCAAATGTTTCAAAGAATGGATATAACAAGCAAAATAACGGATATCAAAAGCGTAATTATCAACAACAACCAAAAACCACTAAAAGAAATACAAACCAATCAAAGCCACTAAATGAATCAGAAAAATTAATGGCTGAAGAAATTAGATATAACTACAATGCAAAACAAGCTATTGAAAAAATTGGTAAGCAAAACGCTCAACAAATATTTGTTAAAGCAAAGCAAATTTACAAGATTGACGATATTAAGAAATGTAGAGCAAATGATTTAGCTAACCTTAATAGTTATGTAGAGGCAGAAGTAAAAGGACAAATTACAAAGTTAGGAGCAATGACAAATGATTAATAGAACAGTTTTAACAGGAAGATTAACAGATGACATTGATTTGAGATACACACCATCTGGTAGTGCAGTTGGTAACTTTAGATTAGCGTTAAACCGTAGATTTACCAACCAAAACGGCGAACGCGAAGCGGACTTCATCAACTGTGTTGTCTGGAAGAAAACCGCTGAGAACCTAGCTAATTTTACCCATAAAGGAACATTAATTGGTGTTGATGGAAGAATTCAAACTAGAACTTATGACGATAAAGACGGAAAGAAAGTATATATCACAGAAGTTGTAGTTGAACAATTTGCATTGTTAGAACCAAGACAAGATAACCAAGTTCAACAAACACAACAAAATAATATGTCACCATTCGATAACCCAAGTAATCCAGTTGATATTACGGATGATGATTTACCATTTTAGAAAGTAGGGATGACAAATGTTAAACATTGCTGTAAGCATCATTGTTCTAATCATATGTAGCATCTACTTTGGTTGGAATGCTAACTATATTTATCATGATCTAAAAAAGAGAAAGCGTGATAAGCATGACAGATAACTATTTATTTAATGAAAGGCCTTTAGTTATCAGACCTGAGTTAGCAACAATAATAGGATTGAACGAATCTATATTTCTTCAACAATTAAATTATTGGTTACAAAAATCAAACCATAATATCGACGGAAGAAAATGGATATATAACACATTTGAAGAGTGGAAAAACCAATTTCCATTTTGGTCACTAAGAACAATTAAAAGAATTAAAACTAGCTTAGAAACACAAAAAATTATTGATGTATCAAGGTATAACAAGCGTGGTTTCGACAAAACAAATTGGTATTCAATCAACTATGAATATTTAAATCAACTAGTGGCACATCGAGAGTGCCAAAATGGCACGACGAGAGTGCCAAGTTGTCACGATGGAGAGTGCCAAGTTGACACTACCAATACCATAGACTACCAAGAGACTACTACAGAGATTACTACAAATAATATGTCGAGTTCTAACGAACACGACCATAGTAAGGCGAAAGAAATAATTGCCTACTTGAATGATAAAGCTGATAAACACTTCAGAAACACACAATCTAATTACAAAACGATAGAAGCTAGACTTAAAGATTATTCAATTGATGATCTAAAGCGTGTTATTGATAACAAATGTTCTTCATGGCTAAACACGGACATGGATAAATATTTGAGAATTGAAACATTGTTTAGAGCATCGAAGATTGATGGATATCTAAATGAAAAAATAGATACAAGAAATACAGGTGGTGAGGTACATGGAATCGACTTCTAACATGTTTAATGATTTTTTAAACAAGCATACAACAGTTACTGATGAAAAATGTTCAAAGCATCATGTTAATAAGATTATTTTAGACGTTTCAAAAGGACAACCATTCTGTCCTATCTGCCAAAAAAACGAGCAAGAAACAAAAGAAAAAGAGTTAACGATTAAATATACGAACCAGATTAAAAAAAGGCGCACAAGTAAAGTTTTAGCTAAAGACAGCATTATGACTGACAGTGATCTAAAAGATGCTACTTTTGATAATTTTGAAGTTACTAATGACGAACAAAAACAAGCTTTACACATTGCTAAACAATCTGCTTATCAATATCTAAATAAAGATAATCAATTCAATACTCTACTTACTGGAGAACCTGGAAGAGGTAAATCACACCTAGCTTTATCAATGTTAAAAGCAGTCAATAATACTACAGAAAAGCCTCAATCATGTTTGTTTGTATCAGTTGATGAGTTATTTAGAAGAATCAAGGATAGCTTTAATTATTCTGATAACAAATATTCGGAAGGAAATATGGTTAGATTGCTCACTAATGTTGATTTACTTGTTTTAGATGATTTAGGAAGTGAAGCAAGTATGAATAGAGATAAATCAGCTAGTGACTTCGTACAAAAGATTTTATTTGGAATCTTAAATGCAAGATCAAGAATAATCATCACAACTAATTTGAATGCTAAAGAGTTAGAAGCTATGTACAATCCAAAACTTGTATCAAGAATGGAAAAAGGTGTCAAAGGACACTTGATTAAATTTACAGAAAAGACTTCAGACAAAAGATTGGTGGACTTTTAAATGTATAAATTAAAGATTTTGAAAAATAACAAATGGCATTGGTTTAAAGGCAGTATCTACAAGATTTCATTAGTTGAAAATGAAGAACAAGCGAGCATCTTTACGGAAGATGAAATGAGATGGTTCAAGGTTAGCTATTTAGATAGTCCATATGATTTTGATTATGTAGTTTACGCATAAGGAGACACAGTTATGAATGATTACACAAAATTTAGAATTATAAGAATTTTAGATGATATTGCAGATGATTTATCTGACTTTCAAGAATACTTTGAAGATCATCCAGATGTTGATTTAACTGATGAAGAAGAACGTGCAGAAGATGATGTTAAGAAGCTAGATTTATTAATCGATTGGTTAAATTCAATGGGTAAGGTTATCAATTTTGGAAAGGAAGAAAATTAATGAAAACGTTACAAGACTTAGTAGATAAGTTAAATGAAACAAATGAAAATGAAGGTATTTATTATTTATCAGAAAAGCACAAAGGAATGTTTACAGTTGATTATAAGCTTATCAACGAATCATGGAGCATTTCTATATTTGATAAATTAAATAAAAAAATCTTACTTACAACAAACAAGATTACTTTAAATTGGAAAGAAATGTATTGGATTAGTAAATATGTACTTGAACACCCTTATGAAGATTGGTTTCCAGAAAAGAAGTACAACATCATTATTGGTGAAGATAGCGACGGCTACCATTTAACCGCTTACTATAAATCGACAAATGACAACTATAGAGGACACACTTCCAGTCTCGTTTCATATAGTGACCTGAAGAGCAAAACATATATCTTTTCTGAAAGCGAAATCGAAAAACTAAAATCGACACTTCCTACCAACATGGCGAAGATTGTTGATCTAGGAAAGGTGGAAGTTACTGATGACAAAAATTAAGATTATTTACTACATTTCTGGTGATGAAACAGCTATTAATAACTTTATGAAGGACTTAGACGTCGTGGACGTAAAAATTAGCCAAGATAATGGAAATGTGATTGTAATGATTATCTACAAGGAGAATGAAGAATGAAAAAAGAAGAACTAATTGACAAAATTAAAGCAAATAACCGACTGCTTAATGCAGTCGTACAAGAAATGTATCTTGATAATTCATTAGATATTAGAACAAGAGATTATTATGCATCTAACGTTACATCAGTTAGAAAAAATAGTGATCAAATTATTGAAATGTTAAGGAAAGAAGGTATTGATTAATGACAATTTCAGAAATTATTCGTTGGCTTGTATTAGGAAGTGTCTCAATTTTATTTATTTCAATTTTATTCAACCTAATCAAAGATTTAGTGGAATATATTATTATTCAATTTTACAGTTGCAAATATGAATATTACTCACAGATAAACAAAGACAAAAAGAGTGGTGATGATAATGACAAGTGAACACGATTACATCATTTCGACAATACAAAAGATAGAACATAATTATGGTTCTATTGAAAATGCTCCGAGTGATGATCCTGATTTAATTGAACTTCAAAGTAGAGATATTCTAGGCAAAGAAGATGAAGAAGTATACAAGGAAAGTGAACATGTTTATGCACACATTGGAGCTATCACGCCTGCAAAAATTCAAAAAAAGCATGGAACTTTGAATGAATTGATTGCAATTGAAATTGCTAAAAATCCAGATATTAAGTCATCTGAAATTGCTAAAAATATTGGTTCAAAACGTTCTAGCGTTCTTACATGTATAACTAGAGCTAAACTAAGACATTCATATTATCAAGTAGTAGTTGATGACAAAGTACTAAGAGCAGCGACATTAGGTGAATTAATGAATAGTGTAACCAAGATGGGATATGAAACTAGTCCGAAAAAGTTTAAGAAACAATTTGGAGTAGATAAGCATATTTTCACTAGGGATGTTTATGTAAAGGAATGATTACTTTGAAAGAATCACAAATTAAAATCATCCATGAACTAGAAGCAGAATTTGGATCGATTACAAATGTTAATGAGAGCAATGATAAATTAATTGAATTGAGAAAGTCATTTGGAGCATCATCTTCAAGACAAATATCTAAAAAGATTATTGATGATGTCCACAAATATACTATTAAGCCAGAATTACAAACAACTGATAAAACTGTTGTTGAAGTATCTGAAATGCTAGCAAATGGATATAACAAATTTGATATTATGCGAGTGATGAGATTATCTGAGGGTACTGTAGCTTCAATCATTCAAAAGAATAAACTTAGAAAAAATGGTGGAGTATGGACGGTTATTGATGGAAAAACTTACGAAAATAGAAATCAAAAAATGCTAAAGAATATGATCCACGAACAAACGAAGATGACTTGGTCGAAAATGAACGAATTACCATATTATCAAATTATAGATACACGTAAGGCAGTGCTAGTTGGTGATGAATAATGCAAGAAACTGGATTTATTACTTCATTTAATGATGATGAAATAACCATTAGGATTAAAGATTTATCTGATAGCCAACGTTATATGATCACAAATGCTGTTGGTTCTCAATCAACAATGTACTTTGATGATGGTAGGCATATAACTGTTGACCAAAGAAAAAAGATATTCGCATTGTTTAATGAAATTGCAGAATATCTTGGTTATACACAGATTAATGTGGAAGAAATATTAAAGATTAGATTCATAGAGCAAATGGACAATCCAGTGTGGTTTAGCTTTAGCAATTGCTCAATAGAAATAGCTAAACAATTTTTAGAATACGAGATAACGTTCTGTATTCAAAATGAGATACCTTTCAAGACAAAAATAATGGACGAGATACAGCAGAGTTACGCCTTAAGATATCAACTTGTTATGCACAGAATATGTTTTGTTTGTGGGAAAACACATGCTCAGCTTGATCATGTTGATACTATTGGGATGGGCAGAAATCGTAGACATGTTAATCAAGTAGGATACTATGCTTGGACGTTATGCGATAAGCATCATATATCAGGTAAACATACTGATGGAATAAGTACTTTTATGCAGAAGTATCAAATTAAACCAATTAAGTTGACACCGGAAATGATAGACAAGCTAAATTTAGCGGATAAAGGAGCGATAAATCAGTGAATAGACGAACACTAATATCTAACCTTGCATGGCGTATACATGAGATTGCGAATTACCAGGCTGTTAAACAATATGAATTAAAATATGCAATCTTAGATGCTGAACCAGCAATCTATTATGGAATGCTATCAATTCCACGAGACAAATGGACAAAAGAAACTAAAGAATACATGGAAGCTTATGAAAGGATGAATAAATGATGCTTACTTATGACAGAATTGATAGGGATGTACTGATTAAGAGAGCGACTGAATACTTACAAAACTATGAACTACAATATCAGTTATCTCAGAAACAACCAGGAACAATTGGTAGCCCAGATAGTGATGGAATGCCAAAGGGAAGTAAAATTGATAATCCTGCTGAATCTAATATTGTGAATCATATTGGATCACAGCAATACTGTGACTGTATCGAACAGGCGATTGATAATTTAAGGCCTTCATTTAAGGCGTTACTTTATAACAAGTATATTGATATGGATAAAAATGATAACATCCCTGAATGGGACAAGTTAGGTATTAGCAAGGCTACGTATTATCAATATCTTAAAGAGGCAAAATATTGGTTTGGAATTACATGTAGTTTAGTATCCATTCCTTTGAAATAGACTAAATTAAGACACATTTAAGACTGATTTAAGACCAATAAAATACTCAAACATATATAATTGGTATAGTAAGAAAATTATATATAAATGATTGTCTTGCAGCTTTTTTACACCTAACAAAAACTATTGACTAATAACGGTTCAACTCCGTTTTTAGTTTTTGCTACCTCAATGGTAGCTTCCGGGGAATCTAGTGATATGTTGTTACTAGGTAAGTATGATTACATGACTAACGTCATTCTAGGTTTGATTCCTGGATTACCAATTGCCTGCATCAATAACAGGCGGTATCTTGAGAAATATACAACATTCTTTTAACCACAGAGATGTGGTTTTTTATATGGTGGAATGGAGTAATGAAACTCGTTTACGTATGTAAAAGATGATAGTTCAAACCTATCTTCCACAATTGCCATAAGGCAAAAATAATAATTTATTTGGGATGAAATATGTATGCAAAAACAATATGTAAAATCTTTCTTTTTAATTTATAAACAACATCTGAATAAATTGTTATAGAGAACTATGATAACGATAGTTCTCTTGTAAACGTTCTGTAGTTTAATGAGTAAAACACTCTGTAGTTATATACAGCGCTCGCTTGTGCAAATCAAGCCAGAACGATAATAATTAACTAGGCAGTCTATAATGGCTGTCTTTTTTAATGCTTGTTTAGCTCATCTGGTAGAGCACATGTCTTGTAAACATGAGGTGGTAAGTTCGAGTCTTACAACAAGCATATAAATACATATAAGGGATGTGATGATTTGATTGGACCACTAAGTAATCCTGAAGATGATTGGATTCAAAGTTTAGATGATGCTGAATACATTAATGAACATGCTAATGAAGTATTGTTTTATGTACAGCACAATGTAAAGAGCAAGAAGAAACGTATTAAAGTGTTACGTAAAGCGTTATATGACGAAAGTAAGAACGTTAAGGCTGAATAATGTAACACGTAACAATGTAACGTTACATAAGACTAGATGAAAGGAGAGTGTTATCGGGTGCTATGGCAGACTGGAAAGCAATTAAGAAAGATTATGAATCTGGTATTGGATATAAAGACTTAGCATTAAAGTATGGCGTTAAAGCAACAACCATTAGAGTTCATCGTTCACGTGGTAAGTGGCAAGTTGATCCAGAAATTGCAAAGGAACTAGAGAAACAAGCTGCTAAAGATGATGTAACAGATGTAACGCCTAAGCCTAAAAGTGTAACGGAAAAACGTAACGCTGTTACAAATAAGAACGTTACAGATAAAGTTACAAGCAATGAAACGCTTAACGATAAGCAGAAACGATTTGTTTTACTGTACTTACAGTATTACAATGCGACAAAAGCTTATCAAGAGGCGTTTGGTTGCTCGCATGCTACGGCGATGACAAATGGTTCAACGCTACTAAGCAAGGCTAAGGTAAAGCGATTATTGGAAGAATGCAAAGAAGAAATGGCGAATACAATGGTCGCAAATGCACAAGATGTTATTAACGACATGCTTAAGCTAAGCCGTACTGATATATCTGATTATGTAACGATTGATATTCAAAAGGTTTATTCCAAAGGTCAAAAGAATGCCGATGGCACTAAACATTACTACTATACTGTTGATGTTATTCCAAAAGACTTTAATACAATCGACACGAGCGGTATTAAATCGATTTCAAGCGGTAGGGATGGTTTTAAGTTAGATATGTATGATAAGACATCAATGCTTAAGGAACTAGTTAAAATCTTGCCTGAACAAAAGACTGATACTAAATCTGATCCATTGATTCAAGCAATTAGAAAATCAGTAGCAAGTGGTAAAGATGAAATTGACGAAAGCGAGATTGAGGAATGATTAAATATTTGAAGTTATTCAGTTATGCTTCGTTGATTGTAGCTTTACTGATTATATTGATATTGCCTAATAAGGAGTGATTTATTATCGAATTGTTTACAAGAACAACAAATGTTAATCTAAATTTCACAGAATTAACACTACTGAATGAATTAATGCAACAATACATTAAATCAACTCAAGTAGATAAACGTGACAACGAATTAAAGCTTAAGTTATCTAAAGCAATTTATAACGTTGCTCGTCAAGAATTCCGTGGAGACAAACGCAAGATTGATTATGATAACAAGAAAACTATTGATGACATTATGGCAGGTTGGGTTAATCAAAGTACAAAACAGCATGCCAAATGGCTTAATATTGATAAAAATGATGTTTGAATTTATACTTTTAAGGAAGATAACTAAGTTTGTGAACCTACTTCACAATAAGCAAATTCACAAGGAAGTTTGTGAAATTAATTAGTGACGTTTATAAATGTTGTTATATCAACGTTTGTGCGTCTACTTCGCTTAACATACATTATGTAAAGTAGAGATAAAAACACGCTATAAACGTTGTCATATCAGTGGTTATAGCGTGTTTTTATTTTGCTTAAATTTAGTTATTTTTAGCAGTTAAATTAGTCTACTGCTAATGATTATTCACAATCATAAAAAAAGGAGAAAAACATGATGAACTATGAAACACCTTTCGATCTAGCTGCATTTTTAAATGAAGATTTTGAAATTAATAGATATGATGAAGAAATACCTAATTATCGTTTCTCAGCAGAAAAAAAAGAAATACCAGATTACCGTATAACAAAAGAAGAAGGTGATGTTCATTGCCTTATAGAACTTAATCTAGGAGATAAACCAGTTGCTTCATTTTATGAAGATGGAACTTGGTCTATTTACAGTGGTATTTATTCTTGTGCCATAGGTGAGCTAAACGAGATATTTGGATTTATATACGAAACAGATATAAAGTGTTGGTTTAAAGATTAATTGATTTAAAGGGTAGCAAATAGCTAGCCTTTTTTTAGTACATAAAAACACGTGAAAGGAAGTGATATCCATGTCAGTTGAATACACGCCACCATCAGCTAAACAAATGTTTATTCTTAAGTGGTCGTTCGATCCAAAGTGGAAGAATAAGAATGCATTCATTGCTGATGGTTCTATTCGTACAGGTAAGACTATGTGGATGTCGCAGGCTTTCATTTATTGGGCTATGAGCCACTTTGACGGAATGGACTTTATCATTGCAGGTAAAACGATTGCGTCGCTAAAACGTAACGTTATTAAGCCACTGGAGAATTACTTACGTCCACGTGGTTATAACATCATTGAACGTCAATCAGATAACAAGATGATTATCAATTATGGTGGAGTGACAAATACATTCTATTGGTTCGGTGGTAAAGATGAATCAAGTCAAGACCTTGTACAAGGGTTAACAGCAGCAGGTTGTTACTTTGATGAGGTAGCTCTTATGCCAGAGTCATTTGTTAATCAAGCTACTGGTCGTTGTTTGTCAGTTGAAGGACATAAGTATTGGTTCAACTGTAACCCATCTAATCCTTATCACTGGTTTAAACGTCATTGGATTGATGATCTAAAAAGTAAAAAGGCTATTAGGCTACGTTTTAGCATGAACGACAACCCGATATTAACTCAACAGATGATAGACGATGCATCTGCAATGTACTCAGGAGCGTTCTACAAGCGTTTTATTTTAGGCGAATGGGTATCAGCTGATGGACTTGTTTATAGTAACTTCGATGAAGAAACTATGATAAGGGATGTTCCAGACGGAGTAAGCATTACAACGTATATCGTTAGCGCCGATTATGGTATATATCATCCAATGGTATTCATATTATGGGGCAAAGGTACAGACGGTATTTGGTACGCCTTAGACACGTATTATTACGATGGTGAAGAACATCAATTACAAAAGACTGATGAACAATATGTTGATGATTTTGTTCACTTCCTGCATGGTATTAATCCTCAAGGAATAATCATGGACCCGTCAGCAAGTTCAATGATTAAATCATTGCAAATGCGTGGATATAAAGTTGTTAAAGCAAATAATGATGTTAACAATGGTATCCGTGTAACTCAACTGCGTATGGATGATGGTTCTATTAAGTTTACGAACAAAATGCAACCATTGTTCAAAGAGTTAAAAACGTACTCATGGGATGATAAAGCCGCTGAAAAAGGTAAAGACCAAGTAATTAAAAAGTTCGATCATGAATGTGATGCAATGAGGTATTTTTGCATGAAAGTATTAAGACCAAAAGATGATAAAACAAATGGAGTACAAATGTACAAAGACTTTTAAAGGAGGTAAACAATGGAAACTATCAACGGTAAACTTGTTAAGAATTTACAAGACTATATTTTAACTGGTCAAACATTCCAAAGTGGTTCTAATGCATTTGGAATGACCGATAATGATGACCAGATTGTTGCTGATGGCGGGAATGTTTATATTGATGACAGTGATGTTTATCATACAACGTTAACTAAAGAGCAATTGCTTGCTGACCCAAGCATTATTGAAAACATTGCTAATTATCATGAAGAAAACATTGTTCCTAAATATCGTATTAAACGAGATTATTACAAGGGACGTCATCATACAATTATGCAAAAGCCAGATACACCACTTGGCAAACCAGATAATCGTTTGATTGTTAACTTACCTAAGAAATTAACTGATACATTCAATGGTTTCTTTATTGGTGATCCAATTCAAATTAGGTATGTAGATAACACAAATCAAGATGAATCTGATAAGACCAACGAAGATATTTCTAATTGGATGAATGATGTTAACTTCACAGATAAGGCGAGTGAGTATGCTAAGACCGCAGATATTTATGGCAGGGCATACTTTAGAGCGTTTGATACTGCTGATTCAATTGATATAGCCGTATTAAGTCCTAGAGATACATTGATTGTCTACGACAACACACCATTAAATAACCCAGTAATTGCTATTAATTATTCTACTAATGGAATTAATAATGATATCTGGGTTATGGATGACGTAGCAGATTATCACTTCAGTGGTACAAAAGGGAATTTAACTATGGTTAATGTTCAAGAAACCGAGGAAGGACAACCAAACATTCTTAATCAAGAGAATATTCATTCATTTGAAGGATTTCCAGTATTTGAATTACCCGAAAATGATGAACGTGTTGGTATCTTTGACAACGTCTTAAGTCTGATTGATGCTGCTGATGAAATCTTATCTAGCAAAGCAAACGACATCAATTCAATCTCAAACGGTATCTTGGTTGTAACTGGAGCAAAGCTTACTGATGACCAAATTACAAATGTTAAGACAATGCACGTACTAAATCTATTTAAAGATGAATCTGATGCATTATCTGATGACAAACAAGAAACACCTAATGCTTATTATGTAACGCCAGATATTAATGACGACATGCAAGAACATATGCTTGATAGAACAATCGAACAAGTATATCAAAATGCTCAAGTTGTTAATATGAATGATAGCAAGTTCGGTGAATCTGCTAGTGCTATTAGTGGTATTGCATTGAAACAACGTTATCAAGATATGATGAGTAAAGCAGAAACAAAGGCATCTAAGATGGATAGCAGTTTAAGAGCATTGTTCAGTTGCTTATTTAGTAAGTTAAAGGTTAATGCCAACGTTCAAAACATTGAGTTTAACCATAAACAATCAATTCCTAAGAACGTTCTTGAAGAAGCTCAAACAGTTCAAGCATTAGATGGACAAGTAACTAATGAAACTAAGCTATCAGCATTATCATTAGTAAAGGACACTCATGCAGAAGTACAAAACTGGTTGAACGAACAAGAACAAGGCGTTCAAAATGTTAAAGACATTGTAAATAATGCAATTAAGAACGCAGGTTCTGATAATAATGGTGGTGACAGTGATGATAACTCAAACAACAGTGAAGAAACGGATTAATCAGTTAGTTGATCAAGATAATTCGGACGAAAAACATTTCGATGCATATTATGATGCTGCATTGTTGTTCATTCGTGACCACTTAACTCAGTTCTATAATCATTATGCTAAAGAGAACAATCTAAGCATTGCTGAGACACGTTCTATGGTTGATAAATGGGGTATTAATCAATGGAAACAAGCTATCTTGCAGTGTGATGCGTCTAACTGGGGCAATAATGCCACTGATAGAGTCAAAGCTTACACTTCATTAGCTTATCAACGTAGATATCAATTAATGTTTGCATTAATTGGTTTAGGCATTGTTGATATGACCGCTAAAATTGAAAATTTTGCTAAAAGCAATTTAGCTAATGACATAGCAAGTCAAACTAAATGGTTAAACAGCACAATGAAACTCAAATTTAATCAAGCAAATGTACAAACTATTGTTAACAATAGTGAAAATGCATCTATATGGTCTGATAGATTATGGATTAATACTGATGACCTTGCTAGCGATGTTCAGAAACTAGTTAGCAAACATCTAAGGCAAGGGATGACATTAGATGATTTAAATAAAACATTGTCAAAGCATGTTAATACAAAGCAGTTTAAACCTAATCAAAACATTTCTGATCGTATTAATATTGCAGAATTCAATGCAAGAAGATTAGTGCAGACAGAAAGTTCACGTGTTATTAACCAAGTTAATCTAACTACATTTAAACAGCTAGGTGGTAAACAAGTTGATGTCGTTAATCAACCAGGAGCATGTAATAAATGTGCAAGTGTTGCTGACAATGGACCATATGATATTTCAGATGTTCCAGATATTCCAGGTGATACACATCCATTTTGTAGATGTTTCTATGTAATGGTTAATCTTTTAAATAAAGTAACAAGTTAAGTCTTAACAATCGTTAAGGCTTTTTATTTTACCTATTTTTACGACCAAGCATTGAAGTCGTCATAAAAGCTATGGATAGGTGCAAGCATTGATTCACCATTAAAAGCTATGGAAGGGAGTTTTTATTATGTTAAATAAGCATACTTTACCTATGCGACTACAATTCTTTGCTGACGAAGGAGGAGAAGGTGAACCTAAAGAAATTCCGGCAGAATACAACGACCTTGTTAATTCAATTGTCAAGAAATCAAATGCCAAGTATCTAAAGCAAATTGATTCTTTGAATGCAACCATTGATTCTAACAAAACAAAAGTTGATTCATTATCTGCAGAAGTTGAAAAACTAAAGACAAATGGTATGGGGGATGATGAAAAGCAATCATACCAAATGAAGAAACTTCAAGATGAATTAAATGGTTTGAAAGAAAAGAACAAGTCTTTAAATTCTGAATTAATTACAGGACAAATTAGAAACAAGGTTTTAAAGCGTTCTAACGAAGATAAGTTGAACCTAACTGATGATCAACTTTCATTAATTGTTTCTGATAACGAAGATGAAACATTTAAGAAATACGACCAATTGAAGTCAATCGTTGACGCATCAATTAGCTCAATCAAACAAAAGGTTCAAGTTCCTAATACCACAAGTCACTTAGATGACAGTCAAAAGACAAAAGAACTTGTGGACACTTTTAAAGGCTCAAAGTTTAGTTTGAAAGACATTAAATAATTAGGAGGCATATATTATGCAATTTAGAGACATTTTAAGTCCAGATGACGCAATCCTTGTTAAAGAAGACCAAGCGGTTGCATTTACCGTTGCTGTTGATGACCCATCTGCTCAAGCAGACACTGACGGCAACAAATTTATCGAAGCGGGTACATGGTTAACTGCATCTACTGATGTATTACTTGGCGACCGCAAGCAAGTTATGACACCAACTACTGACGCAAGCAAGGCACAAGGTGTTCTATTGCACCGTGCAAACGTAAATAACGGTCAAGTAGACGGTGCTTTAGTTGTTGCAGGTGTTATTAACCGTGCAATGATTGAAACTGCCACAAAGGCAAAATACTACAGTGACGACCAAGTACACAACTTAGTTAAGTCATTACCAAAAATTACTGTAATCGATAGATAGGAGAGATATAAATGCCAACAGAACTACAAAACATTGCAAGCCCACAAGCAGTTGCTGCTGTATGGAACACAAATGTAAACGAACAACCAACTTACCTATACCAAGTACTTCTAGATGATGAAGTTGTTAACGGTACTGCTGTTAACGTTGTATTTGGTAAAAATGATGGTCTATCAGTGCTAGATATGGTTACTGAAGACGCAAGTTCAACTAGAATGAAGAATCAAGGATTCCGTGAAGCTACTTACAAGCTAAACCAATTCAAGAAACACATGTTAGTTGATGAACGTACAAGACGTGCGGTTAACGACGCATTAGCTCGTGCAACTTCACAATACGAACAACAAGCAGTCGTACGTACACAATTACAAGACGCACTTAAGTTATTTAACAATGCAAGTGTTACTCGTGAATACCTATTTACTGAAGGTCTAGTAAACGGAAAGATTGACTTCAGCAAATATCCAAATGCATCATCAAATGAAATTGTTGATTTCTTCTACTCACAAGACCAATTTACAACTGTTGATAAGGACTGGGGAACAAAAGACTCAACTCCTACAGATGATGTAAATGTATTTACTCAAAACTTAAGCAACAAATTAGGTGTTGGATTTAACACTGCAATCATGAACCAAATGACTTACAACAAGTTAATTCATTCAGGACAAATCACTAATACATTAGGTCTTGGAACTAATTCAAATAACGTTGCTACATCAAACGCTCAAGCTGAATCAATCTTCAAAGATGCAACTGGATTAGACATCATGGTTTACGACAAATCAGTTGGTGGTAAGAAATTCATTCCAGACGGCAAGGTTGTACTTGTACCTTCTGAAAAGATTGGTTCAATGGCTCACACTGAAACTCAAGAACAAATGGGATTAGCAGGTAATGCAGGTTACGACGTAGCAACAACTACTGACGGCATTACTGTTACAACATCTGTAATTGATGACCCAGTGGGTGTTAAGTACCAAGTTTCAGAAGTATTCCTACCATTAATCAAGGCATCAAACAACGTTGGTGTTATGACTGTTTTAACTGGTAACGATAACGGTGCTAAGGATGTTACTCCTGCATCAACTACAACTGATAACTCAGCAAGTAACTCAACTGATAGCAAAGGTGGTAAATAATAATGAAATACACAGTACAAGCAAATGATGAAGAATATGCAGTTGCTACTAAGTACGGTGTTTCAGTTGGTAATCTACGTAAAGCAAACGAAAAGATACCTCAACCATACTTGGTTGAAGGTCGTGTAATTGAAGTGCCAACAGATGCACCAACTACTTCAACTAGTTACGCATCAAATTATTCATCAACAAGTTACACAAACAAAACTGATAGCAAAGTAGATGACGATAAAGAATAAAGGTGATTTATATGGATGAAGACATCAAGAAAGCTGTTAGCGATAATTTAAAAACTAATTATTCGCAATTGTTTGATGATCCGAATGCAACTAATCAATTAGATTTCTTTATTCAAAGAGCAAATATTAAAGTTAGTAAATATAATGTGTTGAATAAAGATAATAAGATTATGCTGTTAACTCTTTATACTGCTTATTTAATTAAATCAAACCAAGAATCTGATGGTATTGCTACTACAATCAAAGCGGATGTATTCCAAGTAGGAATGTCTGCTAATGAAAATGGTAGCAAAGCTTATTTAAATGACTTTATAAGTCTATTAAACGACCTACATTTAGGTGGTTGGAGTGTTAAAACATTTTGAGTTATGACTTTGATTATTTAACTCAGGGCATTAAAGAGGTTGAAAACTTAAATAAGCATCGTGTTTTTGTTGGGTCATTACTTGCTACTGGCAATCGTACGGTTGAATATAATCAAATGATTGCAGAAGTGCAAAACAATGGTGCTGTTATTCATCCAGTAACAAGACAATGGTTAACAATACCTATGCCAGTTGCTGGGAAACGTACTGCTAGAGAAATTAATGGTTTGTTTTGGCATGTTGCTAAATCAGGGCAAAAAACACTTGCAAAAGTTGAGAATGGGAAATTGGTAGTTTACTTCTTATTAACAAAAGAAGTTAAATTACCTGCTAGACCATTTATTGACGTAACAGCCTCTAAAAACGTTAACAAAATAGCAAATATTGTTGCTAATGGCGTTGTAGATATATATCTGCATAAAACAACAGCGGGACAAATATTCGACAAAATTGGTAAATTTTTAAGCATAGAAATGAAACGTGAAATGGTTGCAACTAATGAACCAATGAATGCAAAGATTACACAGAACAATAAAGGATTTAATAATCCTTTACTTGATACTGGTGCTTTGCAACGTTCGATAACATGGGTGGTGATTTAATGGACGCAGTAGCAAAGAGAACATTTAATACAGCCTTAAATAGACTGTATAGGATATTTAAAGTTGAATTAGCATACAAGACAACTCAAGAAGTTGAAAGCTCATCTGATGATGGTTTTGGCGATATTGGGAATAACTATGCTGAAAGTGATTGGGTGACAGTATGTGAACCAATTATTCCAACTGGGACTTCCGCTTCTAGTTCATTAGGTAATACATTGAACATGTTATCTGGTGGTTCAGTTGAAAACTTTTCATATGAGTGGATATCTAAAATAGATTTACCTTTAAAGACACGAGTTAAATATAAAGATAAGCAGTTATCAATTGCAAAGAAGTCTGACTATAGCGATATAGCAGGCTTTTTTGTTTACCAACTACAAGATAGGAGTGATCACAATGGCTAGAAATATCTATCAAGCTAAAACGTTTGATTGGTCTGGTTTATATGGACAAATAAGACATTTGATTGAAGATATTACTGGCTTGGACGGCAAACACGTCATTATGGATTACACCAGTAATGAATTGCCCAGTTATCCATACGTGACCATTTCATCTGTAAACAAAACAGCAGAAGTTGCTAATGGTTTGCATTCACGTGAAAAAGAAATTGCAGACTATCTTATTCAAATCACATGTTATTCAGATAACGGGAATGAAACATTAATGATGGCAGACGACATTGCCACGTTATTGTTTGACCCGCAATATAAATCTACTTTTCATCAGTATGGTGCAGTTTTAAAAGAATGTGACTATACCTCTGGCTCTACAAATGATTTTGCAGGGCTTTTTAACGTATCAGCACGTTCATTATCAATGAAATTAACACTATATCGTAACTATCAATCAAAAATTGAAAAAATTAACAGTTTAGATTGACTAAACAAACAATAGGAGGCTATTAAATTGGCAAGAGTACAAACATTATCTCCAATTCAAATTGTAACTAATTATGAACGCCCTGTTTTCGATCCAGGAATGGCAGGAGTAATGCTGTTAGTTGCAGGGAATGCGGAAACATTCCAATCATACACATCAATTCAATCAGTAATTAATGATTACCAACCTGGTACAGCAGTCTATGACCAAGCTGATGCTTACTTTGATAATGCAAATTCAACCTTGTTCCAAGTTTTGACCTATAAACAAGGTGATACAACATCATTAACTAACCAACTTACTAAATACTACTATGCGGGTGCTCAATACTTCTTGTTCCACTCTGTAGTAGACACACTATCAGGCAGTGACGTTAATAATGTACAAACTGCAGTATCAACAATTGCCAACTTCGTTGAACAACAAGACAACAAGGAAGTAGTTTTTGATTTTGCTTATTCTGATGAAAGCAAACTAGCTGACTTCGTTAAAGCGACAAACATTGCAGGTAACAAAGCAACATTTGTAGTTGCTAAACCATTAGTAAATGGCAAAGATGAATACTTTGGTGCTCACTTCTTAGCTGATTACGCAAATGCAAAGCTTGGTAAGTCAGCAACATTCGTTAACCAATTAAACGGTGTTACACCACAAGATAAGTATGAATTTGGCGTTTCTGACGTTGAAAAATACTTCAAACCAAATCACATTGCAACATATGCTTACCGTGCTGGTACACCAATGTTAACTTTAGGTGTTACTCAATCTGGTGACCAACTACAAGCAATTGTTATCCGTGATGCAATTACTAAACGTGTATCAGCAAGCCTAAACAACTTGTTCCTACAAAACGAAGGTCGCATCACATATGACGATGCGGGTATCTCATTATTCAACTCAACTATCTATGCAGAATTGAAAGATTTTGCTGACAAAGATTACATCGATCCTAACTTCACTATTACAGCAGTTAAGGCATCAGATGTTTCAGATAGCAAGAAGGCTTCAGGTGTATTAACTGGTATGAGTTACAAATATCGTCCAATTAACACAATTGATTCAGCAACACTAAGTCAAACTGTGGTTCTTCCACAAGTCGAAGGATAGGGGGAAATATAATGGCAAGTTTAAGTTCAGTAGCTACAGATAAGAAGTGGGATGTTAACGATATTGTTATCTCAATTGATGGTATCGTACCTGATATTTATGCATCAGGTGATGTGTTTACACTTGAATATGACCAAGACCACATTACTATTTCATCTGATGTTTATGGTAATGGTATTCGTATCATTAACCACAATGGCCAAGCTACATTAACAGTTAACGTATCTCGTTTATCAAACATTTACGCAAAGATGATGGCAGCTGACCAAGCATACTATGATGCTCAACACACCATCACTATTACAACACCAGTAGAACGTATTACTACTACAACAGCTTCTATTCAAAAGAAGCCAAATATCTCTGCAGGTAACGAAGCACCAAACGCATCAATTGCATTCAAGTGCATTAATGCAGATGCTTCAGCAGTTTAATCTTAATTAAAAAATAAGGGGAAATTATCATGGCAGAATTCTTAAATTCAGAAAGTTCAGAAATTCAATCAAGTTCAGCAGAAGTACAATCATCTGCTGTTGCAGAAAGTGCGGTTGCATCAAGTTCAGCATCTACTGATGTTGATACTTCACACATGCCTTTGGAAAAACGCACAAAGGTAACTGATGTTGATAGCCGTACTCGTGATTTAGAAATCACTGAAAAAGACGGAACAAAGATTAAAGTTCAAATCACATCACCTTCACTTCGTGATGCAGAAACTATTGACGCTAAGCGTTCAGTAGTTGTTGAAGAAGATGGAGAAACTTCAATTGTTCTAACACCTGCTAAGTTCCACGAAGCATTATTTAAGATGTTCAACAACAACTCATTACTAATCAACGACAAGGTTACTGATGATGTAATTGGTTGGGACTTCTTTGAACAACATGCAAAGGAAACTTACCACTGGTTCATGGATCAAGCTGAAACGTTTCTTACAGATTAGTTTAAAGACTTTATCTGAAAGAGCCATAAAGTTCTACATCAATCATGACAGTAATGCCAATATTATGTGGAATGCATTTATTAATGGAGCAACTACTATTGATGCTGAAAAGATATCAAATATGAATGCTCCAGAGTTGTCTGTGTTTGTATATGCAATGAAAAAGAGAATTGAAAGTCAAAGAAATCTATATAGCAGTATGTTAGGAGGTGTTTAGATGGCTGATGTATCAAGAAGAGCGACAATTGAGATTCCGGTTAAGGTAGACCAGAAAGCAATTGATTCTTTTAATAAAGCACTAACTAAGATGACCAAGTCTGGCGGTAATGTTCAAAAGACAATGAATGGTTTATCAAAACAACTTGATAGCTTTACAAAATCATCATCTGATTTTGCTAAGAACTACAAAAGTACATTTGATAAAGTTAGCGAATCGAATAAACAAGCACTTGAATCAAGCAGAAAGTTTACCAATCAAGCAGTATCTGGGAATAACAGAGTTACCAAGTCGATTGAAAAGATGAAAGCGATTGATGATAGTGCAACGAAATCATCAACATCTAACACCAACACACGTACTGATAACAATAATAGATTATCTAGATCACAATCTAAGTTAACTCAAACAGCAAGCTTATCAGTAGCAAAATTTAAGCGTTTAAATGACGTTGGAGATAAGTTCTTAACAATTGGTAAATCAATGAGTCTTGTAACGCTGGGACTTGGAGGAGCATTTATCAGTGGTGCTAAAAAAGCAGTTTCATTACAAAATGAATATGTAAAAATTAAGAACTTAGCTGTTACTGGTGGTGAAGCACAAGTTGAAGCTCAACGTAACGTTAATAAGATGCGTAAACTTGGTACTGATTTATCATTGCAATATGGTGTATCACAAGAAAAGATTGGTGCAGGATATGAAGAATTGATTAGACGTGGTTATTCAACTAACCAAACTCTAGCAACTCAAAAACAATTCCTACAAGCGTCAATTGCTTCTGGTGATGACTATACAGATGTTGTTCATAATGCCACTGCTGCTATTGAATCATTTGGTCTAAAGACTAATAATTCAAATCAAATGGCGGCTAATACTAAAACGGTATTAAACCAAATGGCATATGCTGCTGATTTAACTGCTACTGACTTTAGTGGAATGGGTGAAGCACTTAAATACGTTGGTGCAACAGCTCATAATGCTAATCAATCAATTGCTGAAACATCTAGTGCAATTGGTATCCTAAGTAATAATGGTATCGATGCGAGCCAAGCAGGTACTGGATTAAGACAGGTATTAAGTAGATTGGTTGCTCCTAAAAAGGGAGCATCTCAAAACGTGTTAAAGCAACTCGGATTATCTGCACAAGATTTTAGGGATGCTAAAGGAAACTTATTACCATTGCAAGATGTATTTAGTAAATTGAATGACAAGATGAAAGGAATGTCTAGTACAGATAGAGGTGCTATTTTTAATGCATTGTTCGGACAAACTGGACAACAAGCAGCAACCATCTTGTCAAACAATGTTAAGCAGTTAAAAGAGTTAAATGGACAAGTTGAGAAATCACAAAACCAGAATCATGGTAAGGGATATATAGCTGAATTATCTGCCAAGAATGCTCAAACTGCTCAAGTTCAAATGAACAAGTTTAAAGAAGCAATGAGTCAGTTAAATATAACCTTTGCAAATGAATTATTACCAACGTTCACTAAAGTTGCTAATGGAATGAGTAATTTGATTGCTAAATTAGCTGCTGCACCAGGATGGTTAAAGAAAATCGTTGCATATGGAACGGTGTTCGTAGCAGGAGTTGCACCTATTTCATTTATCATTGGATCACTTACAAAGGGTTTCGGAGCTATTGGATTAGCAATTGGGAAACTACGTAAGATGTTCACTGAACCTGTTTCTAAAACTATGGGTAATTCTATGGTTCAAGAATCAGGAAAGATGAGAACTGCTAGTGAAATTGCAGGTTCTGGTAATTCATCAAGTGGATTAGGTGATGGCTTACAAATGTCACGAGTTGAACGTAATGGTAGAAATATCAGTAAGATGACTAAATTTAAGTCAATTTTCGGAGGCGTTGAAAAGACAGGAACTCGATTTGGTAAGGTTGGTAGCTTTGCAAAAATTGGTGGTACCGTTGCTCAAGACGCCACAAGAGTTGGAAGATTTGGTGGATTAACTCGTGGATTAGGAATGTTAGGTTCGAAAATACCATATCTAGATATTGCTGTTGCAGGTAGTCAGTTAATTGGTATGAACCATAAGAATGCGGGATCTAAAATTGGTTCAGCGGGTGGAATGCTCGGTGGAACACTTGGAGGTTCAGCATTAGGTGCTTCTATTGGTTCAGTTGTTCCAGGAATTGGAACTGCTGTCGGTGGATTTGCAGGTGGAGCTATTGGTGGTATTGCTGGTAGTTCTGCAGGTAAGTGGATTGGAAAGAAAATTCAAGCATCAATTCCTAACTTGAAAAAGTTGTTTCCAAAGGGAGCATTTAAACCATTTACTGGTGCATGGAATGCTGCTAAAAGTACTTTTAAATCAATTAAGAATACATTTAGCGGAACATTTAAAGCTATTAAAAAATCATTTAAGCCAGTTACTGATGGTTGGCATTATATGATGAAAGCTTTCCAATCAAAGCAAGGTAGAAAGAACATTCATAGTCTTGTAGGTGTATTCAAATATCTATATAACCAAGCAAAGCCAATCTTTAAGGGCTTGTCTTTTGTATTTAAAGCAGCAATGAGCATTATTAAGGCAGTTGCAAAAGGTGTAGGCGCATTCCTAAAGAGTCTATTCAAAGGTGTCTTTAAAGTTATCGGTAATGTATTTAAAGTATTTGCTGACGTCTTTACAGGTAATTGGAAACATTTAGGTAAAGACTTAAAAGGAATCGTTGGTGGTGTTGTTGATATTCTAAAAGCACCATTTAAAGGACTAGGCGCTTTCTTTGGAAGTATCTGGAAAGATATAAAGGGAGCATTTACATCTGGTTTAAATAGTGTAATTGGATTCTTAAATGGTGGAATTAAAGGTATTAACAAGTTGCTAAGCTATGTAGGAGGAAGTGGTCATACAATTCCAACTATTAAATTTGCTTCTGGAACTTCTGGTTCAAAGCAAATTACAAAAGGCACACATGCTATGTTAAATGATGGTCATGATAGCCCAGAAACTGGTAACAAAGAACTCGCAATTCTACCTAACGGGAAAGCATTTATACCACAACAACGTAACTGGACTGGTTGGTTACCTGCAGGAACTCAAATCTTAAATGCTAAGGAAACTAAAGCTTTTATGAATTCACAAGGCATTGAACACTATGCCAGTGGAGGTATTATTGGCGGAATTGAAAGTTTTACTAGTTCAGCAGGAAAGAAAGTTAAATCTTTTGCAGGCTCTGCAGTTAAGGTAGCTAAATCAATTGGTGGGAAAGTTGTTGATGATGCCGAGGCTATTGGTAACGCAATTGCTCATCCTATCAAAACTGTTATGAATATGTTTGGTGGCTTTACTAGTAAGATTCCAATCATCAGCGATTTTGGTGGAGGAATTATTAATAAAGCTAAGGATCTAATTGCTAGTTGGTTTAAAAAAGAAACTGACGATGGTGGTAGTTCTAACCCAGGTGGTTCTGGCGTACAAAGATGGAAACCATCCGTAATTAAAGCTTTAAGTGCTTTAGGATTGAGTACATCAGGCGATATGGTAAACAGGGTATTGAGACAAATCAATACAGAGTCTGGTGGTAATCCTAATGCAGTTGGTGGTACTGATGGACTAGCTGATGGTAGAGCAATGGGGTTAATGCAAGTTAAACCAGGAACTTTTGCAGCTTACGGTAATCCAGGATTAGGTGGTTGGAATAATGGATATGCATCTATTTATGCAGGTCTAAATTATGCCAGACACCGTTATGGAGATAGCTTAAGCTTCTTAGGTAATGGACATGGATATGCAAATGGTGGTTGGAGTTCTCAACCTGCTATATTTGGCGAATATCCAGGACAACCTGAAGTAGCAATTAATCCAAAACGCAAATCAGCAGATAGATTAATTATGGAGGCTATTAGTGCAAGAGCTAAGTCAGATGGAACATCACCATTTGCTAAGTTAATGCAAAGTAAATCTGAAAAGACTAAACGAAATGGATTAGTTTCAATGGCTAATTCATTGATTAGTAAGTCAAGTCGTGGATTACAACAGCCACAAATTAATATGAATGTTGAAATTAATATTAATGGTAATGCTGATTCAGCAACCATTAACCAATTACCAAGCAAGTTACAACAAGCTGTAGAGCAAGCTGTACAACGCATGGCACATAATGCACTTGGAAAAATATAGAAAAGAGCTAGTTTATTCTAGCTCTTTTCTTGTACATAAAAATAAATTAGGAGTGATATATATGACATTAGCTGAAAAGAAATTGAAAGAACAAATGGATAAACTAAACGCAAAAATTAAACATAGTAACTCACTTTTAAATAAATTAAAAAATAAAAAGCAAACTACTAAAGTAAAGAATTCTATCAGGATTCAACAAAAAAATATTCAAAATTATAAAAAGAAAATTGCATCATTAAAAGTGAACATGAAAAAAGCTAAATTTGATGAATTAAGAAGTAATACTCTAGAGAATATGCGAAAAAATCCAATGTTTTCAAATGACAAAGCTACTTTAATTCCTCAAAATCCTAATACAAATCAAAGCTATGTAATTTTATATATGAAAACAGCTAATGCTGATACTTCTCCACAAGTTAACACTAAAGCAGTTGAAAAAGGAATGAACCTATCAACAACAACTCAACAAGGGGCAAATACAATTTCATTTGAAGCAATAATTGGTGGCGGTGATATTGATCAGATGAATGAAGTTAAACGTGAAATTGGAAAATTAAGATATTGGTCTAATAATGGTGTTCCATTGATATTCCATTCAAATAATTATAATTCAGAAAGTGTACAAATCAGTGCATTTACGAACTCATATGAATTTACGGATACAGGAACAGGAATTAATTCAGCTAATGTATCAATCACTTTAACAGAAGCTCAGTTTTTTGATACAAATGTTAAAACAAAAAAAGGAACAACAAAATATGTAGGTCATAAAGGTAATAAGAAGGGAACAAAAAGCAGCAAGGCAACTAATAAACACAGATATGTAATTGCTAAGTCAGGTGTTACTTATGTATCAGTTGCAAGAAGTAAGAATGTTTCTTTAGAACATGTTAGAAAGCTAAACAAATATGCTGAAAAGGCTATACCAATTGGTGCAAAAATTTATTATTAGGAGGTAAGTAGATGGCAGTAAATGACTATATTGATATTAATTTAGATGATGTTCCAGTTCAATTTGATTACACCATTGATGGTATCGATTTTACTTTTTATCTTTACTACAACGAAATCAATGATAGTTACTACATTGATTTATTTGATGAGAATGGAATTCAAATTGTTAACGGAGAAAAACTAGTTTACGGTTATCCATTGTTCGGCTCAATTAATGATCCTCGATTACCTTTAATTAATATCGTTCCAATGGATGAACAAGGTAACGAAACTGAAGTTAGTAAGCTTAACTTTACAAATACAGTTCAATTATTCATAAAAGATACGGATGACGATGACACAGACGCAAATGCGGGCAATTCTAGCGATGAAGGTGATGATGATACCGTATCAGACAACACAGCGCACTCTGATATCAATGATTATGGAACAGATAAGTCAGTAGGTGATGAATAATGGAATTAGTACACTTCTATCAAAGGATAGAGTTAGATGATGAAGTTAGAATTGTATCAAGCTATTTGCAGGGTAAAAATGCTCAAATTGAAATAACTTATAACTTTAGTAATCAAGATGTTCCGTCTGATACTGATATTACAATTCATGGAATTTCTAAAAAGACTGCAAGCAAGTTTAAAGTGGGTTCAAATCTTTCCATTTATGCAGGGTTCTATAATGCTGACTTCACTGAAAATAACATAGCTCACTTATTAACTGCATCTATCACGACAGTAGATGCAATTAAATGGGAATCAGGAGATTGGTATTTGCATCTAACGATACAAGATGGAACAAAGGTTGATCCAAAGAAAGCGATTAAGGTAGCACAAAGCAAGCAAGTTAGAGCTAAGTCTACAAACAAATCATCAACATATCGTTCTCAAATGAGGAATTTTGAAAACAATGCAAAAAAGAGGCGTCAAGCATGGCTAAATGCTAATCCTAATGCTACAAGACATCAAAAACATTTGAACTACGTACAAATTCAAAATTCGATTAAGGCATATAGAACTCAACTAAAGGGAGCTCAAAGCAGAGCAACTGAAAAAGCAAATAAGCAAAAAGTATATAGGGTTAAAACTGTATATAAAAACATGAGTTTTAAGTCAGGAACAAAGGGCTCAACAATCATTAAGACGTTAGCTGATAAAGCTGGCATTAAGATTAGTGAAATGAAACTAGTCTATAACCACGTCTATTATTCTGGTTACACCGCTAAGAAGAAACCACTGTCATGTATCCAAGATATTGCTAAAGATTGTAAAACCGATATGTTCTATCAACACGGTAAATTAGTAATCAAGTCATTTGTAAGCAATAAACATTTGAATTACACGTGTGTACCTAAAACGGGGCTAATTACTTCACCTAGCTTATCAACAGATGAAGATAACAAGGATGTTTATGAAGCTACTATTCTATTCAATCCAATAATTACTACAGGAGTCATTTTTAGAATTGATGATAAATTTTCAGGATTTACAGATGATGTAATAGTCACTAATGGGAATGCCACATTAAGTAATTCAGATACACCAACAATGACTATTAATTTTAAAAAGTTATCACAATACAAAAAAGAACAAGCTAGTGAAATTAAGAAAGCAAAATCTGATGATGCTAAAGCAAAGGCTAAGTTAGATGCTAAACGAGTAAAACAAGCCAAAGCTAAACGAACTAACAGAAAGAAGTGATTAAATGGCTGAACAAAAAGATTATTTTACAGATTTGATGAGAAAGGTTTATAGCAATTCTATCAATGATGTTTCTGTTGCATATATAGCTAAAATTGAAAAAATGACACCGCCTACAGCTACTGTACAACCACTTGCAAGGATTGATGGTAAGAAAGAATCAATGGTTCAGAAAGTACATTTTATCATTCTTCCAGGCCAACCAGAACTACTAGATTACAAGAATGGGGATGAAGTTATCGTTATCTGCTTAGATTATGACAATTCCAAATATACAAAGGGATATTATCCAGTTAGTTCAAATAGAAAGCATTCTGTTGATTACTCATTTGTTATTGGGAAGATAGCAAATAAAAAAGACTTTAAAAAATGAAAGGTGGTGAGATAAATGGCTCAAGATTTGTTATATACAGATGATGGTGATTTATATATTAGTAAAGATAGTCCATTGTATGTAACCGGTTTAGATGAAATCAAACAATCACTAAACATGATTTTAATGACTAAAAAAGGAAGTTGGTCTAATGAAAATGTTGGAATTGATTATGATTGGTTAATTGGTGGATTTGATAGAAATGCTTGTATTTCATCAATTTCTACTTCGCTGCAACAAGATAAGCGAATCATTGATGTTGTTTTAGTCGATCCACAGATTAATCCAAATCATACAACAGTTGATATTCATATCATCGTAAACACAACATTAGGTCAATTAGATTTTTGGAAGGAAGTGAATACAGATGCCATTAACTGATGACGGTTGGGTAACAATCAGTGCAGATGATGCATTAAAGCAAGCTAAGTCAGAAATTCAGAAAAATCTGGGAATAGATACTGATGTTTCTGACGGTTCAGCAATGGGTAGGATTGCACAAATGCTTGCTGATAGAATTGTTGAATGTGATAACGTCGCTCAAAACGTCTATGACAATAATTTTTGGTTAACTGCCTCTGGAGTTTCAATGGACAGACTAGGAACTTCATTAGGAATTCAACGACATCAAGCACAATATGCTGAGGCTACACTAAATATAACTGGTACTTCTGGTTATTTAATTCCTGCTCAAACAGAATTCATTACCGATAAAGGTGATTCATTTTTATCAGATGATGATGTTCAAATAGGTCAAAATGGTAATGCTACTGTTGTTGTTCATTCGCAAGAAGCATCAGCATCAACAAACGTAGATGCACATACAATTATTAATCAAGCTAATCCAGTAGATGAAATTGAAAGTGTTGATAATCCAATGCAAGCTTCTGGTGGATCTGATTTAGAAAGTGATTACGACTTTAGAAATCGTGGCACTATTAATCAATATTCTCCAGAAAATCCAACTGTAGGTGGAATTAGAACAGCATTGATAAATGTAAATGGTGTTAGCAGTGTAACAATTCAAAATAATCAATCTAAATTAACAGATGAACATGGCAACCCAGCTAATACAATTCATATTTATGTAGTTGGTGGTACTGATGATGATATTGCTAACAAACTTGCTGACGTTCTTGCGGGTGGAGCAACAACAGTTGGTTCAATTACTAAACATGTAAATGTATATGGTAATGATATTGTAGTTAACTTTGATAGAGCACAACAAAAAACATTATCATTTAAGATTGATATTACAACTGGCGATGGATTTGATGAAGATGCGGTTAAGCAATCAGTTCAAGATTATCTATCAAACTTTGAGATGGGCGACAAGGTAATTCTGAATAAGTTATATCCATATTTATATCAATTGATTGGTATTAAACAAGTTAACTCTATCCAAGTTAGCACAGATGGTTCATCATATAATTCAAACGATTTACAACTAGCCAACTTTGAATTCGCACTAACTAGAAATGATGATGTGGAAGTGATTACTCATGGCTAATGACAACGACACATTACAAAATGGTACAAACTTCTATGATTATCATAAAGACAACATGAAAAACATGTCTGGATTTAACATTTCTAAAGGTAGTAACTTTGATAAGTTTATTAAAGCTATTGATGGAATTTACTTCAATTCGTCTTTAAATCTTGATGAACAAGACAAGGCACATGATATTAATTATGCTCACGGCTTGGAATTGGATGATATTGGAGATAACTACGAATTAAATCGTAATGGGTTAGATGATGACACCTACAGATTTTTAATTAAGTCTCACATTTACGCTAGTAGATCAAAAGGTAGCATCAAAGACTTAATTAACATTACGAGCAATCTTTTAGGATGTCAGCCAACCGATATTCAGCTAGATAATTCAAGGGTATATTTGGACGGAAAATTAAATGATGGACTAGTTAATACTGTTGAAATCAAAGGTATTGATATTAATACGATTCAACATGCTAATTTGATTCCATACTTGGTTAAAGAATTAAAAAATGCTACTGCTACAGGTTATACAATCAATCAGATTGGGTTTGCTGTTAACAGTAGCGGTCAAATCTTTACTGGTGGACAAATATCTATCAGCAAGGAAATAAGCATTTAGGAGGAAAAAATGAAATATAATGGCGCAGTAGTTACCAGTAATGGTAGCTCTTTTTTGTCTGGTTTAGTTGCTAATAAAAAATCAGCAGTTCTGGACAAAATTATTATTTTAAATACTGATGTACCAAGCAATAAAACCATTGATTCAATGACTGCTCAAGATTTCAGTAATGGAATGTCATTTTACGTCAACAACGTTTCTCAAAATGATAATTCATTCACTGCTACATCAGTTGTTTCAAATACAGGAAATGAAAATAATTATCCTGCTATGCTAGTTGGCTTATTTGGATATTATGATGGTTCATCTGAACGAACTTTATTATCAGTATCAAAAGCAGTTGATCCATTCGTAATTGAAAAAGATACAGGAACACCAGTTAAATTAAGTGTTTCAATTACGGTTGGATTTAGTAACTCACAACAAATTAATTTAACAGTTAAAGATGATGTTTATCTTGCTAAGAAAGATTTAGATGGAGCAATGCTAACTTTGGGATATGCAAAGCAGTCAGATATTTTTAGATTAGAAGGAGATATAGCAACTGCTAAAGCTTCAACTGATAGTACTGTAAATCAAATTAATGCTAACTTGAATAACGTTAATAATACTGCCAATGATGCATATACATTAGCTAGTAAAGCTAAAACAACCGCTGACCAAGCTCAAAGTACCGCATATTCAGGTCTAAGGTTCATGGGTGATATTCAATCCGATTATTTATATTTGGTACAAACACCAGGAATTTATAATCTTGCAGGAAGAAAATATATAGACTGGAAAGATCAAAATCTATGGGGGAATTTTGTCGTTATCGATGCAGGCGGAGGCGTTGTACAACAATTTATTTATAACAACACTAATAACTGCTGGGTTCAAACATGTAATTCATGGGGAAACACAGGATTTAAATCAATTTATTAATTAAGGAGAATATTAAGATGACACAAATTTATGTAAAGGTATCTGAAACAGATAATCCTTATATTGAAAAAGCCTCAACTGAACCATTGGATGGTTATGAAGCAAAAAATGGATTGTTAAACGATCAAATTATTGCATTGCTAAACTATCCTACTAAATGTTATGTAGATGAAAGTGGCGTAGTTTTTACACCAAATCAAATTCCACTTTCAGAATCAGAAAAACAGGCGCAAAATATCAAACTGGAATTTGCTGATATGAAGCAAAAAATGTTAGATATGCAAACAACAATCGATGACTTAACCACAGATAAAACCAACTTACAAAATGCATTAAACAATGCAAATACCGATAATGCTAATTTAAAGTTGCAAATTCAAAGCATGCAAAAACAATCATTAGCATACATGACTCAATTGGCTCAAATTAATGCAGAATTGGCTAAATACAAGCAAAGCCAATCATCAACACAAGGAGGTGATAAATAATGTTCCCATCATTCAACGATTTAAAACCATTAGCATCATATGAATTTCAAGTTGATTTCAGTTTCTACCTTGATTATGGATTCATTAATCAAGATGAGTATAACCAATTAGTTGAAATGAACAAACAATCAATTGCAGATGCTCAACAAAGACAAAATCAATATACCGCTCCTAAAAATTTAGATACACAAATGTAGCACCTAATTATTCATTTAGTTAGGTGCTTTTATTATGCACAAAATAGGGAGTGATAGTTTGCAAATGTTTAAAGAGAGAATAGAAAAGAGATACTACTACTTCTGTATTTTTCTTTTTGACGTATTGGTAGGTTTTTATGGGTTGTTCCATTTGAACTATTTAGATAACCCACAGTTCACTTTGGTTCATCATCACAAAGAGAAATTAGATTTTCTTGGAGGAATGACAGATGATTTATGGTTTAACACTTTATTAATTGCAGTCGGAATCATACTTCTATTAGGAATATTAAGTAACAAACGTAAGTTATCCAACGTAGCTTATGTAATATCGATTTTTATGGTCGTGCTAGTTTGCACGGCTTTTTCTATTAGAGGAGTTTTTGAGACACATTACAACATTGAATGGGCTATTTCATTCGTACTAATCCTTATGGCTATTCATGGGCCACGTGAGGATGGTGGCAAGAAATGACTATAGACACAATGATTGCAGTTGGTGGATTTGTAGTTGCTTCAGCATCAGCATACTCATCAATGAAGAATGCGAAAAAACAAAATGACAGTGCTGACCGTGAATTTACTGTTGAATCAATTAAGGAAATTGCAGATAGACAAATTGATTCATATAAAGTCGAAATGCAAGCCAGAACGGAAGATAATGAACGTTCTCAAAAGGAGCTTAAAGAAGCTAGATTAAAGTTAAATGACACAATGGATAGACTTGATGAAGCTAATGCAAAACTTAGGCTAAATCAAGAAAGCATCAGAAAGATGAATGAAAAGCTTAAGAGCTTAAAAAAGTCATCTGATGAAGTCAAAGATTACTACGAAAAACAAATTACACAGCTTAAAGATGAAAACAGGCAACTTAAATCACGTTGCCAATATCTAAAAGCAGAATTAAACAGATACAAAAAAGGGGATATTAATAATGGACTTAACACAACTAATTAACTCAGTAGATCACAAATCACCACTTTACTACATTCTAATTGCTATTTATGTAGTTAGCATGCTTACACCATATTTCAAAGCTTTAGCAAAGAACACAAAGCTAAATCATTTAGCTAGTCGTTCTGCTTATATTTTAGAAGAAGCGAAGGAAGTTGTTGCTCCAATTGCTAACGAAGTTGGACTTGCTAATGCAGACCGTCGTGAAAAGGCAGTTGATAAGTTATACGCATTCTTAACAGAACACAAAATTAACGTAAAACGTAATGATTTATATGCTGTTGTAGAAACTGCATATCAATACATGAAACAACACGGTTACTTGAACGACAAGCAACCTATTACTACACCAGCTCCAGAAGATTTAACAAAGGATGAATTAAACGCATTAACACCTAATGCAGATTCATTTGAAGATAAAGCTGTTGTTCAAAACGAACAAAAAGAACAACAAAACGACAAAGAAGGTGAATAGTTATGTCTTGGAAAACAATCTCTGATATTTCAAGTTATCAATCAGATTCATTAGCTTTCATGAACCAATTAAAGTCTGCAGGTATCAACGGGTTAATGGTTAAATTAACTGATGGTACAACCTACTTAAATCCTAAATCTGGTAACCAAGTTGGTAATGGACTAAAGGCATTTAAGACCGTTGGTTTATACCACTACTATCAAGGTTCACCTGCTGCTGAAGCTAACTACTTCATCAAATGGGTTAAGGCGTTCGGTATGGACGCATCTACCCCACTTGCTATTGATGTCGAAGACCCTTCGCTTTACGGAGATATCACCGCACAAATCAACACTTTCTTATCAATCGTTAAAGCCAATGGATACAAGTGTCGTGTGGTTTACGGTAGTGCATCATGGTTTAACTCAAAGAAGATTAACTATGCACGATTAACAGATAAGAATATCTGGGTTGCTAGTTACGGTTCATCTCAACCCGGCGTTGATAATTCTAACGCTTGGCAATTTACTGATAACTATAAAGGTCTGCACGTAGATGCATCATATGACTTCGACGGCACTTTGACTGGCGAACGTTTTGAAAGCATCGTAAAGCCTGCAACCCCTGCAGCTCAAAACAGTAACTTCGTCCAAGACGGTAAGTTATTCTATTCTGAAACCGGAGTTAACGCTTACCACGAGCAAGAATTAACCAGTCAACGTAAAGTCCGTTGGGGCAAAGGTTCTCAATTCTACGGTACTGTTGTAAAGGTTGGTAATAGATACAGAATTAAGACCGCAGTCGGTTATGTTTCTTCATGCAAAGTTTGGGTCAAAAAAGTTGAATAACAAAAAAGCCTAGCAGTCATTTTGATTGCTAGGCTTTTTTAGTTTCTACCATTATATGTATTATATTATGTATAACCGTCCCCATTTTTAAAACTACGTCAAAAACTACGTCATTTTAAAAATATGTGTATGTTAAATCTATGTGAATGCTGTTGTTACAGTGTTTTATAAAAAATAGGTCTCGATACCTGTACTCTCCTTTAACTACAATGTCATACCGTTCAATTACTGTTAATGAGCGTTAACGTGACGGTGTTTATAAGCATTTGTGGTGTACATATCAGTCATTTATAGTTAGTTATTATTAACTATAAACTACGTCAAAACTACGTCATTTTTATGCAGTTAGAAATTTAAGTAACTACTTAATTTTTTAACTGCATTTTTATTTTCTTTTTAATACGCCTCCTATACATGTACTCTCCTTTTGATACATTCATGATCATAAATGTAAAATAAAAAGCACCTCACTATACAGATAGTATGGTGCTTTTTGTTTAGTCATTTTAATTTAAGCCAAATATTTTTTGTCAATTATCATTAAAATAAGGATAAGTAAAATACATACAAGAAATTGAATTGTAGATTCATGTAGTATGTAAAGAATCATGGCCAATATAAATAGTGTTGCAGAAATGATTATTTCTTTCTTTAAATCGATTTTATTTATGTAGAAAGATATGATTTGAATTAATGCTAACAATACAAATATAATTTGAATGAAAATTAGAAAATCTATTTTCAAACTATTTGAGTAAGTTGAAGCTGATTCCCAGTTGAAACCAATCCCTAACACTGTAGATAACATTAAAGAAAATTCTAACAACGTGTATACTGATTTAGTAAAAATTGATGATGCTTTTTTCATAAATAAACAAATACTCCAATCTAATGTTACTATTAAACCTATATAATGATACCATATTCGACCATATCATTATAGATGACAATAAAACAAACATTTAAATTAGATTTAAGATTAAAGCACTATTATTAACATGTAACTATTTCATAATGATTACAAAATATGAAAATAGATAGATTTATGAAATTTTAATGCTATACTAAAAAATATAATAATCGCAAAGAAAAGAGTGGTGATTATGCCGAAAAAAAGATATTTAATCGTGGGAGCAGTTCTTGCCCTAATTTTGATTTTTGTTCAAATGGGTGCACTTTCTAAAAAGACCTTAGCAGCGACTAATAACAATACTAAACGAATCGGTTTGTCATTAGATTGTTCAAGAACATACTACGCGCCATCAACAATTAAGAAGTACATTGATTTACTTAAAAAAGATCATGGTACATATCTTCAACTTCACTTAAATGATAATGAGAGATATGGTGTGGAAAGTTCTACTTTAGGTCAAACCGTTAAAAACTCATATGAAAAAAATGGTGTTTACTACAACAAAAAGACCAAGAAAGCATTTTTAACTAAGGATCAATTATTGGACATCATTCAATATGGTTATATGAACGGAATTGAAGTTATCCCAGAAATTGACCTTCCAGGTCATGACCAATCAATCATCAAACTTCTTTCATACACATCTGCTGGGAAGAAGTTAGCTAAACAATTGGATAACAAAGATGGTTATAACGAAATGTACTACCACAAGAAGGCAACTCTAGATTTTTCTAAGAAACTTTTGAGTGAATACGTTGGATTATTACCAAAGGGATACCACATTATTGTTGGTGCCGATGAAATCACCATTAATAATCGAAGTGACCAAAATGCGGCTGTTAAATACATCAATGCAATTGATGATTACGTTAAGCAACATAATTTAAAACTTGAAATGTGGAATGATAGTTTCCATAAAGCTGTTTTAAATAAATATCACAAGGATATTTTGATTAATTACTGGAGTTTAACTGGTGAGGTTAGTTCAAGTAAGGACCGTAAAGATAACATCAGAATGCGTGCCACTTTGCCTGAACTAAACAAGGCCGGCTTTAAGACAATCAACTACAATAATTACTATCTTTACATGATTACAGATCCTACTTCATTCACAAAAGAATCCAAGAAGATTTGGACTAGTGAATTTAAAAAATGGAAGATGAGCATGTGGAATGACCAATCCAAGAAGAATCTTGCTAAGAGCAAGAACAATATTGGAGCTGCATTCTCCATCTGGGGTGAATATCCTAACCAATACACAGGTGAACAAACCTATCAAAAAACTTACTACTATGCTGATGCATTCTTAAAGGCAAAGAAGCAATTTGAAAAATAAAAAGACGCACTTAACGGTGCGCCTTTTTGTTATTTCTTTTGTGAAGAATGTTGTTTCATAGTACAATTAAAATAATATTTATATGAAAGTGTGGATTATCATTATGAATGTTGGAATTGACAAGATGAGTTTTTACTCATCAGATATGTATTTAGATATGGTCGATCTAGCTAACGCTAGAAACGAAGACCCAAACAAGTACTTGATTGGAATTGGCCAAAAGAAACAAGCTGTAATTCCCAATACCCAAGATGTTGTCACAATGGCAGCAAATGCTTGTACCAAGATTATTGATGATGATAATCGTAAAAAAATTGATTTAATTATTTTTGGAACAGAAACAGGGGTAGATAACTCCAAATCTGCTGCTATTTACTTACAAAACATGTTAGGCTTAAGCCGTCGAGCTCGTGCTTTTGAAATAAAGCAAGCTTGTTATGGTGCTACTGCTGGTCTTCAAATGGCCAAAGAATATGTGCAAAACCATCCTGAAAGACAAGCCCTAGTAATTGGTGCCGATATTGCTAGATACGGTATTAAGACACCTGGTGAAGTTACTCAAGGTGGGGGTGCCGTTGCCATGGTAATTTCTGCCAATCCTTCAATTGCCGAATTCGATGGCCCAAGTACATTCTATTCTGATGATGTAATGGATTTCTGGAGACCATTGTACAGAACAGAAGCCGTTGTTGATGGTCACTATTCAAACGATGTTTACGTTGATTTCTTTAAGAAGACATGGGATGAATACAAGGAAATCACTGGTCAAACCATTGCTGATTTCAAAGCAATGACATTCCATTTACCTTATCCAAAGATGGGAATTAAGGCACTAAGATCAATCATTGATGAAGCCGATGAAGGACAACAAGCTAACTTGAAGAAAGAATTCGAACAAGGTCGTATCTACAACGAAAACGTTGGTAACCTATACACCGGTTCATTGTATTTGAACTTCCTATCATTAATTAATAACTCAGATGATTTACAATCTGGTGATCGTATTGCGTTATTCAGTTATGGCTCAGGTGCACAGGGTGAATTCTTCCCAATGAAACTAAAGGATAACTTCAGAAACGATGAATTAGCAAAATCATTAGATGATGCTTTGAAGTCAAGAAAACAAGTTTCTGTTGAAGAATACGAAGAAATCTTTACTAACTGGATTCCAATCGCTGATGGTGATATCAAGTTGGATACTAGTAATGATAAGGCGGAATTTTTCCTTGAAGGGGTAAAAGACCACCAAAGAATTTATGGAAGAAAGTAGGAGACTGACATGAAATTATATTTAGCAGGACCATTTTTTGATGATGAACAAATTGACCGTATTCAAAGAATTGAAAAGGCATTGGATAACAATCCTTCAGTTTCAGGATACTTTAGCCCAAGAAACTCAAATGTCAACGACGGGGCAGAAATTGGTAGTAGCCAATGGTCTAGAGATGTTTTCCAACTTGACGTGGATGAAATAAAAAAAGCTGATGCCGTTATCGCGATTATCGACTTTGTAGACGACAATGTTGACAGCGGTACAGCTTTCGAAATTGGGTATGCTTATGCAATTGATAAACCAGTTGTTTTATTCCATGAAAAAGATGCGATTGTTAACTTGATGTTATCAAACGGATCTAAGTCATATCTAACAAAGGTATCCGATGTTGAAAAGTTCGATTTCAAAGAAATGCCTGAATATCACTACGAAGGTGAAGTATTTTAAAAAATACTGTCACGGTATAATCCAACAACCTTACCAACGATTGATACTTGATCCAAGATGATTGGAGCCAAGTTATCGTTCTCAGGTTGTAGGCGATAGTGATCAGATTCCTTGAAGAATCGTTTGCAAGTGACTTCGTTTTCATCAGTCATTGCAATAACGATATCACCATTTTCAGCAGTTGATTGCTTTTTAACGATGACTTTATCACCGTTTAAAATACCGATGTTGATCATACTTTCACCTTGAATGACTAACATGAAAACATCATCTGAGTTTTCGTATTGGTCAGGCATTGAGAAGTATTCTGATGTATCTTCAACCGCTAGGATTGGTTCACCAGCAGCAACGGTACCTAAAACAGGGATTTCACCAGGGTGTGTGTTAACCCCAATTTTCTTAAGACCATCTTCGGTAATTTCAAGCGCTCTTGGTTTAGCGGGATTCTTAACGATAAAACCCTTCTTTTCAAGGCGACTTAAATGACCGTGGACGGTTGATGTGGATGAAAGATTAACGGCTTCACCTATTTCTCTTACTGTAGGAGGATAGCCTTGGCTATTGATTCTTTTCCAGATAAATTCTAAAATAGCTAATTGTTTAGAAGTCTTTTCTTCTTTTGAAAAAGTCACATAAATACCCCGTTTCTTGTAATATAATAGCTTTAATATAGCATAACGGGAAAATAAAAACAAATGTTCGTAAAGGAGATAATGAAATGTCAGAAGCAGAAGATCCAATTTTAAAGAAACTTATCCCACGTATTAATGAATTAGCCCACAAAGCTAAGGAAAGTGGATTGACTAAGGAAGAAGAAGCTGAAAGAGCTGACCTTAGAAAACAATACCTAAAACGCTTTAAAGAAAACATGAGAAGCCAAATTGAAATGGTTCAAGTTTTCAATAAAGAAGGTAAAGAAGTTACACCAGAAAAGGTTAAGGAAGTTCAACGTAAAAAAGGTTTACGTGACGATTAAAACTTTTTTTGAATTTAATAATTAAGTTGTGTAAAATTAATAATAGTAACTAACGGGAGGAGGAAGAATTATGTCAACATTCTTATGGATTATCCTAATTCTTTTAGCTTTAATCGTAGGTTTGATCGGTGGATTCTTCATGGCACGTAAGTACATGGAAAAATATCTTAAAGATAATCCCCCAATTAACAAGGATCAATTAAGAGCAATGATGCTACAAATGGGTCAAAAACCTTCAGCTAAGAAGTTAAATCAAATGATGAACAGTATGAAGGCTAACGCCAAATAAATAAAAAAAGACTTAATTCAAAAATTAAGTCTTTTTTTATTGCTTATTTTTCTGATGATGGGTCAACATACTTAAAGTCAGGATTAATTTCTTTATCTAACTTATCGAAAGCATCTTGCATTTGTTGTTCGACTGCTTTTTGACCTTCTTCATTTAGCTTGATTGATTTGTCCAAGTAGATAGGGTCACCAAAGTTGATGACAGCTTTCTTACGTGAGAACAAACTCTTAAAGGTAAGTGGACCTTGGTAAACAGCTGGAAGTAAAGGTGCTTTAGAAAGCTTGGCGATTAAAGTAGCGCCACCTTTTAGTGCTTGAGAATGTCTAGTTCCTGAAGGGAAAATGATTAGTGACTTGTCAGAGCTTTGAAGAATCTTAACAGGTTCCTTAATTACTGATGGGCCAGGATTTTCACGATCAACACTTAATACGTTTGCATGTCTTAATACGTATGCTAAAAGTGGGTTTTTGAATAGTTCCTTTTTAGCGATGAAAGCAAATTCTTTAGGACTTGCTGCTAGGGCAAAGTACAATGGGTCAAACCATGTACGGTGCGGTGCAACTAATATGTAATTGCCTTCCGGAATTCTTTGTTTGTTTTCAAACTTAGGCATTCCGTTAATTGGATATAAAATGATTCTACATAAGAACTTTAAAAAAGAATACATTAAATAAACTCCTCTCGTACTTTATTATTTAATAGTATTCTATTATTATTGATTTATGCAAGAAAAAATAAGGTGGAATATTCAAGTGGACGATGTTTTAAAGGAAAACGAAAGAATAGATCAACTATATAGTAATGATATAAAGATAATTCAAAATCCCGAAGTGTTCTCATTCTCATTGGATGCGGTACTTTTGGCAGACTTTGCTAGGTTGCCCAAGAAGAGTACTTCAAAGACTGTCGATTTGTGTGCCGGCAATGGTGCAGTTGGGTTATTTATGTCACATAAAACCAATGGGCATATTTACGAAATTGAACTACAAGACAAACTGGCTGACATGGCAAAACGCAGTGTTAGTTTAAATAACTTAGACGACAAGTTGACCGTGATAAACGATGACCTTGATAATACATTTGATTATGTGGACAAGGATTCTGTTGACGTGATAACTTGTAACCCACCTTATTTTCCCGATTTAGAGGACAGTAAGAAGAATCCAAATCCATACCTAGCAATTGCTAGACATGAAATCACAACTAATTTAGACAAAATCCTAACCGTGTGTGAGGGACTTTTAAAGACAAATGCTAAAGCGTTCTTTGTTTACCGTCCTGATCGCATGCTAGAACTATTTGATGCCATGCAATCTCACAACGTAATGCCAAAAAGGATTCAATACATTTATCCACGTGAGGGAAAAGAATCAAACATGATTCTAGTTGAAGGAATCAAAGCGGGGAAGAATGGTGGAACCAAGGTACTACCACCAATTTTTGTTTATAGAGATAATTCAAACGAATATACAGATTTTGTAAGGAAGATTTTATATGGAGAATAAGTTTTATATGTATGTTTTAAAGTGCGGGGATGATTCACTATATGGTGGATACACGACTGATTTGAAACATCGATTAGAACAACACCAAAGTGGAAAGGGCGCCAAGTACACCCGCAATCATTTGCCAGTCGAAATGATATATTCCGAAAGTTTTGACAATAAACATGATGCTTTGAGTGCCGAGTATCATTTTAAACATCAGAGCAGAACTAAGAAGTTAGAATACCTAAATGAAAATGGGGTAAATTTATCTAAATACGGTCTAAGCCTTTAAGACACGGTGTTAAGTGTTATAATTCTAACTGTAACGATGAATATTTGGAGGTTTTTGTATTGAAAATTATTGCTTATGGAATCAGAAATGATGAAATGCCATATTTAAAAGAATGGGAACAAAAAAATCCGGAAGTAGAAGTAAAGGTTGAAACCAAATTACTTGATTCATCAACTGTTGAAGAAGCTAATGGATTTGATGGTGTGGTTGCTTACCAACAAAAACCATACACTAAAGAAATTTTAGATAAATTAGGTAGTTTTAACATCAAGTACCTATCACTAAGAAACGTTGGGGTAGATAACGTTGATGCTGATGCTGCAAAAGCAAATGGAATTACTGTAACAAACGTTCCAGCATATTCTCCAAATGCAATTGCTGAACTAGCAATTACTGAAATTATGAGATTACTAAGAAATACAAAACGTTTTGAAGACAAGCAACGTTCAGGTGACTTAAGATGGGCTCCTGAAATTGGTCAAGAATTAAACTCAAAGACCGTTGGTGTTTTCGGAACAGGTCGTATTGGTCACGTATTAGTTGATATCTGTCGTGGATTCGGCGCAAAGGTGATTGCATATGATCCATTCAGAAACCCTGAACTAGAAAAACAAGGTATCTACGTTGATACTCCAGACGATTTATACAAACAAGCTGATATCATTTCACTACACGCACCAGCCGTTAAGGAAAATGAACACATGGTAAATGAAAAGACTTTATCAGAAATGAAAGATGGTTCATACATTATTAACGCTGCGCGTGGATCACTAATTGATACTGACGCGTTAATCAAGGCTTTAGATTCAGGTAAACTAGCAGGTGCTGCTTTGGATACTTATGAATCAGAAGTAGGTGTTTTCAATGTTAACTTTGATAGTTTCGATGATATCTCAGATGATCGTCTAAAGAACCTAATGAGCAGAGACAATGTTTTGATTACCCCACACATTGCTTTCTACACTGAAACAGCGGTTAGAAACATGGTTACTCTATCATTGGACGCTAACAGAGACCTTATCAACACAGGTAAATCAGATAAGATTGTTAAATTGTAATATTTAGCTTGATAAATGTTGGAGTTTAATATACAATAATATTCGGTATTTATTACCAATTCACACCTGTCATGACAACTCAGATAGTGCTATTTCTTGATAGTTTCTGAATTGATAGATTGACGGGGAGGAAAAAACTATTTTTGGAGGGCTATTAACATGGCTGTTATTTCTATGAAACAATTACTAGAAGCTGGTGTCCACTTCGGTCACCAAACTCGTCGTTGGAACCCTAAGATGAAGAAATACATCTTTACCCAACGTAACGGAATCTACATCATCGACTTACAAAAGACTGTTAAGATGATTGATTCAGCATACAACTTTATGAAGGATGAAGCTGCTAAGGGCGCTACTGTACTATTTGTTGGTACTAAGAAGCAAGCTCAAGACTCAATCCAAGAAGAAGCTGTACGTGCAGGTCAATACTACGTTAATCACCGTTGGTTAGGTGGAACTTTAACTAACTGGGACACTATTCAAAGCCGTATCAAGTACCTAAAGGATCTTAAGAAGATGGCTGAAGATGGTACTTTCGAAAGACTACCTAAGAAAGAAGTTGCTCTTCTAAAGAAGAAGACTGACAAGCTTGAAAAATTCCTTGGTGGTATCGAAGACATGCCTAAGATTCCAGATGTTATGTTCATCGTTGACCCTCGTAAAGAACAAATCGCTGTTCACGAAGCTCACAAGTTAAACATTCCTATCGTTGCTATGGTTGATACTAACACTGACCCAGATGACGTTGATGTTATTATCCCATCAAACGATGACGCTATTCGTGCCGTTCGTCTAATTACTGCTAAGATGGCTGACGCTATCATTGAAGGTAACCAAGGTGAAGAAAATGTTAGCGAAAGCACATTCGAAGACACTAAAGATGAAAATGAAAGTGAAGACAAGTAATATTTTTTAAATATTGATTTTGTTTGAACACTTAGGCTGACTCATGTTTTTGGACCGATAAGGCCTGGGATGAGTCGGCCTTTTTTAATATAAAACTTAAGGAGGCCATAACAATGGCAAAGATTACTGCTGCTCAAGTAAAAGAATTACGTGAAAAGACAAGTGTAGGTATGATGGATGCTAAGAAAGCTTTAGTTGCTTCAGATGGTGACGAAAAGAAAGCTCTAGAATACTTACGTGAAAAGGGTATCGCAAAAGCTGAAAAGAAGAGTGACCGTGTTGCCGCTGCTGGTTTAACTCGTGTTGTTACTCACGGTAACGATGCTGCTATCGTTGAAGTTAACGCTGAAACTGACTTTGTTTCAGGTAACGATGACTTCAAGAACCTAATTGATTTAATCGCAGCTAAGATTGTTGAAGCTAAGCCAGCTGATGTTGAAGCTGCTTTAGCACTTGACGTTGATGGTGAAACTGTTAACGACAAGATCATCAACACTACTCAAATTACTGGTGAAAAGATCACTCTACGTCGTTTCGTTGTTTTAACTAAGAACGATGACGAAAGCTTTGGTCACTACCTACACAACCAAGGTCTAATTGGTGCCTTAGTTCAAATTCAAGGTGTTGACGAAACTGTTGCTAAGCACGTTGCAATGCACATTGCTGCTACTAAGCCAGAATACCTAGACAGAAACGATGTTCCTCAAGACAGATTAGAAGCTGAAAGAGAAGAACTAAAGAAGGAAGCCCTACAAGAAGGCAAGCCTGAAAACATCGTTGAAAAGATGGTTGAAGGTCGTCTAAACAAGTTCCTTGCTGAAATTAGTTTAGCTGACCAAGAATTCGTTATGGACTCAGACAAGACTGTTGCTGAATACGTTAAGGAAAACGGCGGTCAACTAAAGGCCTTTGTTCGTTACGAAGTCGGTGAAGGTATCGAAAAAGAAGAAACTAACTTTGTTGACGAAGTTAACTCACAAATCAAATAATCAATGAAAAAGGATGCGGATACGTATCCTTTTTTTATACATATTTATAATTAAATAATTGCGGTTATAAACTGTTTTTAAATTTCATATTATGCTAAAATTAAATTAACGATCATGTAATGGAGGAAATTCGATGTCTGACTTAAAATATAAGCGTATTGTTTTAAAGCTAAGTGGTGAAGCACTTGCTGGTGATGAAGGTCACGGTATTAACCCACCTGTAATCAAGAAAATTGCGCAAGAAGTAAAAAATGTTTACGAACTAGGAATTCAAATTGCTATTGTTGTCGGTGGCGGTAACATGTGGCGTGGAGTAGCTGGTTCAAAAATGGGCATGGAAAGAACACAAGCTGATTACATTGGAATGTTAGCAACTGTTATGAATGGTTTAGCATTACAAGAAAACTTAGAATCACTTGGTGTTCCAACAAGAGTTCAAACCTCAATCGAAATGAGACAAATTGCTGAACCATATATTCGTAGAAAGGCAGTTCGTCATCTTGAAAAGAATCGTGTCGTTATCTTCTCTGGTGGTACAGGTAACCCATTCTTCTCAACAGATACAACTGCTGCTTTACGTGCTGCTGAAGTACATGCAGATGCTATTTTAATGGCTAAAAACGGAGTTGATGGTATTTACTCAGCTGATCCTAACAAGGATCCAAATGCTGTTAAATTTGATGAATTAACTCAAATGGATATCATTAACAAGAACCTACAAGTAATGGATACTACAGCAAGTTCATTATCAATGGACAACGATATTCCATTAGTAGTGTTTAACTTAAATGAATCCGGCAACATTGAAAAAGTTGTTAAGGGTGAAAAAATCGGAACTACAGTTAAGGGGAAATAAAGTATGGCAACTCAAAATGAAATTTTAGATACAGCAAAAGACAAGATGCAAAAGTCAATTGCATCATTAAGACAAGAATTAGCAAGTATTAGAGCAGGTCGTGCTAACGCCAGTCTATTAAACGGTGTTACTGCTGAATACTATGGTGCACCAACACCATTAAACCAAATTGCTTCAATCACTGTTCCTGAAGCTAGAGTTATTATGGTTACTCCATATGACAAATCAGCTCTAGATGATATTGAAAAGGGAATCCTTGAAGCTGATATTGGTATTAACCCAGCTAACGATGGTGATAACATTCGTTTAGTTGTTCCACAACTAACTGAAGAACGTAGAAAAGAAATTTCTAAGAAGGTTAAGGCTGCCGGTGAACAAGGTAAAGTCGCTATTAGAAATGTACGTCGTGAAGCTATGGACGCTGTAAAGAAGGGTAACAAGAACGATGACTTTACAGATGATGAAACTCACGCACTAGAAGATAAGGTTCAAAAGTTGACAGATTCACAAATCAAAGATTTAGATGACGTTATTGCTGCCAAAGAAAAGGAAGTACTAAACGGATAAACTAATAAAAGGGGATGTCACCATGCAAGAACAAGAAGTTACACCAGGTACAGAGGAATTCAATAAGATGGTTTTCAAACTATCTGAAAGTATGAACGATGATACCAAGCAAGCATTGTCTTACAATGGTAATCAACTTGAAGAAATTCAAGATGGAATCTATGTTATGCCGGTATATGTTACTGACGATTTCAACATCTTTTTTGTGGTTTCACAATTAATTGAAGATGATTGGATTGTTGCGTTTACTGAAGCAACAATTGAAAATGAAACTGAAATTACAGATTTAAGTGATCCAATTCCTACGGGTGAAGGATTAAATCTTTTAGGTGAACATAGTCCAAACGACGCTAACCAATTATTAAAATATTTCGAAACTTTAGTAGAAGCTAAACGTGGCGAATGGAGATTAATCCAATAAAATAACTTTACAAATGTGGGATGAGGATTGTTTCTCATCCTTTATTTGTACTAATAGGCGAGGTATATATGTTTAAGTTTAAGAAAAAAACTACCACAGAACTTGACTACAATAATATTCCCAAACATATTGCCATTATCATGGATGGAAATGGAAGATGGGCCCAACAAAGACATTTGCCAAGAATTGCTGGACATAAAAAGGGAATGAACGTTGTAAAGGACATTACAAAAGCAGCTAGTGATTTAGGTGTGAAGGCATTAACTTTGTACGCCTTTTCTACCGAAAACTGGAAACGTCCGGATCAAGAAGTTAACTACTTGATGGATTTACCAGAGAAATTTTTCTCTACTTTTGTACCAAATTTAGTAAAGAATAACGTTAGAGTTAACGTTATGGGATATGTAGATCAATTACCTAAGTCTACACAAAAGGCCATCAATGATGCTGTTGAGGACACTAAGAAATGCGATGGAATGATTTTGAACTTTGCTTTAAACTATGGAAGCCAGGACGAAATCGTTACAGCAGTTCAAAAGATTGCTCAAAAGGTATCTGATGGAAGTTTAAATGTCGATGACATTAATAAGGACGTCGTTAGTGAAAATTTAATGACTTCATCACTTGGAGAATTTGCTAACCCAGATTTATTGATTAGAACAAGTGGGGAAGAAAGATTATCTAACTTCTTATTATGGCAAGTTGCATACAGTGAATTCGTATTTGATGACACTAAATGGCCTGACTACACTAAAGAAGATTTAATGAAATGTATTGCCAAGTTCCAAGGACGTCATCGTCGTTTTGGGGGATTAAAAAACAAGTAACATTAGGAGATTATTATGAAAACAAGAGTATTAACGGCAATTATTGCCTTATTATTATTTGTGCCAATAGTTTTATTGGGTGGCATTTTTATTCAAATTGGAGCAATTGCTTTAGGAATTGTTGCGATGTCTGAAGTACTAATCATGAAGAAAAAGTTAGTAATTTCACCAGAAGCAATCCTATCATTTATTGGTGTAACTTTATTAATTGCACCAAGTAACTGGTTCAATGGTCTACCATCATTTCTATCAGTTAACTTTTTGTTCTATTTAGTAGTAATGCTATTGATGTTAAGAAATGTTGTTACTAAGAACATTTTTTCATTTGATGATGCTGGTGTGATTACACTTGCAATGCTATACATTGGAATGGGCTTCCATTACTTTATTGCTGCTAGACATGTTGGTATTGCGGTATTATTCTACGCACTATTTATCGTTTGGTTAACTGACTCAGGTGCTTACATTTTCGGTAAGCAATTCGGTAAACACAAGTTAGCTCCACATGTAAGTCCTAATAAGACATGGGAAGGTTCAATCTGTGGATCATTATTAGCAACTATCATTGCTACTGCATGGATGTACTACTTCTCAGTTGGTCATACATCACTACTTGTTTCTGTTATCGTAACTCTTGTATTATCAATTGCTGGTCAATTTGGTGATTTAGTTGAATCAGCTCTTAAGAGATACTACCAAGTTAAAGATTCTGGAAAGATTTTACCTGGACACGGTGGAATTTTAGACAGATTTGATAGTTTACTATTTGTTTTGCCACTTCTTCACCTATTTGGCATTATTTAGATGTAAAGGAGTGATTTAATTGATTATCACAATACTAGCTTTCGTTATTGTTTTTGGAATTTTAGTGTTTGTTCATGAATTTGGCCACTTTATCGTTGCCAAAAGATCAGGAATAATGGTTAGAGAATTTTCTATTGGAATGGGTCCGAAGATTTTCTTTTATCGTCACAATCAAACCACGTATACAATTCGTATTCTTCCTTTAGGTGGATATGTTCGAATGGCTGGGATTGCCGATAACGATTCACAGGAACTAGATCCTGGTACTCCAGTTACACTTAAATTTAATGAACAAAATGAAGTTATTTTAATTAATACCAGCCAAAAACAAAAGACTTTAGACGGTCTACCTCTTGAAGTTTCAAATGTTGATCTTGAACACGAGTTATTTATCGAAGGTTACCAAGATAACAACGAAGATGTTAAGAGATTTAAAGTCAATCATGATGCGTTAATGGTGGAACACGACGGAACAAAGGTCCAAATTGCTCCTGAGGATGTTCAATTCCAAAACGCACCAGTATTCAAAAAATTAATAACCAATGCTGCTGGAATTGTTAATAACGTGATTCTAGCAATTGTTGCATTTACAATTTTGACATTCATGCAAGGTGGAGTAGCTTCAAATCAAAACACAGTTACCCCAATTCAAGGACATTCTGTTGCAAGGGATGCCGGAATTAAGAGTGGTGACAGAATTGTTCAAGTTGATAATCAAAAGACCAACAATTGGAATGAAATAAGCTCAGCAATTCAAGCTAGACCAGATCAAAAGTTAACCTTAGTTATTAAAAGAGATGGTCAAGTTAAAATAATTAAATTAACCAGTGAATCACAAAAGAACAATGGAAAAAAATATGGATTGATTGGAGTTAAAAACACTGTCGATTCTAGTTTTACAACCAAGTTGTTCTCTGGTTTTACTAGAACATGGAACATGACTAAGCAACTTGTATCTGAATTAGCTTACATGGTAACTGGTCACTTCAGCTTAAACGACTTAGGTGGACCGGTTGCAATCTATGCTTCCACATCACAAGCTACTAAGTTAGGACTACAAGGAGTTGTTTACTTTATCGCATTCTTATCAATTAACTTAGCGATTATGAATTTAATTCCAATTCCGGTCCTAGATGGTGGTAAAATATTAATGAACATAATTGAGGCCGTTAGAAGAAAACCAACTTCTGAAAAAGTTGAAACAATTGTTACACTTATTGGTTTTGCATTCTTAGTTGTATTAATGCTACTGGTAACAATTAACGACATTCAAAGATACTTTATCCATTAAGAACATATTTAAGGAGATTTTTATGAAGCAATCAAAAATGTTAATCCCAACGCTAAAAGAAGCGCCAAAGGGTGCTGAAGCTCTTAGTCATAAGTTAATGTTAAGAGCTGGATACATTAAGCAAATTTCAGCAGGGATGTACGCATACTTGCCTTTGGCATACAAAGTAATTTCAAAAATTGAAAACATCATTCGTAAGGAAATGGACGAAATCGACGCGAATGAAACTCTTATGCCGGCAGTATTACCTGCAGAGCTTTGGGAAAAATCAGGAAGATTACAAACTTACGGTCCAGCTTTATTTAAGCTAAAGAACAGACATGACACTGATTTCATTCTAGGACCAACTCACGAAGAAACTTACACAGAAATCATTCGTGACTCAGTTAAGTCATATAAAAAACTTCCTTTAGTGTTATACCAAATTCAACCAAAATATAGAGATGAAGAACGTCCAAGAAACGGTTTACTACGTGGACGTGAATTTATCATGAAAGATGGTTACTCATTCTCAATTGATGATGCGGACCTAGATCGTATCTACAACCAAATGGAAGATGCTTACCGTAAGATTTTCGACCAAGTTGGTTTAGATTACCGTACTATCATTGGTGATGGTGGTGCCATGGGTGGTTCAGATTCAATCGAATTCTCTGCACCAGCTGCTGTTGGTGAAGATACCATCGTTTACTCAGACGATAGCGAATATGCTGCTAACCTTGAAATGGCTAAGAGCATGTACGTTCCTGAAAAGTCTAACGAAACTCAAAAAGACTTAGAAAAGATTAGTACTCCAAACGTGAAATCAATCGAAGATGACGTGGAACTATTAGACACAGATGCTTCAAACGTTATTAAGAGTGTTCTATTCATTGCTGACGAAAAACCAGTGATGGTTTTAGTTAGAGGTGATCACGAAGTTAACGACGTTAAGGTTAAGGGTCAACTTGGTGCTTCATTCTTTGACTTGGCAAATGATGAACAAATCAAAGAATTTACTAACACATCAAGAGGATACGTTGGTCCATTTAACCTAGATGAATCTGTAACTGTATTAGCAGATAACTACGTTAAAGACATGACTAATGCATTTGCTGGTGCCAACGAAGATGGTTACCACTTTGCTAACGTTAACCCTGAACGTGACTTTGAAAACGTTACTTACGGTGACTTTAGAGAAGTTGAAGAAGGTGAAATCTCACCAGACGGTTCAGGTGTATTGAAGTTCACTCGTGGTATTGAAATTGCTCATATCTTCAAGCTAGGAACTAGATACTCAAAGGACTTAGATGCAAACGTCTTGGATGAAAATGGTCGTCAAAAACCAGTTGTAATGGGTTGTTACGGTATCGGTATTAGTAGATTACTAACTGCTATTGCTGAACAACAAGCTGATGACAATGGTTTAATTTGGCCTAAGTCAATTTCACCATTCGACATTCACTTGATTCCTGTTAACACAAAGGATGAAACTCAAGTTAGTGTTGCTGATGGTATTGAAAAAGAACTTAAGGATGAAGGCTTTGATGTTTTAACTGATGACAGAAAAGAAAGAGCCGGAGTTAAGTTTGCCGATTCAGATCTAATTGGATTACCAATCAGAGTTACTGTTGGTAAGAAGGCTAGTGAAGGAATCGTAGAAATAAAGATTAGAAAAACTGGCGAAACTGTTGAAGTTAAGCAAGAAGAAGTTGTTAACACTGTAAAAATCTTACTTAAAGATTTGAAATAAAAAAAGGGTCAGTTGAAGAGACTGACCTTTTTTAGCTGACTTAGGATGGAGGTATTAGATTGTCTAACCAAGAAGAATTATTTACAAAATTATTGAATCAATTACAGTTAAAAGACCAAATTGATTCCGATAATTTTAAAGGCGGTCAGATTGAGAAGATTGATATCCACAAACGTTCCAAAATTTGGGAATTCCACCTTACACTTCCACGAATTTTAGATTACGAAGTCTTCTTGGATTTTTATAGTCGTATGCAAGCGACTTTTGATGAAATCGCTACTACTAAAATTAATATCAAAGCAAACGACAATCAATTTGATAACAAGCAATTAGGCAATTATTGGGAATGGATTGTCAAACATGCTGATATCACTGATGCTATTAAAAATGAACTATTAAGACGTGATGCACCAAAGATCGTTGATCATAAAATCGAACTTAGTGCTGATAACGAAATTGTTAAGAACTTTCTTGTGGACAAAGCAGTTAGTCCAATTGAAGATTTGTATGAACGATTAGGTTTTCCACACTTTACCATCTCTGTTTTTGTTGATGAAACTGCTTCTCAAGAAAAAATCAAAGATTTTAAAGCTGAAAAGGAAAAGAAGGATGCTGAGTTAGCTCAAAAGGCGATGCAAGCAATCCAAGAATCATCTGCTAAACGTCAAAAGAACTCAAAAAATGCAGTTCCAAAGGGTAAAGTACAAATCGGTAAGAAGATTAAGGATGACCTAGAAGTTACTAAACTAGTTGATATCGTTCAAGAAGAAAAACTAGTGATTGTAAATGGTCACATCTTTAGTAAGGAAATTCGTTCACTTAGATCAGGTCGTCAATTGATGATCTTAAAGATTACCGATTATTCATCATCAATCGAAGTTAAGAAGTTCTCTAATAACGAAAACGATGAAGCTAACTTTGCCGCATTGCAAGAAGGCGATTGGATTAAGGTTCGTGGTGGTATACAAGAAGATAACTACAGTCACGAATTAACATTGAATGCTTATGACATTAATCCATTACATCATGAAGGTCGTCACGATGACGCAGAAGAAAAACGTGTTGAATTACATCTACACACTAAGATGAGTCAAATGGATGCAACTAACAGTATTGAAGAATACGTGGCTAGAGCTAAAGAATGGGGTCACCCGGCATTAGCGATTACCGACCACGCTGCTGTTCAAGGTTTTCCATTTGCCTATACTGCTGCACAAAAGAATGACATTAAGATGCTATATGGTGTTGAAGCAAACGTTGTAGATGACGGTGTTCCAATTACATTTAACGAAGATGACCGTGATTTAGCAGATGCTACTTACGTTGTTTTCGATATTGAAACAACTGGTCTTTCTGCAATTTACGATAAGGTAATCGAAGTTTCAGCCGTTAGAATGCAACATAATAACGTCTTGGACCAATTTGAAGAATTTATTGATCCTGGTTTCCACTTATCAGATTTTACGACTGAACTTACATCTATCACTGATGATATGGTTAAAGGTTCTAAGTCTGAAGAAGAAGTCTTTAAGTTGTTTAGAGAATTCTGTGGCGACTCAATCGTTGTAGGGCACAACGTTACTTTTGACGTTGGCTTTATGAACGTTGGTTATCAAAGATATGGGATGGAAGAAATTCAAAACCCAATCATTGATACATTGCCATTGGCTCGTTTCTTATATCCAAACTACAAGAGCTATCGTTTGAACACATTGGCTAAGAAGTTTGACGTTGCTTTGGAACACCATCACCGTGCCGTATATGATGCAGAAACAACAGGTCATTTGAATTACTTGTTCATCAAGGATGCCGAAGAACGTTACAACATTACTAAGGTAAATCAACTAAATGAACACATGTCCGATAATGATGCATATAAACATGCGCGTCCATTCCACGCTATCTTGATGGCTCAAACACAGGCTGGATTAAAGAACATGTTTAAGTTGGTTTCATTATCCAATGTTGAATACTTCTATAGAGTGCCAAGAATTCCACGAAGTGTGCTTGAAAAGTACCGTGAAGGAATATTAGTTGGTTCTGCTTGTGCAAACGGTGAAGTATTCACCGCAATGCTACAAAAAGGTAAAGAAGAAGCCGAAAAGAAGGCTGAATTCTACGATTATCTAGAAGTCCAACCAAGTGCAGCCTATCAACCAATGATTGATTCAGAATTAATCCATGGTAAGAAGCACCTACAAGAATTAGTACAAAACATGGTTGATATGGGTCATGAAATGAATAAACCGGTTGTTGCAACTGGGGATGTTCATTACATGGATCCACAAGACTATATTTACCGTAAGATTTTGATTCATTCACAAGGTGGGGCTAACCCATTAAATAGACAAGAATTACCTAAGGTACCATTCTTAACCACAGACGAAATGTTGAGTGATTTTGAATACTTAGGTGAAGATGTCAGCAAGGAAATCGTTGTTGATAATACCCAAAAGATTGCCAACATGGTTGATGATGGAATTCATCCGGTCTTAGATCGACTATACACACCTCACATGAAGGGTGCCGAAGATGAAATCAGAAACTCAACAATGGATATGGCCCATAAACTATACGGTGATCCACTACCTGAATTAATTCAGGCACGTTTGGACCGTGAGTTGAAGAGTATTATTGGTAACGGATTCTCAGTTATTTACTTAATCGCTAAGCGTCTTGTAGCAAAGAGTAACAAGGATGGATATCTGGTAGGTTCCCGTGGTTCCGTTGGTTCCAGTTTGGTAGCCACAATGGCGGGGATTACTGAAGTTAATCCATTGCCACCACACTATCGTTGTCCAAACTGTAAATACTCTAAGTTCTTTACTAAGGGTGAATATGGTTCAGGATACGATTTACCACATGAAAACTGTCCAGAATGTGGAACGTTAATGATTGGTGACGGTCATAATATTCCGTTCGAAACATTCCTTGGATTTAGTGGGAACAAGGTTCCAGATATTGATTTGAACTTCTCTGGTGACTATCAACCAATCGCCCATAACTACCTAAAGGTGTTGTTCGGTGAAAATAACGTATACCGTGCCGGAACCATCGGTACTGTTGCGGATAAGACCGCTTATGGATACGTAAAGGCATACGAAAGAGATACTCAACAAACTATTCGTTCTGCCGAAATTGATCGTCTATCAAAGGGTGATACTGGTGTTAAGAGAACGACCGGACAACATCCGGCCGGAATTATTATCGTTCCTGACGATATGGATATCTTTGATTTCACACCAATCCAATATCCTGCCGATGATCAAAACGCGGCTTGGGAAACTACCCACTTTGATTTCCATTCTATCCATGACAACATCTTGAAGATGGATGTGCTGGGACATGATGACCCAACTATGATCAGAATGCTTCAAGATTTATCAGGAATTGATCCTCAATCAATCCCAATGGATGACCCGGGAGTTATGGGACTATTTTCCGGTACAGATACAATTGGTGTAACTCAAGATCAAATCCAATCAAAGACTGGGACACTAGGAATTCCTGAGTTTGGTACCAAGTTCGTTAGAGGGATGCTAGAACAAACTAATCCGGCAAACTTCTCACAACTACTACAAATTTCTGGTCTATCCCATGGTACCGACGTTTGGTTAGGAAACGCTGACGAATTAATCAAGGAAGGTAAAGCAACCATCGCCAACGTTATTGGTTGTCGTGATAACATCATGACGGACTTGATTAACTGGGGACTAGATTCAGAAACATCATTCCAAATCATGGAATATGTTCGTAAGGGTCGTGGAATTAAGGACGAATGGCAAAAGAAAATGCACGAAGCCAACATTCCACAATGGTACATTGATTCATGTCTAAAGATTAAGTACATGTTCCCACGTGCCCATGCGGCAGCCTACGTTTTAATGGCGTTACGTGTGGCTTACTTTAAGGTGTACTTCCCATTGGTATACTACTGTGCATACTTCTCAGTTAGAGCCGATGACTTTGATATCGTTTCAATGTGTCATGGTAAGGAAGCTGTTAAGGCTAAGATGAAAGAAATTAACGATCTTGGAAACGATGCATCTGCCAAAGATAAGAACCTATTAACTGTTCTTGAATTAGCCAACGAAATGATTGAAAGAGGTTTCGAATTCGAAATGGTTGATTTAAACCGTTCCGATGCCGAACAATGGTTAATTGATGGTAACAAGTTAATTGCACCATTTAGAGCCATTCCTGGTCTTGGTTTAAACGTTGCTAAACAAATCGTTGCAGCGCGTGAAGATAAAGAATTTATCTCTAAAGAGGACTTATCCAAACGTGGAAAGGTTTCTAAGAAGTTAATCGAATTTATGACAGAAAATCATATCATCGATAACTTACCTGATGAAAACCAATTAAGTTTATTTGATATGATGTAGTATGTATTGAACAATCTCAGATAGTATGGTATGATACATTATGATTTATATCTGAGAGAAAGGAGTGAGCAGAAATGCTCGCTCTTTTTATTGGATTTTTTTAGGAGGCGTATCATTGAGCGAAGTTACAGAAGTGGTAAAAGAAGTAGTAACTCCAATTCTAGATAGTCATGACTTTTATTTATATGACATCGAATTTGTAAAAGAAAGCAAGAATTGGTATTTAAGGGTTTATGTCGATAAGGACGGCGGTATCAATATTGAAGACTGTGCGTTAGTATCTGACGAACTAAGTGAAAAATTAGATTCAATGGATCCGGATCCAATTCCACAAGCTTACTTTCTAGAAGTCTCATCTCCAGGAGCTGAAAGACCTCTAAAGAAACCAGAAGATTATGAAAAAGCTGTTAATGAATACATTCATGTTTCATTGTATGCACCAATTAACGGTGAAAAAGTCTATGAAGGGACTTTAAAAGAATTAAGCGAAGATGAATTAGTTTTGACTGTTAATTTAAAAGGTCGAATTAAGGATCTAACAATACCAAGAAAATCAATTGCCAAAGCAAGATTAGCAATTAAATTTTAGCTAAGGGAGACAATCAAAAATGAGTAAAGAACTTTTAGGTGCACTAGATGCCCTAGAAAACGACAAAGGGATTTCTAAAGAAACTGTTATTGATGCTTTAGAAGCTGCATTAACTTCAGCATACAAGAGAAACTACAACCAAGCACAAAACGTTGAAGTTGCTTTTGACGACAAGAAGGGTAACATCCATGTTTACGCCGTTAAGACTGTTGTTGAAGATGTAGTTGACCCAAGACTAGAATGCAGTCTATCAGATGCATTACAATTAAACCGTGGTTACGAATTAGGTGACGAAATTAAGTTTGAAGTTACTCCTAAGAACTTTGGTAGAATCGCTGCTCAAACTGCAAAACAAGTTATTATGCAAAGAGTTAGAGAAGCTGAAAGAACAATTGTTTACAACAAGTACAGCAAGTACCAAGACGAACTAATCACTGGTGAAATCGAACGCCAAGACGATCGTTTTGTATATGTTGATTTAGGTAAGGTTGAAGCAGTTATGCCTAAGAACGACCAAATGCCAAATGAAACATACAGACCACAAGACAGAATCAAGGTTTACGTTAACCGTGTTGAAGACGCTACTAAGGGTCCTCAAATCTTCGTTAGTCGTACCGCTCCTGGTTTATTAAAACGACTATTTGAAGAAGAAGTTCCTGAAATTTACGACGGAACTGTTGAAGTTGTATCAATCGCAAGAGAAGCCGGAGACCGTGCTAAGGTAGCCGTTAGATCTAACAACGATGATATCGACCCAGTTGGTACAACTGTTGGACCAAGAGGTCAACGTGTTCAAACTATCGTTAATGAATTAGGTGGCGAAAACATGGACATCGTTCAATGGACTGAAGATCCTGCCGAATTCATTGCTAATTCATTAAACCCATCAGAAGTAGTTGATGTTATCTTTGATGAAGAAAATGAACGTGCATGTACAGTTATCGTACCTGACTACCAACTATCATTAGCAATTGGTAAGCGTGGACAAAACGCACGTCTAGCTGCTAAGTTGACTGGTTACAAGATTGATATCAAGTCTGAATCAGAAGCTGATGGTCTAAATGAAGACGTCCAAGAAGATAGTGACGACGCAATCGATAACGAATAATAACAAGTTTAAGGAGTGTTAATTCAATGAGAACAAGAAAAATTCCAATGAGAAAAGATATTGTTACTGGTGAAATGGCTCCCAAGAAAGATTTAGTTAGAATCGTTAAGGACAAAGAAAATAACGTTACTATCGATGAAACTGGAAAAAAATCAGGTAGAGGGGCATACGTTTCAATTGACGTAAAAGTCGCACAAAAAGCCAAGGATGAAAAGAAACTAAACGAAGTATTTTCAGTTGACTTAAGTGATGAATTTTACGATGATTTAATTGCTTACGTAGACCACAAACAAGCCAGAAAAGAACTTTTCGAAAATGACAAATAAAGAACAAATATTAAACTTTATTGGTTTAGCAAAGCGAGCCGGAAAGATAACTACTGGTGAAGACATATTGCTCAACGCAATCAAGAAGAATAAAATTAAATTTCTGATTATCGCTACTGACTCTGGAAAAGCCAGCTTGAAGAAATTTACAGATAAGGCAAATTCATATAACATTCCTACCAATCAAATGTTTACTAAAGTAGAGATAAGTGATGCAATTGGGATGCCGCGGACCATTATTGGGATCGCAGACAATGGATTTGCCAAACGTTTGAAAGAAATGACAAATTAATTGTAAAGGAACGTGATGGTATGGGTAAGAAAAGAATTTATGAGTTATCTAAAGAGATAAATGTAGCTAGTAAGACAATTATTGATGAAGCAAAGAAAAAGGGATATGACGTTAAAAATCATATGTCAGGTCTAGATGCTAACGAAGAAAAGGCTATCAGAGACCACTTTGCTCCAAAGAAAAAGCCGGTTAATGCAACCAAACCAGCTAACAATAATTCTAAGAAACCTGCCGAAAAGCCACACAAGACTTTAAACAAAAATTCTAACAATAAGGCAAAGCAATCTATGAACAATAACAACAGTAATAACAGTAACAACACAAACAAACCAAATAACAATGGTTCTTCAAACTTCAAAAAGGGTGGTAAGAAGAACAAGAAGAAATTCAACAAGAAAAACAACCGTGGTAACAACAAGTTTGCTGGTATGTACACTAAGAACCAACGTATCAGACAAAACCACAAGAACAACAAAGCGCCAGAAAGAAAAGAACGTCCATTGCCAGAAACATTGGTATACACAGTTGGTATGAACGCTCAAGAAATCGGTAAGATTATCCATAGAGAACCAGCTGAAATCGTTAAGAAGTTATTCCTATTAGGAGTAATGGTTAACCAAAACGTTTCATTGGATAAGGATACAATCGAACTTCTAGCTGCTGACTACGGTATTAAGGCTGAAGAAAAGGTTGAAGTAAACGTTTCTGATATCGATAAGATCTTCGAAGAAGAAGCAGAAAACACTGACTACCTAGAAGACCGTGCACCAGTTGTTACTATCATGGGACACGTTGACCATGGTAAGACAACATTATTGGATTACTTGAGAAACTCACACATCACTGCTGGTGAAGCTGGTGGAATTACTCAAGCAATCGGTGCCTACCAACTTGAAAGAAACGGTAAGGTTATCACATTCTTGGATACTCCAGGACATGCTGCCTTTACTGCTATGCGTGCTCGTGGTGCTGATATCACTGATATCACAATCCTAGTTGTTGCCGCAGATGATGGTGTTATGCCACAAACAATTGAAGCTATCGACCATGCTAAGGCCGCTAAGACTCCAATTATCGTTGCAATTAACAAGATTGATAAACCAGGTGCAAACCCTAACCACGTTATCGAACAACTAGCAAGTTACGAATTGATCCCAGAAGACTGGGGTGGTGACACTATCTTCGTTGAACTATCAGCTAAGATGGGTACAAACGTTGATGAATTACTAGACATGATTCTTCTACAATCAGACGTGATGGAATTAAAGGCTAACCCTAAGCAACATGCTGCCGGTTCAGTTATTGAAGCTCGTCTAGATCGTGGTAGAGGTCCAGTTGCAACATTACTTGTTCAACAAGGTACTATGCATGTCGGTGACCCAATCGTAGTTGGTGACACATTCGGTCGTGTTAGAACTATGACTAACGAAAAGGGTAAGGACTTAGATGGTGCTAAACCATCAACTCCTATCGAAATTACTGGTTTAAACGATGTTCCAGAAGCTGGGGACCGTTTCGTAGTATTCGATGATGAAAAAACTGCCCGTGCAGCCGGTGAAGAAAGAGCTAAGGAAGCTCAAATGGAAGAACGTAAGAAGAACAACAGTGTTACTTTGGATAACTTATTCGAATCTCTAAAAGAAGGAGAAATGAAGGAAGTTGCCGTAATTATTAAGGCTGACGTTCAAGGTTCTGTTGAAGCACTTGCATCAAGTCTACAAAAGATTGATGTTGAAGGTGTTAAGGTTAACATCGTCCACAGTTCTGTTGGTGCAATTAACGAAAGTGATATTGCATTGGCTGAAGCAAGTAACGCTATCATCGTTGGATTTAACGTTCGTGCTACTCCACAAGCTAAGGCTCAAGCTGAAACTGATAACGTTGACATTCGTCTACACCAAGTTATCTACGATGCTATTGATGAAGTAGAATCAGCAATGAAGGGTATGCTAGCACCTAAGTACAAAGAAGAAGTTACTGGTGAAGTTGAAGTAAGACAACTTTACAAAGCTTCTAAGATTGGTACAATTGCAGGTGGAATGGTTACCGATGGTGTAATTAAACGTGACAGTAAGATTCGTTTAATCCGTGATAACGTTGTTATCTACAACGGTGAACTAAATAGTTTGAAGCGTTTCAAAGATGATGCTAAGGAAGTTAAGCAAGGATTTGAATGTGGACTTACTATTGAAAACTACAACGACATCAAGGAAGGTGACGTTGTAGAAGCCTACGAAATGAAAGAAGTTCCTGCTAAGTAAAGGAGTGAATTGATATGGCTCAATACAGAGTTGGAAGACTAGAACAAGAAATTCAAAAAGAAGTTAATGACATCTTATTAAAACGTGTGAGAGATCCACGAGTTCAAGGTGTAACCATTACTGGTGTTGACGTAACTGGTGACTTACAACAAGCTACTATTTACTACAGCATCTTATCTGATAACGATAATGATGAAGAAACTACCCAAAAAGGTTTGGATAAGGCAACATCATTAATCAGAGGTGAACTAGGTTCTCGTTTGAGTATCTACCGTACACCTGAATTAACATTCAAATTGGATGAATCAATTCAATATGGAAGTAAGATTGATCAATTAATCAACAAATTAAAACGAGAAGATCGTTAATAAAAAAAGAACCCGTAACTGATGTTATGGGTTCTTTTTGTTTGCTCTGATTTAGTGAAAAAAGGCGTCTATGATATAATTTAAGATATAAATAACATCTGAGGAGTCGTGTAATATGGACGGAATTATCCCATTATATAAAGAAAAGGGTATGACCAGTTTTGCCTGCGTTAGTCAATTACGAGGCATTTTAAAAATGAAACGAATTGGTCACAGTGGAACACTAGATCCAAACGTAGAAGGAGTTTTACCAATTTGTTTAGGTAAGGGTACCAAACTAGTGGAATACCTAATGAACTCAGGAAAGGTATATCAAGGCAGCATTACCTTAGGTTTTGATACCACAACCGAAGATTTAGACGGTGAAGTGGTCAGTACTAAACCACTAGAAAAGCCACTAACAGACGATGAAATTAATGAACTACTTAACAGTTTTGTTTCTGAAGATTTAATTCAAATTCCACCAATGTATTCAGCCGTGAAGGTTAATGGAAAAAGACTTTATGAATACGCCAGAAATGGTGAGGAAGTAGAACGTCCAGAAAGACATGTTCAAATTCATTACTTTAAACAAATCAAAGACAGCATTTATGATGAAGACAAAAAACAACAAACTATCTTCTTTGAAGTTGGTTGTGGTAAGGGAACCTATGTAAGAACGCTTGCTGTTGACTTTGGTAAAAAGATTGATATGCCAGCTGTGATGTCTAGTTTAACTAGAATTAAGAGTGGTGGTTTTACAATTGAAGATACTTTTAAGATTAGCGACGTAAAATCAGCCGTAGAAAATGACACTATCGATGACATCGTTAAATCAATTGATTACGCATTGACCGACTTTAAGCATGTTGAACTAAACGAAAGCCAATGGAAGATCGTCCAAAATGGTGGTTTCTTGGATTTAGGTGTTTTAGGTATAAATGACGATAAATGTGTGTTAACGTTTAACAACGAAGTTAAGGCTTTGTACTTCTATGATCAAAACAAACAAATTTACAAACCAGAAAAAATGTTTAGCAATCAATAATCGAAAGGCATGAAATTATGGAAATAATCAAATTACATCATCCATTGAGTTCTGATTTTCATCAATCAGAAAAGCTAGTTTTAGCAATGGGCTATTTCGATGGAATTCACTTAGGCCATCAAAAGGTATTGGAAAAAGCGCGCGATATTGCCATGCAGAAGAACCTACCTTTGGCAGTATTAACTTATGACCATAAACCTGCTGTAGTATATAAACAATTATCACCACATGATAGAAGAAACATCATTATGTCAGACAGCAAAAATGAAATGTTTGAATCATTGGGTGTTAATAAGGTGTTCGTTGTTAACTATAGTTTTAGTTTTCAAAACCAGACACCACAAGAATTTGTTGATAACTACCTAGTTAGATTTAATGCCGACACCGTAGTTGCCGGAACGGATCATACTTATGGTGCCAAGGACGCAACAATGGACTTACTACCAAATTATGCAAAAAATCGATTTGATGTAGTTGCCGTGGACTTGGCAGATTATCAATTAGAAAAAATCAGTTCAACTAGAATTAGAAAGAACCTAGACGAAGGTCACATTCAAACAGTGAACCATTTAATGGGAAGACCATTTCAAACTGGTGGAACTGTTGTCCATGGCTTTGCCCGTGGTCGTGAATTGGGCTATCCAACAGCCAACATCGAACACGATGAACTACAATGGCTACCAACTATCGGTGTCTACGTAGTTGATGTGTTTATCGGTGAAAAAAAGTATCATGGGATGGCTTCAATTGGGCGTAACGTTACCTTTGGTGATAAGAATCCAATCACAGTAGAAATTAATATTTTAGATTTTAATGACAATATATATGGTGAAGTATTAAAGGTAGATTGGCTATACCGTATTCGTGGTGAAGTGAAGTTTGAAGGGATTGATAAGCTAATTAAGCAACTTCAATCTGACGAAGATTTCACACGTCAATATTTTGAAAATAACTAGTCTTTTTCTTGACTTATATAGATGGCTTTGGTAAATTAATAATTGTGGTTAGCACTTAACACAGATGACTGCTAAAGGTGCTAATCGATAAGGAGTGATCGGGTATGCTTACTGAAAGAGAAAAAATGATTTTGAAAATCATCGTTAATGATTACACAAAATCAGGTGTTCCTGTTGGTTCAAAGGCATTATCCAGTCAATTACCAATACATGTCAGTTCAGCAACCGTCAGAAATGAAATGGCATTTCTAGAAGAGATTGGTTTAATTACCAAGAATCATTCTTCATCGGGACGTGTTCCATCAATCGAAGGTTATCGCTACTATGTTGATAACTTGTTGAATCCAAATCCAATTGATAACAGTGATATGATGATTATTCAAAATTCACTATCAGGAAGATTTAGACAAATTGATGAAATCGTTCAACAATCAGCTGACATTCTATCTAACTTAACAAATTACACTGCATTGACTTTAAAGCCGGAACAAGAAACAACTCCCGTTTTGGGGAGCTTTCGTTTAGTTCCACTTGGTAATCATAAGGTGATGGCAATTCTAATCACTGATAATGATGAAGTTGTTAACCAGGTTTTCCATATTGATGGTGACTTGGGCGGTGACAAGTTAGATGCCGTTGTCAGAATGATCAATGACAAGTTAGCAGGGAAGCCTTTAGACGAAGTTATCACTAAGTTGAAGACAGAAATCGTACCTGAAATTCTCAAGTACGTTAAGAACCCTGATAGCTTAGTTCAAACTCTTGATGATGTTTTGATGCAAGCTTCTACTAATCAGTTTTATATCGGTGGTGAATTGAATCTATTGAGTTTTACTGATAATAATGACATCAGTTATCTAAAGCCAATTTACTCATTGTTAAATGATACTGATGATGCTGCGAAGTTCATCAAGAGTTCAGATAATTCAATTTCCGTTCAAATTGGACCGGAATTAAGCAATGATCTATTAAAGGATTACAGTATTATTACTGGTTCCTATGATGTTGGACCATATGGAAAGGGTGTTATCGCCGTTCTAGGTCCTACTAGGATGCCATATTCTAGAGTAATTGGAATCGTTGATGGATTTAGAAATGAATTATCAAAGAAACTGAGAAATTATTATGATAAATATAATCAGTAAAAGGAGGCATTCATTTGGCTAGCAAGAAGGATGATGAAAAAGACCTAGAAAAAGCAACTTCAAAGAAAGAAGCTGCTAAGGACAAAGGCGCCGACAAAAAGAAGGACGCTAAGAAAGATAAAAAGGATTCATTAGAAAAGCAAGTTGAAGAACTTCAACAACAAGTTGAAGATTTCTCTGACAAGTATCTTCGTGCTGAAGCAGAAATGCAAAACATGCAAACACGATTCAAGCGTGAACGTGCAGATATCTACAAGTATGATGGTCAAAAACTAGCAACTAGTATCTTACCTGCAATGGATAACTTGGAACGTGCATTGGGTGTTGAAGTTTCAGATGATAGTGGAAAGCAATTAAAACAAGGTGTTGAACTTGTTCTAAAGCATTTCAACAAAGCATTATCTGAAAATGGCATTGAAGAAATTGATGTCTTAAACAAACCATTTGACCCAAGCGAGTGTCAAGCGGTTCAAACAGTTCCTGCAGATGATGATCATCCAGCAGACACTGTTGTAGAAATTTTACAAAAAGGCTACAAACTAGCTGATCGTGTTATTCGACCATGCATGGTTGTAGTTGCTCAATAAAAAAATAATCAAGGAGATAATAAATTATGGCAAGTAATAAAATTATCGGTATCGATTTAGGTACTACTAACTCAGCTGTTGCTGTTCTTGAAGGTAAAGAACCAAAAATCATTACTAATCCAGAAGGTTCACGTACAACTCCATCTGTTGTTGCATTTAAAGATGGCGAACCACAAGTTGGTGAAGTTGCTAAGCGTCAAATGATCACAAACCCAAACACCATTGCTTCAATTAAGAGTCACATGGGTGAAGAAGGTTACACTGTAGATGTTGATGGTAAGAAGTACACTCCACAACAAATCTCAGCAATGATCCTACAATACATCAAGGGATTCGCTGAAGACTACTTAGGTGACACTGTTAGCGAAGCCGTTATCACTGTTCCTGCATACTTCAACGACTCACAAAGACAAGCAACTAAGGATGCTGGTAAGATTGCTGGTTTAGATGTAAAACGTATCATCAACGAACCAACTGCTGCATCATTAGCTTACGGTCTAGACAAGCAAGATAAAGACGAAAAAGTTCTTGTATATGACCTTGGTGGTGGTACTTTTGATGTTTCCGTTCTTGAATTAGGTGACGGTGTATTCCAAGTACTATCAACTAATGGTGATACTCACTTAGGTGGGGATGACTTTGATAAGAGAGTTATGGACTACCTAGTAGAACAATTTAAGAACGAAAATGGCATCGACTTATCACAAGACAAGATGGCATTACAAAGACTAAAGGATGCTGCTGAAAAGGCTAAGAAGGATCTATCAGGTGTTTCTGAAACTGAAATCAGTCTTCCATTCATCTCATCAGGTGAAAATGGTCCACTTCACTTACAAACTACACTATCACGTGCTAAGTTTAACGAATTAACTTCTGACTTAGTTGACAAGACTAAGGTTGCTTTTGACAACGCTCTAAAAGATGCTGGTCTAAGCACTTCAGATATTGATGAAGTTATCCTAAATGGTGGTTCAACTCGTATCCCAGCCGTTCAAGAAGCTGTTAAGAGCTGGACTGGTAAAGAACCAAACCACTCAATCAACCCTGACGAAGCCGTTGCTTTAGGTGCCGCTGTTCAAGGTGGTGTTCTAACTGGTGATGTTAAGGACGTTGTATTACTTGATGTTACTCCACTATCATTAGGTATCGAAACTATGGGTGGTGTATTCACTAAGTTAATCGATAGAAACACAACTATCCCAACTTCTAAGTCACAAGTATTCTCAACTGCCGCTGATAACCAACCAGCCGTAGATATTCACGTACTACAAGGTGAACGTCCAATGGCAGCTGACAACAAGACTTTAGGTCAATTCCAATTAACTGACATTCCTGCTGCACCTCGTGGTGTTCCTCAAATCGAAGTTAAGTTTGATATCGATAAGAATGGTATCGTAAACGTTTCTGCTAAGGACAAAGGTACTGGTAAGGAACAAAAGATTACCATCAAGGATTCAAACGGTCTATCAGATGATGAAATCAACCGTATGATGGATGAAGCTAAGAAGAACGAAGAACAAGACAAGAAGCGTAAAGAAGAAGTTGATTTGAAGAACGAAGTAGATCAATTAATCTTCCAAACTGACAAGACTCTAAAGGATGTTGAAGGTAAGGTTTCTGAAGATGAAATCAAGAAGGCTAAAGAAGCTGAAGATGCATTGAAGAAGGCTAAAGAAGACAACAACTTAGACGAAATGAAAGCTAAGAAGGATGATTTGAGTCAACAAGTTCAAGCACTTGCTGTTAAGTTATACCAACAACAACAAGAACAAGGTTCAGATCAACAAGGTAACGCAAACGATTCATCAGACAACAAGGGTAAAGACGACAACACTGTTGACGGCGATTTCCATGAAGTTCATGATGATGACAAAAACAATAAGTAATTAGATTACTTTAAAAAGGGTCAAAGTCTGACTTGTTGGGCTTTGGCCTTTTATTTCAAAATGAAGGTTATGGGGGATTAAAATGGCAGATAAGGATTACTATTCAATTCTGGGAATATCAAAAGACGCCAGTCAAGATGACATTAAGCACGCTTACCGTAAAATGTCTAAGAAGTATCATCCTGATATCAACAAAGAACCCGGTGCTGAAAAGAAGTTTAAGGAAATTAACGAAGCTTACGAAGTACTAAGTGATGAACAAAAACGTCGTAATTACGATCAATTTGGTTCAGCTGATGGCCCAGCCGGTGGATTCGGCGGAGGTGCCGGAGGCTTCGGTGGCGGAGCTGGAGGATTCTCTGGCTTCGGTGGCGGCGGCTTCGACGACATCTTCAGCCAATTCTTTGGTGGTGGAGCAAGAGGTGCTCAAAGAGATCCAAATGCTCCTGTTAAGGGTCGTGATCTTCAATACCAAATGACAATCAATTTTGAAGATGCCGTTTTCGGTAAGAAGACTACGATCAGATACGACCGTGAAGCTAAGTGTGATACCTGTGATGGTTCAGGTGCAAAACCAGGAACTCATCCAGAAACTTGTCACCAATGTAACGGTAGTGGTTACGTAACATCAGTTCAAAATACACCATTAGGTCAAATGCAAACTCAACATCCATGTCCTACTTGTGGTGGAACTGGTAAAGAAATTAAGGACAAATGTCCTAAGTGTGGTGGCTCAGGTCACATGCACGAAAGTCACAAGGTAGAAGTAAACATTCCTGCCGGTGTTGATGATGGACAACAAATGAGATTACAAGGTCAAGGTGAAGCCGGTGAAAACGGTGGACCTTACGGTGACTTATTCATCGTATTTAGAGTAAAACCTAGTCGTGACTTTGAACGTGATGGCTCTGAACTACATTACTCACAAAACATCTCATTTACTCAAGCTACTCTAGGTAGCACCATCAAGGTTAAGACCGTATATGGTGATGTTGAAATGAAGGTTCCAGCAGGAACTCAATCAAATACTACCTTCAGACTTAGAGGTAAGGGAATGCCTAAGATTAACAGTAGTTCAAAAGGTGATGAACTAGTTACTGTTAAGATTGTCACTCCTAAGAGTTTAAACAAACAACAAAAACAAGCTCTAAAAGCTTTTGCTGAAGCATCTGGAGAAGAAGAATACAAGAATGGTGGATTCTTCGAAAAGATGAAAGATGCTATGAATGGCAAGAAATAAATTAAGGGTCGCATATGCGACTCTTTTTTGTTGCCGAAAAGAATTCTGATAGCATGATTTAGTTTGTGCATTGTCTTTTTGGTTGTTATAATTGTATTAATACATTACGTTGAAAGTAGGAATAAACATGGACATAGCAAAAATGAAGGAACATCAAAAATACATTCGTAACTTTTCGATTGTTGCTCATATTGATCATGGTAAATCTACTTTAGCCGATCGAATTTTAGAAATGACAGATACTGTCGCAAAAAGAGATATGCAAAACCAATTATTGGATGACATGGAACTTGAAAGAGAACGTGGAATCACAATTAAGTTGAATGCAGTTGAGCTAAAGTACCATTCTAAGGATGGTCATGACTATGAATTTCATCTTATCGATACACCAGGACATGTCGATTTCTCATACGAAGTATCAAGAAGTTTGGCTGCCTGTGAAGGTGCTGTTTTAGTTGTCGATGCCGCTCAAGGTGTTGAAGCACAAACTTTAGCCAATGTTTACTTGGCAATCGATGATGATTTGGAAATTGTTCCTGTAATTAATAAGATTGATTTACCTTCTGCCCAACCAGACATGGTTAAAAAAGAAGTTGAAGATATCATTGGTATCGATGCCGAAAACGCTGTTTTAGCTAGTGCTAAAAAGGGAATCGGAATCGAGGACTTATTGGAAAGAATCGTAGAAGAAGTACCTGCTCCTCAAGGTGATTTAGATGCACCACTAAAGGCACTTGTCTTTGACTCTGTTTACGATGATTATCGTGGAGTTGTTTTGAGTGTTCGTTTACGTGATGGTGTTGTTAAACCAGGAGACAAGATTCGCTTAATGAACAGTGGTAGTGAATACGAAGTTACCGAAGTTGGTGTTAACTCACCACATCCTGTTCAAAGAGAATACCTAATGGCAGGAGACGTTGGATACATCACTGCAAGTATCAAGGATATCAACCAAACTCGTGTTGGGGATACTGTTACTAACGCTGATAACCCAGCCGATGAACCACTACCAGGTTACCGTGAAATGGAACCAATGGTTTATTCTGGTTTATACCCAACCGACAACGCTAAGTTTGGTGACTTAAGAGAATCACTTGAAAAACTTAAGCTAAACGATGCTGCCTTGGAATTCGAACCTGAATCATCACAAGCACTTGGATTCGGTTTTAGATGTGGGTTCTTAGGAATGCTACACATGGATGTTGTGCAAGAACGTCTAGAAAGAGAATTCAATCTAGATCTAATTACCACTGCACCATCTGTTACTTACCACGTCTTTACTACTGATGGTCAAAGAAAAGATGTGGAAAATCCATCTGAAATGCCAGATGCTTCGGAAATCAAAGCCGTTGAAGAACCATACGTAAAAGCAACTGTAATGGTGCCTAACGATTACGTTGGTGCCGTGATGGAACTTTGCCAATCACGTCGTGGTCAATTTGAAACAATGGAATACATCGATGATTACCGTGTTAACATCATGTACTCAATTCCATTATCAGAAATCATCTTCGACTTCTTCGATAAGTTGAAGTCAACCACTAGAGGATATGCATCACTTGATTACGAATTAGGGGACTACAAGCCTTCTGATCTAGTTAAGATTGATATCCTATTGAACGGTGAAAAGGTCGATGCATTGAGTTTCATTTCTCACCGTCAATTCTCAGCTAGTCGTGCTCGAGTAATCGTTGAAAAACTTAAGAAGATTATTCCACGTCAAAACTTCGAAATTCCTGTCCAAGCCGCAATTGGTGCTAAGGTCATTGCTAGAACTAACATCAAAGCTTACCGTAAGGATGTTACTGCTCACCTATACGGTGGTGACAGAACCAGAAGAATGAAGCTATTAGAAAAGCAAAAAGCTGGTAAGAAACGTATGAAAGCCGTCGGTAAGGTAGACATTCCACAAGCCGCATTCATGGCTGTTCTACAAACTGATGAAGAAGAAAGCGATAAAAAGTAATTGACTTCATAAGAAATTATCAGTATGATATATTAAAAATATAGAGTCTTTAATTTAGTCCCGTGAGGCTGATAAGATTAGCGAATTTAATAAAAATTTGTGAAGGTCTATTCGTCTAGGGATGAATGGACCTTTTTTGCTAGATTAAAGCTCTGAAATCATTTAGGGGGATTGGTTATGAATAAAAATTCAGACACCATTTTAGATGTTAACGATAAACCAGGATTCTGGCTTTGGATTGGTTTATCACTACAACATATGTTTTCAATGTTTGGGAGTACAGTAATCGTACCATTATTGGTTGGTTTAAGCCCAAGCATCGCTTTGTTTACTTCAGGAGTGGGAACTTTAATTCACATTCTAGTAACGCAAAAGAAGATTCCTGCATACATGGGATCTAGTTTCGCATTCATCGTACCAATGAAGTACTTGATGCAGGTAACTGGTTATCCTGGAATTGCTCAAGGGGTAATTGCAGTTGGTGTAATTTATCTAGTAGTCGCATTGATTGTTGCCATGATTGGTTCGGAATGGATTGATAAGTTGCTTCCAGCAGTCGTGGTTGGACCAGTTGTAATCGTAATTGGATTATCACTAGCATCTAGTGCTGCCAACGATGCAATGCTAAACAATGGAAATTATGACTACAAGTACGTGTTCGTCGCATTGGTAACGTTACTACTAGCAATCTTCTTTAACATGTACCTAAAGGGTTTTCTAGGCTTTATGCCAATTCTACTAGCCATCGTTTGTGGATATGTTTTATCAATCGCGATGGGATTGGTTAACCTAAGTACAATCGCAAATGCACCATGGTTTGCAATGCCTAAGTTTGAAATTCCGTTCGTTTCATACAATGTAAAATTTGAATGGGGTGCAATTATCGCCATTGCACCAATTGCCTTCGTTACCATTACTGAACATTTGGGTCACTTGATGGTACTAGATGAATTAACAGGCAGAAACTACTTTAAGGATCCTGGTTTGAACAGAACCCTAACAGGTGACGGTCTAGCTTCAATGTTTGCCGGATTAGTTGGTGGTCCAGCTGTAACTAGTTATGGTGAAAACATCGGAGTTATGGCAATTACTAAGATTCACAGTGTCTATGTATTGATTGGTGCCGCAGTATTTGCCATTTTATTCTCGTTTGTGAACAAGTTAAATGTGTTAATTATGCAAATGCCACTACCTGTAATCGGTGGTATCAGTTTCCTATTATTTGGAACAATTGCTTCCAGCGGAATCAAAATCATGATTGAAAATCAAATTGATTTAGCAAATAAACGTAATTTAATGATTGTTTCAACCATTTTGGTAATTGGAGTCGGTGGCTTCATGATCAAAATAGGAACATTGCCATTAAATGGACTAGCTGTATCCGTAATTCTAGGAATTTTATTGAATATTGTATTACCTAAAAATTAGTAAAGATTAATAAATACCAATTAAAAACAATGCTTTTAGTGATATAATGCAGATAGGTAAATTAGAGAGAGTTTGCCACATTATTAGACTGATATGCCAAGTTTTTAGTTGGTATTTTTTATTGGAAAATATTATGAGAGAGGCACTTAAATATGAATGAACCATATCTATCCGTGATAGTGGCCTGCTATAACGTACAAGATTACATTGAAAAATGTTTGTCATCCATTGCTAATACTAATTTCCCTATGGAAAGCCTTGAAGTATTGATGATTGATGACGGATCAACTGATAATACAAGCAAAATTATTGATGAGTTTGCAAATAAATATAATAGCTTTAGAGCACTACATAAAGAAAACGGTGGTTTAAGTAACACCAGAAATTATGGAATGAAGCATGCTAGAGGAAAGTACATTGCCTTCGTTGATGGTGATGATATTGTTCCTGCTAACGCTTATCCTTCAATGGCGTTTAAAGCACGTCAAAACGACTCAGACTTAGTTGTAGGTTTTGTTAAGCGATTTGATAAAGATCGTTATCAAAATTCATACCTACATTCTTTTGCTGTGCACGATGATTACGATAATACACACATTACAACCAACCATGACTTGATTTACGACACAACCAGTTGGAACAAACTATACAAGCGTTCCTTCTTGCTTGGTAACAGCATCAAGTTCGTTGAAGGCATTATTTACGAAGATATTCCATTCTCGATGGAAGCACACTTGAAGTCACATAAGACTTCAGTCGTAGAAGATGATGTTTACGAATGGAGATGGCGTGAAAGTGCTGATTCCATTACACAAACAAGAAGTGCGCTTTCCAACTTTGAAAGCCGACTAAGTTCCCTTAGAAGAACCCTACAAATAATTTTTAACAATGGCTTTAGTGAAGAAGATTCATTTGTTCAAGACTTTAAATATAAAGCCCTATTCTTAGACTTATTTATCTTTACCCAAAATCTAGGTGATAATAGCAGCGACTATATCTATCAAGCTCAAGAAATGGTTTACAAGTTCCTAAGAGATTGGCACTTATGGGATTCTGAAATTTTCTACCGTTTGCCAGTCAAACAACAAATCCTATATTCAGCAATTAGATATAACGATATCGATGTTATTAATGACATCTCTTACAAAAAACAAATTGGTGAATTTAAAAATTCAATTGGTGGTTCAAACTACCGTCTAATTGCGCCTGAATTAGGTAACAAGAAAGAACTTGTTGATAATGTTAATTTAAACGATAACAACAGTCGCTTTAACCAAAAAATCAGAGACGTTGAATTTACCAATGTTGACAATGGTGATATTAGAATCAATGGAGCTTTCAAGATTACTAAGCTTCACCTTGTTAAACAAACATTTGGTGACGGTAACAAGAACGAATCACTACAAGCTAGCTTGATTAATGTTAAGAATAAAAAGACCGTTAAGGTTCAAATCAAGAGAATCGAAAGTCCTTTTGTAAGAAGAACTTTAAAACCAAATGCTAAGTACAACAACGCTGATTACGAAGTTAAGTTTAATATCAAACAAGCAATCGACACTTTAGGTGTTGGAACTTGGAAGGTACAAATTAAGAACACCGTTGATAATCACATCATGGTGAAGGATTTTGCTACTAATCCAATTGAAAAGCTGACCCAAAAAGCCATTTTACCGTTTGAATACAACGGGGTAAAAGTGATTACTAGATTTAACAGTGTTGGTTCACTAGTCTTTGAAGTAATTGATTTAAACTCTGATTCTGATAGAAGACCTGTGATTAGTTATCCAACAGTTAGCGAAGATAAAGATGAACTAATTTTTAACGTTGATAACATGGATGTATCAGGTTACAATGCTGTCTTAATGTCTGACAATGGCACTACCATTCATTCAATTGATCAAAACGAGAACAATTTTGCATTTAACGTTAAAGAAATTAATGACAAAGCTCGTAACCAAGAACTTAAGTTAGTTATTCTGGATAACTTCACCCATGCTGAAATGAACTACTCATTTTCTTCAAACAAGATTAATCAACAAATTAATCTAGATGATGGGGATGCCATTTCATTGTTCTATGGTGACATTTTGAACATGCAACTAATGATCGAAGAAGCACCATTTGTTGCTAAGAAAGTCACTGTTGATTCTAATAACGTTCTACATGTTTCTGCCAAAATGAACAAAGCTGTTGATCCAATCAGCGTCTTGGTATCACAAGCTCACGTTGAATTAATTAGTTCTGACAAGGCAACTAGAAAGGTATTGGATCCATCATCCAACCATTTCCAAATTAATGGTGATAGCTTCGACTTTGACTTTGCACTAACTTCAAACGACAATGAACAACTAGACTTACTTGAAGGTGATTATCAATTTAAGATTTATCTTCAAGTAGATGGTAAGGCTCATACTTACCGCATGAAGTACACCAAGGACTGTCGAATCAAGACTACTGAATTACCATTCAATGGTAAATCTCAAATTTTCTACGCTGTAAAGAAGGATAAGAGCATGAATCTTATCTTCAAGGTAAATCAACCATTCTTTGGTGCAATGGATGCTAAGAAGGGCTTACGTGCCATTTCTTACTCTGTTTTATATCCATTGATGAGATTGTTACCACTTAGAGATGTGATGGTATTTGACTCATATTGGTCAAGTAAGTTTGATAGTAACGAAAAGTTGATGTACCAATACGTTGAAGAAAATCATCCTGAAATTAAACCAGTTTGGATTTTCAACAACATCGAAACCAAGATTACTGGTGACGGTGAAAAGGTTCGCGTAAACACATTTAAGTATTGGTACTACTTGGCTGTTGCTAGATTTATCATTCAAAATACCAACATGCCTAACCGTTACGCTAAGCGTAAGGGCCAAATCGAAGTGGAAACACTTCACGGAACATTCTTAAAGCACATGGGATTTGATGAACCACACTTTAAGTTTGGCTCCAACAAGTTACAAAATCGTTTTGCAATGAGAAACCGTCGCTGGGACTACTTGGTTGTACCTTCTGATTACATGGAAAAAACTGCTAAGCATGCATTTAACTACAGTCAAAAGATTATTAAATCAGGTTTTCCTAGAAACGATGAACTATACACTCACAACAATACGGAGTACATTAATTCAATCAAGAACAAACTGGGGATTCCGCTAAACAAGCGTGTAATTTTATATGCACCAACATTTAGAGCGGATGGTGGTTTTGACTTCAAACTTGATTTAGATAAGCTACAAGAAAAACTATCAGATGGTTACATTCTACTTGTTCGTTTGCATTACTTTGTAGCTCACTCAAATAGTTTCTACAACAACCCAGGTTTTGTATACGACGTTAGTGACTACGACAACATTAATGATTTATACCTAATCAGTGATGCGATGATCACCGATTACTCATCAGTAATGTTTGACTATGCTCATCTAAAACGTCCAATGATTTTCTATGCATACGATGCTGACTGGTACCTAGATGAAGCTAACCGTGGTGTTTACTTGGATTACTACAAGCAAATGCCTGGACCAATTGTTAAGACAGAAGATGAATTGATTGATCGAATCAGACATATCGATTCAGTTGCAGACAACTATGCAGACCAAATGGAAATATTCTGTGACGAATTTGCACAATATGGTCGAAACGGGGATGCCACTCAACAAGTTGTTGAAACAGTGTTGGCTACTCAAAAAGAAGATCTAGACCAAGAACCAGCCAAGAGCTTGTTATTTAAGAAGATTGGTCACTTCTGGAATACTAACTTCTTCCAAGCTAAGTTGTTAAATGAACTATCAAAACGTCTTACTAAGAAGGATATCGTGATTTTCGATAGTTTCTTTGGAACTCAATATTCAGATAATCCTAAGGCAATTTATGAATACATGAAAGCCAATTACCCTGGATTCAAACTATACTGGAACGTAAATAAGGAAGAGCGTGAATTCTTTGAATTAAACCAAATTCCTTATGTAACCAGATTTGGTTTCAAGGGAATTTTAAAACAAGCCAGAGCTAAGTACTGGGTAACCAATTCACGTCGTCCATTTAGATGGCACCCAAGTAAGGACACTGTCGTATTACAAACTTGGCATGGTACACCATTAAAGACCATTGGTGCCGACGTCATGAAGGTAACAATGCCTGGTGTAAACGTTGCTAAGTACCACGAAGAAGTCTTTAAGGATAACAGAAGATGGACCAGATTGATTGCACCTAACATGTATTCAGCAGAAATCATGCAACGCTGCTTTAGAATGCAAGCCAGTCAAATTCAATTGGACGGATACCCAAGAAATGATATTCTGGTAAACCATACCTCTAGTGATATCGAAGAAATCAAGGAAGATCTAGGTATTGGAGCATACAAGAAGGTTATCTTGTATGCTCCAACTTGGCGTGATAATGAATATATTAAAAACGATGAATTCACTGCCAAGTTACACCTTGATTTACAAAAGCTACGTGAACGCTATGAAGGGAAGGCATACGTATTAGTAAGAACTCATTACTTAATCTCTAATAATTTAGATTTAAGTGATTACGAAGGTTTCGCACTAAACGTAAGCAACTATCCTGACATTGCTGAATTGTATCTAATCAGTGACGTATTGATTACTGACTACTCATCAGTAATGTTTGATTATGCGACATTAAAACGTCCAATGATCTTCTTTACTTATGACTTAGAAGATTATGCGAATGCCATTCGTGGATTCTACTTTGACTTCATTAAGGAAGCACCAGGTCCAATCGTTAAGACTAACGATGAAGTAATTGAAAGTCTTGATGATATATTCAACAATGGATGGACTCCTGATGATAAGTATGAATCATTCTACAAGAAGTATTCAGCTTGGATGGATGGCAATGCATCTAAACGTTCTGTTGAAAAGATGCTAAGTGATCACAGTCTTGAAACATTCTACAATGATGATTTATCAACACAAGGATTTAGTGATCAAATGATTGCTAAAGACTGTGCAACACTTTGGGCAAAAAGCAAGGACTTCGCTAACTATCGTGATAATCATTTTGTTAAGTATCTAGATGGTGATAGAAAAGTGAAAATAATTAAGACAGCTCAATTATGTGATAGAGAATTCAAAGAATTCTTAGGTCCTAAATACGCATTAGTAAGTTTAGACAACCATAATTACTGGATTAATACAGAAGAATTAAGAAAATAAGATTGAAGCATCAACGGTTTATCGTTGATGCTTCTTTTTTATTGAAAAAAGATTGAGCTTTTTTATGAAAGGGGTTTATTTTATTTTTAAAATGGTTTATAATTTATTTTGTTATAAAGTTCACAAACAAAAAACAAGTGATGATTATTACAAAAATCATTTACAAAGACATATCAAACCAATTGATATGCGAGGTAATTAACTTGATTTTATAATATTTCGTGTTATTATTTACTTGTTAATTAAGTTTGTGCTTTATTGCACTAAGTTTTTGATAGCTGATTAGCTTTCAAATGCTAGATAAATTTTTCACAATTAAAAATAATATTAAAATTTTACAGGTAAGGGGTATTTCTATCATGCAAATTAGTGCAAGTTCTACTAAGTCAAAAAGAACCATTTCTTGGACAAGCTCTATTATTTACTTTTTAATCTCACTAGTTATTAACTCATTGGGGAATGTTTTAACACTAGTAACTAGTGCCAAAATTCATCCATCATTTCTAGGATCAGCATACTGGACAGCTGCTGAAAACAACCTAGGATACGCCGTTTTAGGTAATGGTAAATGGGTTTTATTCTGGGCATTCTTTGGACTAGGAATGTTAATTACAGTTCTTAACTCAATTCTAGTTGGAAAATGGAGCTGGAGCAGAGTTATTGGTAACGCTGCTTTCTTAGGACCATTCTCATTATTGATTAACTATTTCAACGGTGTTGTAAGTAACTGGTTACCAGAAGCACACGGAATTGGAATGACATTAGCATATGTATTACTTAACTTCGTTGGTGTTTCATTTATTGCGATTGCAATTTCAATTTACCAAAGAGTTAACATTGCACTACATCCTGCTGATGATTTAATGCAAATTTTAAGATTTAAATACTGTGATGGAAATGCCTCAAAGGCAATGTGGTTCTCATACATTCCACCAACTATCATGGCAATTATCGCTATTGTAATTACTCACCAATTTAATAACTTCGGATTAGGAACCTTGTTCGCATTCTTCTTCCAAGGAGGAATTACAGGGATCGCTGATAAGCATGTCTTTACCAAACTAAAGCATCAAGCTCTTGATGTTGGAGAAGTAAAATAATAAATCTTAAACGCCTAATTTCTGTGTAAACAGCAGACATTTGGCGTTTTTATTTATATATAATATAGGTAGACAATTTAGCAAACTTAATATAAAATTTATATAGAATGATTTATGGACAGATTATGCTTTATTAAAAAGCAATTGCAAAATATTAAAAAATGGAGGTGTACAAACAATGCTTAATCGAACTAAAAAGTTTTTAAGAGATAATGGATACTACTACAAAAAGACTTACATTAGACCATTGCTTACTCCAGATAACGTTTACGTGTTTAGATTCGGAAAGAAACATTTAGATAACCGTTTAATCATCAGATACGGTCATAAATGGACAGGTAGACAAAAAATTAATGAAATTGATTTAAGACTTCATAAACAAAAACATCCACGAATTTTTAAGGATGAAAATTCATTGATGCTTTATTTGGAATCTCACTTGCAACAACATGAGGAAAAACTTAAGCAGCTAAAGATTCAAGAAAAAGAAAAGACAGAATCGAAATAGTACGCTAAATTAATCGGGGGTGTGTCCTATAGGAGGGATGCACCTTTTTTGTAAAAGTTAACAGGGGTGTTTGAAATGGAATGGACTGAAATATCAGTATTAACAAATGATGAATCTCAAGATGCAGTTATTAACATCTTGATGGAATTTGGATCTCTAGGTGTGGAATTAGATTCAAGAAACGATGGAGTATTGAGTATTAACTCATATTTCCCAGAAGACTTTGACATTAAGTCAAAGGTGCCAGCAATCCAAGAAAGAGTGGATCAATTAAAGAGCTTTGGCCTAAACCCTGGAATGGGTAAGGTTGTTACCAAGGATTTAAATGATGACAAGTGGAACACTGAATGGGAAAAGTACTACCACGCCAAACGCATTACCAAGTTCTTAACAATCTCACCAGTATGGGAAGATTATAAGAAAGAATCAGATGATGAGTTGGTAATCAAACTAGATCCAAAGAAGGCATTTGGTACTGGGGTACATCCAACCACTGTTTTATGTCTTCAAGCAATTGAAAACATCATTAGAGAAGGTCAAAGCATTCTAGATATTGGAACTGGTTCTGGGGTTTTAAGTATCGGTGCCAAACTACTAGGTGCTGCTGATATTGAAGCCTATGACTATGATGACGATGCCGTTACATCTGCTAAACAAAACGTGGCCTTAAACGGCTTTGCTGACGACATTAAAGTTGGTAAGAACAGTTTATTGGATGGCATTACTAAGAAGGTAGATATTATTTTTGCTAACATGCTTCCAGAAGCGGTATTACCTTTAATTCCACAAGCAGTTAATAATCTAAATCCTGGCGGACAAATTATCATTTCCGGTATTATTAAGGAAAAACTAGATATTACCAATCAAACACTTAATGACAATGATTTCGTGATTGATCAAGTATCAATGTTAGGTGATTGGTGTGGAATTACAGCACATTTAAGAAGGGATGATGAATAGATGCAACACTACTTTACAGACCAAATATTGAGTAATGATACTGAGTTTGAGGTTAGTGCTGATATCGCTCATCACTTCATGGGTGTTTTACGTTCCACAGAGGGGAATCGTTTTGAAATCGTTGACGGTAACCACCAATTATTTGTTGCCGAATTAATCGATAATGAGAACAATCTAGCTAAAGTAGTTGAAGTATCTGATAAGAATGTTGAACTACCAGCTGATGCGGTTATTATTTGTGGTTTACCAAAGAAGGAAAAGGCCGAACTAGTGGTGCAAAAAGCCACCGAATTAGGGGTGAAAAAGATTATCTTTACCCCAACGGATTGGGCTATTGCTAAATGGAATAATAAGGCCGAAAAGAAATTACAACGTTTTAGAAAAATCGCTAGAAGTGCAGCTGAACAATCGCATCGAAATGTGATTCCAGAAGTTGAATATATTAATTCAATCAAGGAATTAGCTAACTATGATTTTGATCATCGTTTAATTGCTTACGAAGAATCAGCTAAGCATGGTGAAAAATCTGATTTAATTAAGACACTAGATCAAACCAAACCGGCTGAAAGTGTCGCAATGTTCTTTGGACCTGAAGGAGGCATATCTCCTAAGGAAGTTGAAACTTTACAATCAATGGGATATTTAACTTGTGGATTAGGTCCTAGAATTTTAAGAACTGAAACAGCACCATTTTACTTTTTATCAGCTTTATCAGTTCATATGGAATTAAACTCATTAAATTAATGATAGAATATAGAAAATAAATGATTGGAAGAAGGTTTTGGAAATGTCTGAACATAAGATTTGGTCTAAAGAAGACTTATTTAAAGAAATTTCCAGTTACATGAATGAACAACATGTAGGAATTGTTAAAAAAGCATACGAATTTGCGTCAATTTGTCATAAAGACCAATTTAGACAATCCGGAGAACCTTATATTGTTCATCCAATTCAAGTAGCTAGTATTCTAGCAACATTAAAAATGGACCCAGAAACCGTTAGTGCGGGCCTATTGCACGATGTTGTTGAAGATACCGGAGCAGAATTATCAGATATCGCTGAATTATTCGGTAACGATATCGAACTAATTGTAGATGGAGTTACCAAGCTTGGTAAGATTAAGTACAAATCGAACCAAGAACAATTGGCCGAAAACCACCGTAAGCTATTATTAGCAATGTGTAAGGATATTCGTGTCATGATTGTTAAATTGGCTGACCGTTTGCATAACATGCGTACACTAAAGCATTTAAAACCAGAAAAGCAACGTCGTATTTCTAATGAAACATTGGAAATTTACGCACCACTTGCCGATCGTTTGGGGATTGGGACAATTAAGTGGGAACTAGAAGATATCTCACTTAGATACCTTAACCCACAACAATATTACCGCATTGTTCACTTAATGAACTCTAAGCGAGACGAACGTGTTTCATATATTAATGAAGCCGTTAAAGAAGTGAACCAACAAGTTAAACAAATGGGGCTTAAGAATGTGGAAGTCTATGGTAGACCTAAGCACTTATACTCCGTTTACCACAAGATGGTTATTAAGAAGAAACAATTCGAACAAATCTATGACTTATTGGCCGTTAGATGCATTGTTGATTCCATCAAGGACTGTTATGCAGTTCTAGGTGCTATTCATACTAAGTGGTCACCAATGCCGGGTCGTTTTAAGGACTACATTGCGATGCCTAAGGCTAATATGTACCAATCCTTGCATACCACTGTTGTTGGACCTGGTGGACGTCCATTGGAAGTTCAAATCAGAACCAAGGAAATGCATCAAATCGCTGAATATGGGGTTGCTGCTCACTGGGCTTACAAAGAAGGAGCTACAGATGAAGTTAAGGAATCTTCAGACAATAACCGTTTGAACTGGTTTAAGCGCATTATTGAACTACAAGAAGATACCGATAGTGCTTCTGATTTTATGGATGGCGTAAAGGGTGACCTATTTGGTGATCACGTGTATGCATTCACTCCACAAGGGGATGTTTTGGAATTGCCAAAGGGTTCCGGTCCACTGGATATGGCATACTTAATTCATACTGATATTGGTAATCACACAGTTGGTTCCCGTGTTAACGGTAAAATCGAACCATTGGATTACCAAATCCAAACCGGTGATATCGTTGAAATCATGACCTCATCCAGTTCTGCTGGACCTAGCCAAGATTGGATTAGCTTGGTATCGACAAGTCGTGCTAAGCACAAGATTCGTCAATACTTCAAGACTCGCGATCGTGAAAAAAACGTCAACGCCGGAAGAGAAATCTTGACCAAATCGGTTAAGGATGCCGGTTATGATGTTAATGAAATCATGACCAAAGAACATCTTGAAGATGCAATCAAGGGAACATATTACAACCAAGTTAATGATATGTTTGCTGAAATCGGGTTTGGTAATAAACAACCAAACGGAATTGTTAATATTCTAACCGCCAGCATCAGAGATGAAGCTGAAAAGAAGAGAATTGAACAACAACAAAAAGATATTTTGGAAAACCACCAAACAATTGAAAAGACAACCGACGAGGTCAACAAGACTAATAAGAACAAGAAACCTTCTGATGGAATTGTAATCGAAGGTGTTGACAACCTATTAGTTCGACTAAGTCACTGTTGTTCACCTGTTCCTGGTGATGAAGTGGTTGGATACATCACTAAAGGACGTGGGGTATCTGTTCACCGTAAGGACTGTCCAAACATCAACGATAACGATGAACGTTTGGTAAGCGTTACTTGGAACATCGCTTCAGATAATCATGCTTCATTCAGTGCTAACATCGAAGTGCAAGGATACAACCGTAATAACTTGTTAAATGATGTTATCAAGAAGGTCAGCACCATTTGCAAACAAATCAATTCAATTGAAGGAAAAGTGGATCACGATAAGACTGCCGTTATTTCATTGAAGGTAGGTGTTCGTAATCTAGAACAATTGGATATGATTATTGACCACTTGAAGAATATTCCTGATGTTTACGTAGTAAAAAGACCATTTATGTAAGGAGCTAATTATGCGAGTTGTACTTCAAAGAGTCAGTCATGCGAGCGTATCAATTGATAACGAACCAGTTGGTAAAATTAACCAAGGTTACTTGCTATTAGTTGGTATTAAAGATGACGACACCAAAGACGATATTGATTACTTAGTGCGAAAGATTAGTAACTTACGCATTTTCGCTGACGAAGACGGTAAGACTAACTTGAGCTTACAATCAATTAATGGTGAAATATTATCAGTATCCCAATTTACTTTGTATGCTGATACCAAGAAGGGTAATCGTCCTTCATTCACCAAGGCGGGCAAACCAGATTTTGCATCTGATATGTATGACCAGTTTAACCAAGCTTTAAGGGATGTTGGTAATCATGTTGAAACTGGACGTTTTGGCGCAGACATGCAAGTTGATTTGCAAAACGACGGTCCGTTTACAATTATTTTTGATACAGAAAACAAATAAAAAGAGCTTGTGAAAGCTCTTTTTTAATTAGGGGAGAAAGACATGGATTTAATTTGGGATTTTGATGGAACAATTATGGATACATATCCAATTATGGTAGAAGCATTTGTTGATGCCTTAATTGATATGAGAATTGATGAGTTTGAAATTGATGATTATGAAATCAATCAGGTGATGCGTCGTCATTCTCTGGCTACATGTGTGCAAAAGTACGCTGCTCATTTCAATATTGATGCAGACACAATTAATGACAAGTATCGCCAATACGAAAAACAAAATGTCAAAGACGCCAACATCTTTATAAATGTAGATAAGGTGTTAGCGCAAAATGTCGACGATGGCGGGAGAAACTTTTTACTAACTCACCGTGATGATGATTCCATTGCAATGTTGGAAGATGCCGGATTAAAGGATTACTTCACCGAAATGGTGACAAAAAATCAGGCTTTCAAGAGAAAACCTGATCCAGAAGCGGTTAATTATTTAATTAAAAATAATGATATTAATCGTGATGATTGCATGTTCATGGGTGACAGAAAGCTAGACGTTGATGCCGCTCATAATGCTGGAATCAAAGCCTGTTTATTTGATCCAGATGGAATGATTAATTCCACTGGGAACCCCGAAATGACAATCAACAACTATTATGATTTCTTACATCGTAATGACTAGTATTGGCTTAGAATACTCTTTACTTCTAATCCATATCCGCCACCAAACATGACGTAGTGGGCAAGTAGGTAGAAGAATTGATAGTATTGAATTCTTCTCTTCCATCCGGTGTCTAGTGGATAGGTATCGTTGTAACCTTCGTAGAAGTCGGCATTGAAGCCACCAAATACGGTAGTCACACCAATGTCGAATTCACGGTCACCATAGTAGACATCCGGGTCAATCAAGATTGGATTGCCGTCTTCTAGAAATGAGAAGTTCCCACTCCATAGGTCACCATGAAGAAGGGATGCATCACTATGATGGCTATCCATATCCTTTTTGAAAGATTCTTTTAGATTATCGAAATGGTTTAAATCTTCTTTGGAAATTTCACGGCTTTTAATGGCCATATCCATTAAAGGATTCAAACGTTGTTTGATGAAGAAGTCGGTCCAATTATCTTGCCATGTGTTCGTCTTTGGCACACGACCTAGTTTAAAGTCCTTGTCTAGACCAAAACGGTCATTGTGGTGCTTATGAACGTTAGCCAACATTTGACCTAATTGATATTGATCACCAAATGGTGATAGGTTCATCCATTTTTGAATTAGAAAGCCATCACCATCAATTTCACCATAGTCAATAATGGTTGGAACGGTCGCGTATTGACCAATCAGTTTGATTCCTTCGACTTCGTGTTCGAAGAATTCCTTTCCTTTATTGGGTTGGACTTTCATAAAGTATTTTTGGTTATCAGCAATGATTTCATATGAATCATTGATATCACCACCCGAGACAGGGGGTAGTTTAGTTACGTTTTTAATTGGTAATTGTTCAAGCCATTCTTGTGTTAATTGCTTCATATATATCACCTCGATTCCATTCTACAATGGATTTAGAATGAAGCAAAATATGTGAGTTCTTGACTTTTTAAGTAAATTACATTAATCTAAAACATGAATAGAATACTCGCTGATGAAAAAAGAAGAGTACGGAATTTTCTTAGGTATAAGAGAGCGTTAGTTTGGTGAAATAACGACGAAAGAAATCCTGGAAAGACACTTTTGAGGCTAATGGCTAAGCCATTCGTAATTATACGTTACATAAGAGTTAAAAAAAGGTGGTACCGTGCTTTTTGCGCCCTTGTCTAAATGATTTTATTTAGACAGGGGCTTTTTTATTCAGTTATTAAAGTTTGCGGAGGGATTATCATGCGATATCAACGTCCAAAAGGAACCGCAGATATTTTGCCAGGAACTTCTGAAAAATGGCAATTTGTTGAAGAAACAGCTAGAAAGTTGTTTGCGGCTTATCGTTATCAAGAAATAAGAACACCAATGTTTGAAAGCTTCGATGTTTTCTCAAGAACATCAGGGGAAACTTCAGATATTGTTACAAAAGAAATGTATGACTTTCACGATAAGGGAGATCGTCATATTACCTTAAGACCAGAAGGAACTGCTGGGGTAGTTAGAGCGTTTGTTGAAAATAAACTATACGGTCCAGACACACCTAAGCCAGTTAAGATGTATTACATGGGACCTATGTTTAGATACGAACGTCCTCAATCTGGTCGTCAACGTCAATTCCACCAAATCGGTGTTGAAGCATTCGGTAGTGAATCACCAGAATTAGATGTTGAAGTTATTTCAATGGCCGTTAACTACCTACAAAATCTAGGAATTGATGACTTAAGAGTGGCTATTAACACTTTAGGTGATAAGCAAACTCGTGCTGACTACCGTCAAGCATTGATTGACTACTTGGAACCACACTTTGAAGAACTAAGTGATGATTCTAAGGAACGTCTACACAAGAATCCATTACGTGTTCTAGATAGTAAGGCACCAGAAGACCAACTAATCGTTGATGGTGCTCCATCAATTCTAGATTACCTAACTGATGATGCTCAAAAGCATTTCGATAAGGTAACTAGACTATTGGATGATTTAGGCATCAAATACGATGTTGATCACACTATGGTTCGTGGATTGGACTACTACAACCACACAATCTTTGAAATCATGGCCAACGCTAAGGAATTAGGTGAAGGCTACACTACAATTTGTGCCGGTGGTAGATACGATGGCTTAGTTGAAGAACTAGGTGGTCCTCAAATGCCAGGTGTTGGATTTGGTCTAGGGGTAGAAAGATTACTACTACTTATGGATTCAAAGAACTTCCAATTCCCAGATACATTTGGTTTAGACGCCTATGTAGTTGGAATTGGTGACGATGCTAGTGTTGAAGCACTTAAGGTTGTTCAAGCTTTAAGAAAGCAAGACTTTAAGGCTGATAAAGATTACTTAGCACGTAAGCCAAAGGCACAATTCAAGAGTGCCGATAAGCTAGATGCTAAGTTTACCTTAACATTAGGTGATAAAGAACTAGAATCAAGCACCATTCATGTTAAGAACATGGCTGATGGAAACGAAGTTGCTGTAGATATTAATGAAGTAAAAGATAACTTTGCAGAATTAATTTCAAAGAACTTTAAATAAAGAATAAGATTAGGAGAGATATTATGAACCGAACAACTTATTGTGGTTTAGTAGACGAAAGCTACTTAAACCTAGAAGTATGCTTAGACGGATGGGTTGCCAAACGTCGTGACTTAGGTAAATTAATCTTCGTTGACTTAAGAGACCGTAAAGGAATTGTCCAACTAGTATTTAGTGACAAGAACAGTGCTGATGCATTGGCAATCGCTGATCAATTAAGAAATGAATATGTAATCGAAGTAAAGGGAACTGTAGTTGCCAGAAGTGAAAAGGAAGTTAACCCAGACATTAACACTGGTAAGATTGAAATTGCTGTTTCAGAAGTAAAAATCTTAAATAAGTCTGAAAACCCTCCATTTGATATTAAGGACAACATCACAGCTTCAGAAGAAACTAAGTTGAAGTACAGATACTTAGACTTAAGACGTCCAGAAGTACAACGTGGAATTATCTTAAGAAGTAAGATTACTCAAGCAGTTCACGAATACTTTAACAACAATGGCTTTATCGACATTGAAACTCCTAACTTAACAGTTTCAACTCCAGAAGGTGCTCGTGATTACCTTGTTCCTTCAAGACTTTACCATGGTTCATTCTACGCACTACCACAATCACCACAATTATTTAAGCAATTATTGATGGGTTCAGGTTTTGACCGTTACTACCAAATTGCTCGTTGTTTCCGTGATGAAGACCTACGTGGTGACAGACAACCAGAATTTACCCAAATCGATATGGAAACTTCATTCTTAAATGCTGAAGATATCCAAGACCTAACTGAAGGTTTAATCGTTAAGGTAATGAAGGATACTTTAAACATCGATATCAAGGCTCCATTCAAGCGCATTACTTGGCAAGAATCAATGGATCGCTTTGGTACCGACCAACCAGATGTTAGATTTGGTATGGAGCTAAAGGATCTATCAGACATCGTTAAAGATGTTAACTTCAAGGTATTTAGTGGCGCAATCGAAAACGGCGGTAAGGTAAAAGCAATTGCCGTTCCTGGCGGTGCTGACAAGTACTCAAGAAAAGACATTGATAAGTATGCTGAATACGTAGAAAGATTTGGTGCCAAGGGCCTTGCTTGGATGAAGGTTACTGATGATGGTTTAACTGGACCAATCGCTAAGTTCTTTGATGACCAAAATGTTGTTGACCAAATGCTTGCAGCTACTGAAGCTAAGTCAGGCGACTTATTACTATTCGCTGCTGACAGAGACAAGGTTGTTGCTGACACATTAGGGTACCTAAGATGTGCAATCGCTAAGGAACAAGACATGATTCCATCTGACGTCTTTGACTTCTTATGGGTTGTTGACTGGCCATTATTTGACTACGACGAAGGTATCGACAGATGGGTTCCAGCTCACCATCCATTCACAATGCCTAACGAAGGTGATGAACATTACCTAAACGACGGCGAAGATCCTCACAAGGCTCACGCTCAAAGTTACGACATTATCTTGAATGGTCTTGAACTTGGTGGTGGATCAATCCGTATCCATACTAAGGAACTACAATTGAAGATGTTAAAGGCCTTAGGCTTTACTAGAGAAAGTGCCCAAGAACAATTTGGTTACTTCCTAGACGCCTTAGACTACGGTTTCCCACCTCATGGTGGTTTAGCTATCGGTTTAGACCGTTTTGCTAGATTATTAGCACAAACTGAAAACATTAGAGATGTTATTGCATTCCCTAAGAATTCAAAGGCTACTGAACCAATGACTAACGCTCCAGCACCTGTTTCTAAGAAACAATTAGATGACTTAGGACTAGAAGCTGAAGACGAACCAGAATCTTAATAATAAAGAAAGACTTCCATTATGGAAGTCTTTTTTTAATCCGTATTTATGTTATACTATTTTCATATTAAATGAGAGGTTATGAAACTTATGGACGATGTTCAAAGGATTTTAAGACGACATCAATACTTAGCGAAAGCATCAACTGCTTTTATGTACGGAATCATGGTATCAATTGCCATGAATTTTTTCTGGACACCAGGTAAAATCTACTCATCTGGATTCACTGGTTTATCACAGTTGATTAATACTTTATCCGGGAGATTTTTACCATTCTCCATTTCTCCTTCGATTGGTTTATTTGTATTAAATATTCCATTTTTTATACTGGCCTGGAAACAAATCGGTCATCAATTTACTTGCTTTACCATCTTAACTGTCTTTCTAGCCAGTTTTATGATTAAGTCATTGCATCCGGTGTATTTAACCAATGATCCAATGATTTGTGCCATCTTTGGTGGTGTAGTTAATGGTTTTGGAACTGGGATGAGTTTGAAAAACGAGATTTCTACAGGTGGATTGGACATTTTAGGAATCGTTATCAGAAGAAAGACGGGGAGGAGTATTGGAACGATTAACATTGCTTTCAATATCTTCATTATTACCGCGGCTGGATTTACGTATGGATGGCCATATGCATTCTACTCAGCAATTGGTATCGTGGTAAATGCTAAGGCAATCGACTTTGCCTACACCCGTCAACAAAGAATGCAGGTGTTGGTTGTAACCGATCATCCAAAGACGGTGATTGATAGTATTCAAAACCACATTCCACGTGGAATTACCATCATTCACGGTGCTGAGGGTGCGTACAAGCATGATGAAAAAACAATTCTATTTACGACCATTTCAAGATATGAACTATCTGAGTTACAGGAAGCTTTAGATGAATCGGATGAACACGCATTTGCAAGTGTGACTGAAGCATCTACTATTATGGGGCATTTCTATGAACACAAGGTTGAATAGTTAAATGTAATAATTTTTATACATTAAGTGTGATATAATACTGGATTGTGTGATAGTTTTTAAATATGGTGGGATCTGTTTTGAAGGTTATGTATATATTTTTAATTAAGATAGTATCTTTACTATTTTATTTCAGAAAAAAAGAGAATGTAATTTACATAATGAGCTTTGATAATAATCTTGGATTAATTAAATCGATGGCTCGTCGATTGCCAAAAAATAAAAGGCTATATGTATATTATGAATCATCAAGCGAAGCAGCTGCGACTGATTTAGCTGCATATGGAATTAAGACCGTCTTATTTAGGGATGGTTTCAAATTAATATTTGATTTAATTCCAAAGATAATGGCAAGTAACGTTGTCTTTTGTGACAATTACTTTCCATTCATGGGGGGCATTGCCCATCCAAAGGATTTAAAGGTTGTTCAATTATGGCATGCCAACGGAGCAATTAAGAAGTTTGGCTGGGAAGATGCTTCTACTAAGGATAGAAGTGCTTCCGACAAACGTCGTTTTCAAAAGGTTTATAACAGTTTTGATGAATACGTTGTTGCTTCCGAAACAATGGGGCATGTGTTTGAGAACAGTTATCATGTTTCCTTTGATAAAATGAAGATGATTGGTTATCCAAGATCTGATAGATTATTTAAGGAAAAATGGCAGAATATTGCCAGAAGACGTGTTTATAGTTTTGCTCCCCAATTAAAGGACAAACGAGTAATCCTATACGCACCAACATATCGTGATGAGGGAAGGTCATTTAATCCACCTAAGGGTGTTATTAAGGCCTTATCAAATGATCCTAATGCAATGGTAGTCGTAAAACTACACCCACTTCTAAAGGACTTAGAAGAAAAATTGCAAAAGGAATCAAAGAATCCAAACGTGATGTTTTCAAATCAATTATCAACCACAGATTTGTTGGCTGTAACTGATACCTTGGTAACTGACTATTCATCAGTTGCTTTTGATTATTCACTACTGCCTAATGCACATTCTCTATTGTTCTTTATGTTTGATTTAGACCAATATAAACAAAATCCAGGGATTCAAGATGATTTATTGAATTGGTTACCTACAAACCCAATTACATCCTTGGATGATTTAAGAAAAGCAATTAGTGAAGATAAACAAACAGATTTTACCAATTTCAATCACCATTGGAACAAGTACAATGATGGTTTTGCAACAAGTCGAGTAATCGACAGATATATTAAAACTTTAAAGTAAAGGAAGTGTGATCGACTTGAAGGAAGTCATTACATTAATCAAAGAGCAAATTCAAAATTTACCAATAATGTTTAGAGTCTCAAAGTACCAAGATAAGTCAGATTATCAAAGTCATTATCTAGGTATTGTTTGGGCATACCTATACCCAATTATTCAAATCTTAATTTACTGGTTAGTATTCGGTGTTGGTTTGAAGAAGGGTACATCTGGAAGTGTTGATTACCTAACTTGGATGGTTATCGGTATCACACCATGGTTCTACATGAACAGTGTTACTTTAGATGCTTCAAAGAGTATCTACCAACAAGTTGGTATGGTTTCAAAAATGAAGTTCCCAGTTAGTGTTCTACCATCAATTAAGATTCTAACTAACTTAAGTTCATTCTGGGCTATGCTAGCATGTTCAATTATCTTAGGTTACCTAAAGGGTGGAGTACTACCTAACCTATACTGGATTCAATGGCTATACTACTTCTTTGCAATGATTTGTTGGCTATTAGCATTCGGTATTTTCAACTCAACTGTAACAATTCTTGTTCGTGATTACCGTATCTTCTTACAATCAATCATGAGAGTATTGTTCTACATGTCTGGAGTTCTATTTAACTTTGAAACAAATGCTTTCCCAGCATTCTTTGTAAGATTCTTACAATTGAACCCATTCTTCTACATTGTTTCTGGATTTAGAGAATCAATGTTAGGTGAAGCTTGGTTCTGGCAAAAACCAATGTTGATGTTAATCTTCTGGCTAACAGTGCTATTCTTCCTATTGGTTGGATCACATCTACACTACAAGTTCAGAGCTCGTTTCGTGGATTACATTTAGTTAAAAGTTAAAAGGATTGAAATTGTCGTATGATGAAATTGAAGAAAAAAGTAATTAGATTTATTAAGAAGTCAATTCGTCGCGTATTGATTATGCTTAATAATATTTTGATTACTTTACCAGTAAGGAAGAATTTAGTTGTTTTTGAAAGTTTCCAGGGTAAGGATATCAATGATAACCCGGCAGCTATTTACGAAAAATGGATTGAAAAGTATCCAGAAGATAAATCAAAAGCATACTTTACTGTTAGAAAGGCTCAATATAATACTTTCAAGGAATTATATCCTAATATTAAGATGGTCAGAAAGTTCATGCCTAAATGGGTATGGGTGATGGCCAGAGCTAACTTCTGGGTATTTAATTCTAGAACACCAAAATGGTGGAATAAGAATAAGGGTACTGTATACATGCAAACATGGCATGGTACTCCTTTGAAAAAACTAGGTACTGATATCGAAAACGTTATGATGCCAGGTACTAATACTGAAAAGTACAAGCAAAACTTTACTAATGAAGCCCATCGTTGGGATTACTTAATTGCACCAAATCAATACTCTAAGGATATCTTTGCTAGAGCATTTGATTTTAATAACCACTTCTTAGATATTGGATACCCAAGAAATGACGTCTTATACTATGGTGACAATCAAGATAACATTAGTAGACTTAAGAAAAAATACCTTGGTAGAGATGATTTAAACGTAATCACCTATGCACCAACTTGGCGTGATGATAATTACAAACGTAAGGGTGTTTACAACTTTGAATTGCCATTTAGTTTAAAGACTTTCTTTGAACAAGTTGACGACAACGCTGTATTAATTATCAGACCACATTACCTTGTAAAAGACTTCATTGATATTAAGGGCTTTGAAGACCGTGTTTACATCATGGTTGAAGAAGACATCAGTGATTTATACCTAATGTCTGATCTGTTAATCACAGACTACTCATCAGTAATGTTTGACTATGCTAACTTGAAACGACCAATGTTGTTCTATGCATATGATTTAAAACATTATGAAGATGATATTCGTGGTTTCTACTTTGACTACAGAACAGAATTACCTGGACCTGTTGTTGAAGTTGAAGATGATTTTTACAAGCAAATTGATGCATTTAACAAGGAAAAGAAGTATTCTGATTACGATAAGAAGTATGAAGAATTCTATGAAAAGTACTGTGGATGGGAATCTGCAGACTCTTCAGAAAAATTTGTTGATGAAATGAGGATGATTAGTAATGACAAGTAAGTTTTTAATCGGATCTCACGTTAGCATGAATGGCTCAACCATGTTTTTGGGTTCTGCTAAAGAAGCTGACAGCTATGGTGAAAATGCATTTATGGTTTACACTGGTGCTCCTCAAAACACCAGAAGAAAGCCAATTGATGAATTAAGAGCCGAAGACGGTAAGGAATACATGAAAGAACATGGTATTTTGGAAACCGTTGTTCATGCTCCATACATCATTAATTTAGGAAATGTTACCAAGCCACAAAACTTTAAGTTTGGTGTTGATTTCTTACACGAAGAAGTTAAACGTGCTGAAGCCATTGGAGCAACACAAATTGTGTTACATCCTGGTTCTCATGTTGGTGAAGGTGCAGATAAAGCAATTGCTCAAATTGCCAAAGGTTTAAATGAAGTCATTGAACCAGATCAAAAGGTTCAAATTGCTTTGGAAACCATGGCAGGTAAGGGAACAGAAGTTGGTCGTACCTTCGAAGAAATTGCTCAAATCATTGATGGTGTTAAGGATAACGATAAAGTATCCGTTACTTTCGACACTTGTCATACTAATGATGCTGGTTACAACGTTAAAGAAGACTTTGACGGCGTTTTAAATGAATTTGACCATGTAATTGGTTTAGATCGATTAAAAGTTGTTCATTTAAATGATTCTAAGAATGATTTCGGTAGTCACAAGGATAGACACGAAATTATCGGTCTGGGAACAATCGGGTTCGATGCTTTGAACTACATTGCTCACCACGAATCTTTAGTTGATGTTCCAAAGATTATGGAAACACCAGCTGTTGCTGTTGAAGGAACCAAGAAGAAGTTGTCTCCACATTACTTCGAAGTTAAAATGTTAAAGGAACAACAATTCAATAACAATTTGATGGATGATATTTTAAATCAATAAAAATAAAAAAGAGCTGTTAAGCTCTTTTTTTATTGGTATGAATCTAAATCAAGACTTTCCATAATTACGGTAGCAGTTTCTTCGATTGATTTATCGTGGACGTCGATAATGAGACAACCCAGTTTATGGTATAAGTTGTTAGCATATTCTAATTCTTCGTCAATGTTCTTTGAGTTTGAATATGGTGTATCTTCATCGATACCATATGATGCCATTCTGGCTTTTCTAATTTTTTGAATATCTTTAGTTACGCTGGTAAGACCAATAATCTTCTTTGGATCAACATCAAAGACTTCTTTAGGTAATTGGATGGTAGGACCAATTGGTACGTTTGAAACCTTCACTTGCTTGTTTGCAAGGTAAAGTGATAGCGGTGTCTTTGATGTTCGAGAAATTCCTAGGATCACGACATCTGCTTTTGTTAGGTTTTGAGGATTGCTTCCATCATCATTTTCAACGGAAAATTCCATCGCTTCAATGCGCTTAAAGTAGTCGTCATTTAAGTCATGAACAAGACCGCTGACACGTTCAGGGTTAAAACCTAATTGGTTACTAATGGCCTTCATGGGTTTTTGAACACAGTCAACGTTTTGTAAATTATTGGCCATTGCAAAATCTTCAATTAGTTTACTTAAATCGGCGTTCACTAGGGTATGAAAAATGACAGCTTCTTTTTGTTTAGCAATTTTTAAGATACCACTTAACATTGATTCGGTAGTGATAAATGGGTATCGTTCGTATGAAATATCGGCACTTTCAAATTGTGCACCAGCGGTTTTAGCTACTTGCATCGCTGTTTCACCACTAGAATCTGAGATGGCAAAGATATTAATATGTTTCATCAAAATCACTCCTTTTTTTACGACTTTATTATATCTAAAAAACTGTCATAAAAGTAGTTTTAAATTGAAATGTAATATTGACGTTATAAATATTGTTTTGTATAATTATTAAGAACAGTTTTAATAAATAAAAAAAGTAACTGTTGTATTTCGAGCTCGGAGGGAGGGAATTTTCATATGTCAAAAACAGTCGTTCGTAAAAACGAATCTCTTGATGATGCTCTTCGTCGTTTCAAACGTACAGTTTCCAAGAACGGTACTTTACGTGAATACCGTAAACGAGAATTCTACGAAAAACCAAGTGTTAAACGTAAATTAAAATCTGAAGCAGCAAGAAAGCGCAACAACAAGAAAAAAAGCCGTCGCTTTTAATTACTAAAAACGTTCCTGTTATTTCAGGGACGTTTTTTTTGCTAAAACTAAGATGAATATTTTGAAAGAGGGAAACTATAATGAGTATCGCTACAAGTCTTAATGAAGATCTTAAAAATGCAATGAAGGAACACAACAAAACTGCTTTGAACGTTATTCGTTCTCTAAAATCAGCCCTAACTAACGAAAAAGTTGCTTTAGGTCATGATTTAAGTGATGACGAAGAACTAACTGTTATCAGTCGTGAAGTTAAGCAAGTTAAGGAATCTATTGCTGAATTCAAAGATGGTGGTAGAGATGATTTAGTTGCCGAACAAGAAGAACAATTGGCTGTGCTAAGCAAGTACGCTCCAAAACAAATGTCAAAAGAAGAAATTGACAAGGTAGTTGAAGAAACTATCAGTGAAGTTGGTGCTTCAGCAATGTCTGATTTTGGTAAAGTAATGGGTGCTATCATGCCTAAGGTTAAGGGTAAAGCTGACGGAAACGAAGTTAACCAATCTGTAAAAGCTCACTTAAGCTAATTATTTATAAAGTATGATCGTGTTATGCCACAATCATGCTTTGTTAGTACATATTAATAACTTTTTTAAAGTCTAAATCTGTGCTAATATTTGATTATCAATAAAAAAGGGGTCGCTATATTGACAGAACAAACTGAAGTAACCAAAGAATTTATTATTCATAATTTAGATTTTGAACCTAAGTTGTTAGGGGCACAAAATAAATACGTTACAATTCTTGAAGAGGGTATGGAAGTATCAATTAATGCTTTTGGAACCAATGTAAAGGTATCCGGAAGTGAAGATAATGTTAATAAAGTTATTTCAATTTTTAAGAACTTAATGGACTTAATTCAAAATGGTGTCACATTGAATAGCAGTGACTTTGTTTCTGCTATGAATATGGCCAAAAATGATACGTTAAGCTATTTTAAAGAGCTATACAATCAAATATTAATCAAAGACTTTAAAGGTAAACCAGTCCGTGTTAAGAACTTTGGTCAACGCCAATACGTTCAATCCGTAAAACGTAATGATATTACTTTCGGAATTGGACCAGCCGGTACTGGTAAAACATACTTAGCTGTGGTTATGGCAATCGCAGCATTAAAGCACGGTGATGTCGAAAAGATTATTTTGACAAGACCTGCCGTTGAAGCCGGTGAAAGCCTAGGTTTTCTACCAGGTGATTTAAAAGAAAAAGTTGATCCATACTTGAGACCAATTTACGATGCACTTCATTCAATTCTAGGTCGTGAACACACTGCTAGATTGATGGAAAGAGGAGTTATTGAAATTGCTCCATTAGCATATATGCGTGGTAGAACATTGGACTCTGCTTTCGTTATCTTAGACGAAGCCCAAAACACCACAACTGCTCAAATGAAGATGTTTTTAACTCGTCTTGGCTTTGGTTCAAAGATGATTGTTAACGGTGATATTTCTCAAATTGATTTGCCTAAACATGCAAGTAGTGGACTAGTTCAAGCCCAATCAATCTTACAAAATGTTGAAAAAATTCGTTTTGTTAAGTTTGATTCTAAGGATGTTGTTAGACATCCAGTGGTTGCTAGAATTATCGATGCCTACGAAGAATATCAACAAAACTAGAAATTTTATAACAGGAGTACCAGAATGGATTTAGAAATTTACGATAAGACAAAAGACGGTGTAGACAAAAAACACATCGATTTAGTGGAAGATGTATTGCAATTTGCTAGCAAGGCATTAGACCTTAAGGATAATACTGAAATGTCAGTAACATTCGTTAATAATGACGAAATTAAGGAGATTAACAGTAAGTATCGTGGTGTTGACCGCGCAACTGATGTTATTAGTTTTGCGATTGAAGACGGTGATGACGATTTTCCATTAATTATGGATGATGAAATGGCCGCAGAAATCCCAGAAAACATTGGTGACATCTTTGTTTCAATCGATAAGGTTGCTGAACAAGCAGAATTTTTAGACCACTCATATGAACGTGAATTAGGTTTCCTTGTTGTTCATGGATTCCTACACTTAAATGGTTATGATCACATGAAGCAAGAAGATGAAGATGTTATGTTCCCATTGCAAAGAAAGATTATGGATGACTATGGGCTTAAGAGATAAAAAAGTAGTCAGAAAAAATCGTAGTTTTGCTGAATCCTTTAAGCACGCTTTTGATGGTTTAGTAATATTATGCAAGACAGAACGTAACTTTAGATTTCATCTAATTGCATCTTTAGTCGTAGTGATTATTTCTTTTATTCTTAAGATTGATTTGAGCCAATGGGTTTGGATTTTGTTAGCAATATTTATTGTTTTAATCGCTGAAGTTGTAAATACGTTATGTGAATCAATTGTTAATTTAATTGTTGGTAATAAGTACGATGAAATTGCCAAGAAGGCCAAAGACGTCGCTGCCGCAGGTGTGGTCATTGCGTCAATCTTTGCAGCAATCATCGGATTATTGGTATATGTTCCAATTATATTTGGACTTTAACAGCACGGAGGAATTATTATGGAATTTGATCCAAACTTTCATTCAGGATTTGTAGCAATCGTTGGTAGACCAAATGTTGGTAAATCAACATTCTTGAACCGTATTATCGGTCAAAAAATTGCCATTATGAGTGATAAAGCACAAACAACTAGAAACAAGATTCAAGGTGTATACACCGATGATGAATCACAAATTGTCTTCTTGGATACCCCAGGAATTCACAAACCAAATAATAAATTAGATGATTTCATGGAAAAATCAGCTTTTTCAGCTTTAAAAGAAGTTGATGCTGTTTTATTCATGGTAAGTGCCACTGAAACAAGAGGTGCGGGAGATAACTTTATCATTAACCGTTTAAAGGATATTGATAAACCAGTTTACTTAATCATCAACAAGATTGATGAAATTAATCCAAATAAACTTCTAAGTATCATGGATATTTACAAGAAAGCGCTTGATTGGAAAGAAGTTTTCCCAATTTCAGCACTACAAGGTAACAACGTTGATGAATTGATGGACAACTTAAAACAATTATTACCAGCGGGTCCACAATACTACCCAGAAGACGAAGTAACTGATCACCCAGAACGTTTTATCGTTGCTGAATTAATCAGAGAAAAAATCTTAATGTTAGCAAGAGACGAAATCCCTTACTCAATTGCGATTGATATCTTAAGCATGAAGACCAAGGAAAACGGCAATGTAGATATCCAAGCTGATATCTTAGTAGACCGTCCTGGACAAAAGGGAATCTTAATTGGTAAGCAAGGATCAATGCTAAAGAAGATTGGAACACTTGCAAGACAAGATATCGAAGACTTATTAGGTAGCAAGGTTTATCTAAAACTTTGGGTTAAGGTTCATCCTGGATGGCGTAATGAATCATCCGTTCTTAAGTCATTAGGATACAAGAAAGATAATTACTAAAATTTTAAAAATGGTCGGTGAATAAAAATGGATTCACAAACATATATGAATTTTCACGGTATTTTACTATACCGAAAGAACTTTAAAGAAAATGATATGTTAGTTAAGTTTTTAACGGCCGAGGCAGGCAAGAAGATGTTTTTCATTCGAGGCGCTCGAAAAAGGGGCTTTAAGATGATGGCGGATATCTTGCCTTTTACCTATGGTACGTATTCTGGAAAGATAAATGCTGAAAACTTATCTTATATTTATAGTGGATTAGATACTGACCATTATGAAAACATTAGCGAGGATATTTTCTTAAATGCCTATGCTACTTACATTATGTCTTTAGTCGACGTTGCATTTCCTGACTCAACACCAATTCCGCATTGGTTCAACCAGTTGTTTGCAGCGTTACGATTGATCGATAACGGGGTTGACCCTGAGGTGATTACCAACATCTGTGAAATCCAACTTTTAGGTGAGTTTGGGGTACAACCTGAACTAAGGGGATGCGCCATTTGTGGTCGTACTGATCTTAACTTTGACTATTCTGAAGCCTATGGTGGATTGATTTGCCAAAATCACTTTCATTTAGATGCTAATCGTTTGCACTTAGATCAAAAGACCATTTATTATTTACGTCGTTTTTCAATTATTGATTTAAATAAATTGGGTAACGTTAACGTAAATGACAATACAAAGCAAAATTTAAGAATGTTACTCGATAAGATTTACTCGGATTCTGTAGGGATTCATTTAAAGAGTAAAAGTTTCTTAGATCAAATGAATGACCTAAGATTATAGAATTGATTTTTTAGCAATTGTAAACTATAATTAAGTTAAATAAATACGAATGGTAATGACAAAAGAGGGTCATTGAATAAAATGATATCCAGCGATAGTAGGATAGTGTGAGCTACTTGCATTTTTCAATGATTGGCACTTTTTGAACCAAAGAAATCAAGCTGCTGACGAAAGTCAGAAGTAGGGTGGAACCGCGAATAATCGTCCCTATGTAAACTGTATTTAAGTATACTTTTTGCATAGGTTTTTTTTATGCCATTCGTTTATTAGGAGGAAGTAACATGACAGAAAAGTTGTCAATGCAAGACATCATTTTAAAATTACAACAATACTGGTCATCACAAGGTTGTATGTTAATGCAAGCATACGATACTGAAAAGGGTGCCGGAACTATGAGTCCATACACATTCTTACGTGCAATTGGACCTGAACCATGGAACGCAGCATACGTTGAACCTTCTAGAAGACCTGCTGATGGTAGATATGGTGAAAACCCTAACCGTTTATACCAACATCACCAATTCCAAGTAATCATGAAACCATCTCCTGAAAACATCCAAGAACTATACTTGGATAGTTTAAAAGAACTTGGCATTAACCCAGAAGAACACGATATTCGTTTCGTTGAAGATAACTGGGAAAACCCATCAATGGGTTGTGCCGGTGTTGGTTGGGAAATCTGGCTAGACGGAATGGAAGTTACTCAATTTACTTACTTCCAAATCGTTGGTGGTCAAGAAATGAACCCAGTTGCTTCAGAAATCACTTATGGTCTAGAAAGACTTGCTTCATACGTTCAAGACGTTAACAATGTTTTTGAACTAGAATGGAGTGATGGTGTTAAGTACGGTGACATCTTCAAGGAACCAGAATACGAACACTCAAAATACAGTTTCGAAGAAAGTAACCAAGAAATGTTATTAAAGATGTTTGATGACTTCGAAACAGAAGCTAAAAAACAAATCGCAAACGGCTTAGTTCACCCCGCATACGACTACGTTCTAAAATGTAGCCACACATTTAACTTATTAGATGCTAGAGGTGCCGTTTCAGTTACTGAACGTGCCGGATATCTTTCAAGAATCAGAAGAATGGCTAGAGAAATCGCTAAGGCCTTCATTGCTGAAAGAAAGAAACGTGGTTTCCCACTTATCAAAGATGAAAAATTAAGACAATCTCTTCTAAAAGATGATGAAAACAAGGAGGAAAAATAATGGCTCACACATTTTTACTTGAAATTGGACTAGAAGAAATGCCAGCTCATGTGGTAACTCCTAGTATCAAACAATTAGTTAAGAAGACTGAAGATTACTTAAAAGATCAAAGAATCGATTTTGATGCTGTTAAGCCATTCTCAACTCCTCGTCGTTTAACTATCCAAATTGAAGGTTTAGCTGACAAACAACCTGACGTAAACGAAACTGTAAAGGGTCCTGCTAAGAAGATTGCTTTAGATGACGAAGGCAACTGGTCAAAAGCAGCCATTGGTTTCACTAAGGGACAAGGCTTAAGCACAGACGATATTACCTTTAAAGAAGTTAAGGGTACTGAATATGTTTTTGTTGAAAAACACATCGCCGGAAAGCCTGTTAAAGAAGTTCTAATGGGACTAAAGGATGTTATCACAAGCATGACATTCCCAACACTAATGAAGTGGAACGTTTACCGTTTAGACTTCATTCGTCCAATTAGATGGATGGTAGCTCTATTAGATGACGAAGTATTACCAATTCAAATTCTAGACGTTACTGCTTCAAACGTTAGTCGTGGCCACAGATTCTTAGGTCAAGACACAACCATTAACTCAGCTGATGAATACGAAGAAAAGCTAAAAGAACAATTTGTAATTGTTGATGCTCAAAAACGTAAAGACTTAATCGTAAAACAAATTAAAGAAATTCAAGATGAAAACAACTGGGTAATTAACATCAACCCAGGTCTACTTGAAGAAGTTAACAACTTGGTTGAATGGCCAACTGCATTCTTTGGTAAGTTCGATGAAAAATACCTACAACTACCTTCAGAAGTTCTAATTACTTCAATGAAGGATAACCAAAGATTCTTCTACGTTAACGATCAAAATGGTAACATCTTACCATTCTTTATCTCAGTTAGAAACGGTAACAGCGAATACATCGAAAACGTGATTGCTGGTAACGAAAAAGTGCTTACTGCACGTCTAGAAGATGCAATGTTCTTCTACCAAGAAGATCAAGCTAAGGATATCGACTTCTACGTAAACAAGCTAAAGAAGGTAAGCTTCCACGACAAGATTTCAACTATTTTTGAAAAGATGCAACGTGTTGAAAAGATTGCCGAAGTAATTGGTCAACATGCTAAACTAAGCGACCAAGAACTAAAAGATGTTAAACGTGCTGCTCAAATTTACAAGTTCGATTTAGTAACCGGTATGGTTGGTGAATTCTCAGAACTACAAGGTGTAATGGGTGAAAAGTACGCTCTATTAAAGGGTGAAAATGAAGCTGTTGCTACTGCTATTCGTGAACACTACATGCCAATCTCAGCAACAGGTGAACTACCAGCAACCAAGGTTGGTTCAGTTCTTTCCCTAGCTGATAAGTTTGACAGTATCCTAACTTTCTTTGCCGCTGGTATGATTCCAAGCGGTTCAAATGACCCATACGCATTGAGAAGACAAGCTAACGGTATCGTTAGAATTGTTAAGAACGAAGAATTAAACTTCAACTTAACTGAAATGATGGAAGCATTTATCAACGCTGAAAAGGATGCAAACGTTGCTCCTGACTTGGATCAAAACAAGGAAATTAGCGAAATCGTTTCATTCATCAAGGATAGAATTGTTAAGCAACTAAAGGCTGACAAGATTAGACATGATATTATCGATGCTGCAGGTAACTCAAACAACGATAATATTGAATTTATCTTTAACGTTGCCGATATTCTAAACGAACACAAGGAAGATGATAACTTCAAGGAATCTGTTGAAGCATTAACTCGTGTTCTAAGAATTTCAGAAAAGCAAGACTTTGCCGCAGACGACTTAAATGTTGATGAATCATTATTTGAAAACGATTCTGAAAAGAACCTTCATTCAAATGTTGAATCAATCTCAGGTGATTTCTTCTCACTAAGTGCAAACGAAGAATACAACAAATTATTCGACTTGAAGGATTCAATTAACGACTACTTTGACCAAACAATGGTTATGGCTAAAGATGAAAACGTTAAGAACAATCACTTACGTGAACTAACTAAGTTATCAAACATGATTAACTGGTTTGCTGATTTAAACCAACTAATCGTAAAATAGAATTGATAGACAAACATATGATGGGTTGATAAAATACTGTATAATATTTATTCGTATTTTTAACAAAAGTCGCACTAAAAATCGGTGCGACTTTTATCAGTGAAAGGAGATATGCTGACAATGATTCCTGAAGAAGTAATTGATCAGATTAGAAATGAAACCAACATTGCCGATGTGGTTGGTCAGTTTGTTTCATTGAAAAAATCTGGTAGTAATCTATTTGGTATATGTCCATTTCATAATGAAAACACTGCATCATTTTCTGTTAATGAACAAAAACAAATCTTTCACTGTTTCAGTTGTGGAAGAGGTGGGAACGTCTTTAAGTTCATGATGGAATTGGAAAATCTTTCATATCCGGAAGCGGTAATGAGAGTTGCTGATATGCAAGGAATTGAAATTCCAGACCAATATAAGCATTCCAATAAAGCTAAATCAAACATCAATCCGGTTGAGAAAAAGTTAATCGATATGCATGAGCTAGCCACAGAATTGTATAGTCATATTTTGATGAATACTGAAGTGGGACAACCGGCATTAGATTACTTGCACGAACGTGGATTGACTGATGACACCATCAAGTTCTACCGTTTGGGATTTGCACCTAAGGAACAAATCTTAAATAAGTTTTTGGAAAACAAGAAAGTTCAATATGATGATATGAGAAAATCTGGTCTATTTATTGAAACTGATGATGGTAAACTTCGTGATCGTTTCTTTGACCGTATCATGTTCCCAATTAAAAATGAATTTGGTAATCTGATTGGTTTCTCAGGACGTGTAATGGATAAAAATGCCTCAACGGCAAAATACCTAAACAGTCCTGAAACTGACATTTTCAACAAACGAAAAGTCTTATTCAACCTATCTGATGCCAAGACAACCATTCAAAAGCAAAAAAATGTTATCTTGTTTGAAGGATTCATGGATGTTATATCTGCTTATCAATCAGGTGTGACCAACGGAATTGCTTCAATGGGAACTAGTCTTACCACCGAACAAATTGCTACGATTAAACGTTTAACACCAAGCGTTAGCGTTTGTTATGATGGTGATGCACCGGGGCAAAATGCGATTAATCGAGCATTGTCATTATTAGGTAATACAGATTTATCTCTAGGTGTTATTCAAATGCCTGAGGGAATTGATCCCGATGAATATCGTAAACAATATGGTGAGGAAAAGTTTGCTAGTTATATGCATTCCGCCTATGAATCACCACTTTCGTTTAAGATGAGATACTTCAAGTTGAACCGTAACTTGGATAATGAAACTGACCAGATTAGTTATATTAACGATGTCTTACAGGAAGTTGCTAAGATTTCCGATCCATTGGAAAGAGACATTTATGTTAACCAATTATCTGATCAATTTAACTTGAACAAGTTAGATTTGACTAATCGAATGAATACCTATATTCAAAAGAATAATGTTAACAAGTCGATTCAAAAATCAAGGGATGAACCACAGCAAGGTCATCCAGTCATCCAACCAATTGATAATGTCAGATCACACAGCAAGGTTGAGTTGGCGGAACTATATTTATTTAATCGCATTTTGATGTCACGTGAAATGTGGCAACACTTGATGAGTAAAGATGGTTTTTCATTTGTGGATGATGATTTTCAACTTCTATATACATTGGCACAAGGATACATGGCAACACATGACGAATATAAATCAGCTGAGTTTCAAGACTTCATTAAAGAAGAAAAGTTACAAAACATGTTGATTAATATCGAAATGTTACCGTTAAGCGATGCGCCAAATAAAGAAGAGGTTGACGATTATGTTAATATAATAATGAATGAGGCGCCGATCGATGTTCAGCTTAAGAACAAACAGGCTGAATTGAATGATGCCAAGAAGCTAGGGGATGTTGATAAACAAACCGAACTAGCGATGGAAATCATCAAGTTACAAAGACAAAAACAGTTGAACGACAGATCGTAATTTAGGAGGCACTTTAATGGCTGAAAAGAAGTTAAACAAGAAAGAACTAAAAGAATCAACCAACGCTTTAATTAAGAAGCAAAAGAAAGTTGGACACGTTACTTATGACGATGTTAATGACACAATTGCTGTGCCATTCAAGCTAGCTAAGACGGAAATGTACGAATTACTAGAAAAAATTGAAGACGCTGGTATTAGTGTTGTTGATAAAAATGGTGATCCAGATCCACGTGCCCTAGAAGCAGCTAAAAAGGTTACTCAAGCTGAATTGAAGAACTCAGCTTCAGCTCCTACTGGTGTTAAGATTAACGACCCAGTTAGAATGTACCTAAAAGAAATTGGACGTGTTCCGCTTCTAACTGCTGACCAAGAAGTTGACTTGGCTCTTCGTATCGAAGAAGGCGACGAAGAAGCTAAACAAGAACTAGCTGAAGCTAACCTTCGTTTGGTTGTTTCAATTGCTAAGCGTTACGTTGGTCGTGGTATGCAATTCTTGGACTTAATCCAAGAAGGTAACATGGGTCTAATGAAGGCTGTAGAAAAGTTTGATTACAGAAAAGGTTTCAAGTTCTCAACTTACGCTACTTGGTGGATTAGACAAGCTATTACACGTGCGATTGCTGACCAAGCTAGAACTATCAGAATTCCAGTTCACATGGTTGAAACAATCAACAAATTAATCCGTATTCAAAGACAATTACTTCAAGATTTAGGTCGTGAACCTACACCCGAAGAAATTGGTGCTGAAATGGATATGCCAACTCAAAAGGTTAGAAGCATTCTAAAGATTTCTCAAGAACCAGTTTCTCTAGAAACACCAATTGGTGAAGAAGATGACTCTCACTTAGGTGACTTTATCGAAGACCAAGATGCAACTAGTCCAGCCGACCACGCTGCATACGAATTACTAAAGGAACAACTTGAAGGTGTCTTAGATACTCTAACTGACCGTGAAGAAAACGTTTTAAGATTACGTTTCGGTCTAGACGATGGTCGTACTAGAACCCTTGAAGAAGTTGGTAAGGTCTTTGGTGTTACTCGTGAAAGAATTAGACAAATTGAAGCTAAGGCTTTGAGAAAGTTACGCCACCCATCCAGAAGTAAACAACTAAAGGATTTCCTTGAATAATAATTAAAACAGATAGCATTTGCTATCTGTTTTTTATTTTCTATAGCGGTTATAATATAACTAATAACAAAGTAGAAAAGGTGTTTTTATGGACGCAAATAAGTTATCTCAAAGATTGAAAGTAGTTGCAGATTTTGTTCCGCAAAATAGTCGAGTAGCAGACATCGGATCTGATCATGCATACTTGCCAGTTTATTTGATGAAACAAAAACAAATTGAATTTGGAATTGCTAGTGAGGTTGCTAAGGGACCTCTAGACAACGCAATTCAAGAAATTAAAGCTGAAGGTTTAAGTGATCGAATCGACACTAGACTAGCAGATGGATTATTATCAGTACAACCAGAGGATAAAATTGATTGTGTTACCATTGCCGGAATGGGTGGAACTTTAATCAAGAATATCCTAGAAAACGGTAAGTCACACTTATCAGGCGACGAACTATTGATTCTTCAACCAAACGTTGGTGAAGATCGTTTGAGAACATGGTTAATGAATAACCAATATGAAATTAGTGATGAAACCATCTTAAGAGAAGACGGTCACACCTATGAAATTATCGTTGCGAAAAAGACCGACGAACCAGTAAAATACACAGAACAAGAAATTAAGTTTGGCCCATTTTTACTAAAACAACACTCAGATGTTTTCGTTGAGAAGTGGGAAAACGAAATTGAAAGAATTGAAATGGTAATTGACCAAATGAACTTGGCCAAGCATGATAAACCAGTTGATAAGATTAATTCAATGAAGAAGGAAATTGAGGAAATTAAAGAGGTGTTATAAATGAAAGCATTCGACTTAATTAACCAGTTTGAAAAATTTGCACCAAAGGAGATTGCGGTTGAACACGACCCAATCGGTTTGCAAATTGGATCGATTAATCAAGAAATTCATAAGGTGTTAGTAACCTTAGACGTTAGACCAGAAGTGGTTGAAGAAGCGATTGAAAACGACTGTGATATGATTTTTTCTCACCATCCAGCGATGTTTAGACCTGTTAAAAACATGGACTTAGATGTCCCACAAAATAAGATGTATGCCGACATCATTAAGAACAACATCGTTGTTTATTCTGCACACACCAATTTGGATAACGCTGATGGTGGTATGAACGATTGGTTAGCTGAAGTAATGGACCTAAGAAACGTTGAAGGACTAGTAAGTCAAGGAGATTATAATGGAGTTGAATACTTCATGGGTCGAATTGGTGAACTAAAGGAAACCACAACAGTCGAAAAATTTGCTCATAATTGTAAGCAATACTTCAACGTTTCCGGTCTACGCCTAATTAGTCATGAATTGAATAAGCCAGTTAAAAAAGTTGCCGTTTTAGGTGGCGATGGTGGTAAGTTCTATAACATTGCTAAGGATAAAGGTGCAGACGTTTATGTTACCGGGGATGTTTATTATCACGTCGGGCATGATATGATTGCTGACCATATGTCAGTTGTTGATCCCGGCCATCACATCGAAAGCATTTGCAAACCATATTTGGCAGAAATGTTCAAAGAGTGGGCAAAAGATTATGATTGGCCAATAGATGTGATAGAATCTTCTATAAACACTGATCCATATCAATTTATTTAGGGGGAAACACCATGAGTAAGTATGAAGACTTAGTACCTCGTTTTTTGAGATACGTTAAGATTAACACGCGTTCTGATGAAAGCAGCACTACCATTCCATCAGCAAACCGTGAAACAGTATTTTTAAACCAATTAAAGGAAGAACTAAAAGAAATTGGTTTATCTAACGTAAGAACAAATGAAGAAAGTGCATATGTATTTGCAACCCTACCTTCAAACATCGACAAAGATGTTAAGAAGATTGGTTTCATTTCACATATTGATACTGCTGATTTTAATTCAGAAAATGTGAACCCACAATTTGTAGAAAACTATGATGGAAAATCAAACATCAAATTAGGTAACGGTGAATACAACTTAGATCCAAACGTATTTGAAAGTCTACATAAGTATTATGGTGATACTCTTATCACAACTGATGGGACCACTTTATTAGGGGCTGACGATAAGTCAGGAGTTTCCGAAATCATTTCATCCATGAAGTACTTAATTGACCATCCTGAAATTAAGCACGGTGAAATCGAAATTGGTTTTGGTCCGGACGAAGAAATCGGAACTGGTTCATTGAAGTTTGATGTTGATGATTTCGGTGCTGACATGGCTTACACCGTTGATGGTGGAGCTAAGGGTCAATTACAATACGAAACCTTTAATGCCGCTGGTGCAACCGTTGAAATTAAAGGAACCGATGTCCATCCTGGTGAAGCCAAGGATGTCATGGTCAATGCCGCTCTATTAGCAATGGAGTTCAATGCTAAACTACCTGTATACGAAAGACCTGAATACACTGATGGCAAGGAAGGATTCTACTTCTTACTTGAAATCAATGGTACTCCGGACAACACCAAGATGTCTTACATCATCAGAGATCATGACAGAAACCGTTTTGAAGAAAGAAAAGAATACTTCAAAAAGATTGCTGATGAAATGAATAAACGCTTTGATTATGACCGTGTTCACGTCGAAGTTAAAGACCAATACTACAACATGGCCGAAGTGATCGAAAAGAACATGGAAGTCGTTGATTTAGCCAAGGAAGCAATGAATAATGTTGACGTTAAACCAGACATTTTCCCAGTTCGTGGGGGAACTGATGGTTCAACAATCTCATTTAAGGGATTACCAACACCAAACTTGTTTGCCGGTGGCGAAAACATGCACGGTCGTTTTGAATATGTATCTGTTCAAACAATGGAAAAAGCATGTGATGTCATCATTGAAATCGCTAAGTTAAACGCAGAAAAATAATTAGTCAAAAAAGGTCAAAATAATTTGATTTAATGTGACCTTTTGGTAAAATTTACCTATGAGATGGATTTCTCATAGGTATTTTTTATTAAGTAGGTGAAATAATTGAATCCAGATGAATTAACAGAAGCAGTATCACAAGCGTTAGCTGAAGCACAAAAGGTGGCTGCTAATCGCAAACATCAAGAAATCACAATTACCCATTTATTCAAGGTATTGGTTCAACCAGGTGAATTGGCAAGACAAATTTTTGCTGAAGCAGGGATGAACGTTGATGATTTCGAAAAGCAATTGGATCAACAACTAGATGAAATTGCAACAGTAGATGGCCAAGGCGTGTCCTATGGACAAAATATTTCATCCAGTATGCTAGAACTATTACAAAATGCAGAAAAAGAAAAAACAAACTTGGGTGATGGCTATGTCGCCGTTGATACATTAGTAATCGCATTAATGGATACAACAGGGAACAAAGTTGTCGACTATGTAAAAGACCAAGGAATTACAAAACAAAAGATTGAAGAAGTAGTACAAAATATCAGAGGGGGCGAAAAGGTGACTTCAAAGAATCAAGAAGATAATTATCAAGCACTTAAGAAATATGGTGTCGACTTGGTTGCCGAAGCCAGAGCAGGTAAGTTAGGCCCTATTATCGGTAGAGACGAAGAAATTCTAGATGTAATTAGAATTCTTTCCAGAATGACTAAGAACAACCCTGTTTTGATTGGTGATCCCGGTGTTGGTAAGACCGCTATTGTGGAAGGCTTAGCCAAACGTATTGCCGTAAACGATGTTCCTGAAAACCTAAAGGACAAGTCATTGTTTGAATTAGACATGAGTTCATTGATTGCTGGTGCCAAGTACCGTGGTGAATTCGAAGAACGCTTGAAGGCGGTTTTAAAGGCTGTTAAAAAGTCTGAAGGCCAAATTATCATGTTCATTGATGAAATTCACAACATCGTTGGTGCTGGTAAATCAGAAGGTAGTATGGATGCCGGAAATATCTTAAAACCAATGTTAGCTCGTGGTGAACTCCATTTGATTGGTGCAACTACTGTTGACGAATACAGAAAGTACATGCAAAAGGATAAGGCGCTTGAAAGACGTTTCCAAAAGGTTAGCGTTGATGAACCAAGTGTTGACGATACCATCACAATTCTTCGTGGAATTAAAGAACGACTAGAAATTCACCACGGAGTAAGAATTCACGACAATGCCTTAGTTGCTGCTGCAAAGTTGGCTGACCGTTACATTCCAGATCGTTTCTTACCTGATAAGGCGATTGATTTAGTTGATGAAGCATCTTCAACAATCGAAGTTGAAATGAACTCCAATCCAACTGAATTGGATCAAGCCAACCGTAAGTTAATGCGTGCCGAAGTCGAAGAGGCCGCATTAAAGAACGAAGAAGATGACGAATCAAAGGTTCGTTTGGCCAAACTAGAACCAGAACTAGCTAACTTAAAGGAAACTGTTAATAAGTTAAACGCTAGATGGCAACAAGAAAAGTCATCCATTAAGACATTAGGTGACAAGAAGGCTGAATTAGACCAAGCTAAGAACGACTTGCAACAAGCCGAAAGTTCATACGACCTAAATAAGGCTGCAATTCTAAAACATGGTACGATTCCAAAGCTGGAAGAAGAACTTGCTAAGATGGAAAATCAAGATCATGAAGACGACTGGTTGGTTAGTGAATCAGTTACAGAAGACGGTATTGCAGAAGTATTAAGTCGTGAAACTAAGATTCCTGTTGCCCGTTTGATGCAAGGTGAAAGAGAAAAACTACTTCATTTAGACGACAACTTGCATAAGCGAGTAGTTGGTCAAGATGAAGCCGTTGAAGCTGTTTCCGATGCGGTACTACGTTCTAGAGCTGGTCTACAAGACCCAAGTAAACCGCTAGGATCATTCCTATTCCTAGGACCTACCGGTGTTGGTAAGACCGAACTTGCTAAATCATTAGCTGAAAACCTATTCGATTCAGAAGAACACATGGTAAGAATTGACATGTCAGAATACATGGAAAAAGAATCCGTTTCTAGACTTGTCGGTGCTGCTCCAGGATACGTTGGTTACGAAGAAGGTGGCCAATTAACTGAAGCCGTTAGAAGAGATCCATACACCATTGTTTTGTTTGATGAAATAGAAAAAGCGCATCCTGATGTCTTCAACGTCTTACTACAAGTATTAGACGATGGAAGATTAACCGATGGCCAAGGCCACACAGTTGATTTCAAGAATACGCTATTGATTATGACATCAAATCTAGGTTCTGATATCTTATTGAATGGTTTGGATAAGGACGGAAACATTTCTGATAAGGCTAAGAAACAAGTCAATGACTTGTTGAAGAAGAGCTTCAAACCAGAATTCCTAAACCGAATTGATGACATCATCACATTCAAGCCACTATCCAAGAAGGATGTAAGACAAATTGTTAAACATTTAATCGACCAATTAGGTCAACGTTTAAATGATCAACAAATCAAGATTGAAGTCAGTGATGAAGCACTAGACTGGATTACTGATAATGGATACGACCCACAATATGGTGGAAGACCATTACAAAGATTTGTGACAAGAAATGTCGAAACCCCATTAGCTAAGTTAATCATTGCAGATAAGGTAAAAGCCAAGTCTACAGTTAAGATTGGATTAGCAAACAACGAATTAACATTTGAATAAACAAAAAAAGCTCAAGTTGATTAACTTGAGCTTTTATTATTTGACTGAGTGTTTTGAAATAAGTGTTAAAGCGTTAACAGCGATTAATACAACAACGGCTGATACGACACCAATTTCAGTTAAGTTATAGGTTAGTCCAGTTAATTGACTGGCAATGTATCCGATGATTTCACCGAAGATAACAGCCCAGAAAATAACTAATAGATTTGAAATAATGAATTTCATCATATCCACCTCACATTTCATAGAAATTTTACCACAGTTAAGAAGTAAAAAACAGTTATAAATAATCCAACCAATTGATATTTTTGTTATAATTGTTGAAGGAAAGGGATGATTTTTATGGATTATACACCGTTAAACGTAATGAGTTCATACAGTTTGTTGAATAGTACAATCTCAATAGATGAATTAATTTCAACAGCAATTAAACGTGGGTATACTAACCTGGCGTTGACTGATGACAAAGTTATGTATGGTGCAGTTGAATTCTATGATAAGTGTATAAAAAATAATATTCATCCAATTATCGGACTTACTTTTTCCGTTGAGAATGTCTCAGCGGATGAGGAGTCAAATCAATTGATTGTTTTAGCAAAGAATAATGATGGATACAAAAACATCATGAAATTATCAACTCTAGCTAAAACAAGGGAAAACGAAAATCTTTCGATAGATGATGTACTTAGTTTTACCAAAGATACTTTTATCATTGTTCCTGATTATGGCGAGGTAGCAGCGTTGATTAAACAACACCAAGTCGATACAGTGAGCGATTTTATAGGTGATCTAAAGAATGGTCATGAAGGTGGAGATATCTTCTTGGCGATTAGTGAAGAAAAACTAGAAGATAATGACTACATTGAACAAGTAAAACCATTATCAGAACAATTAGGGGTTGGCCTAATTGCATCATCTAGAGTCCAAAATCTAAATAGCGATGATGCATTCGCTCTAAAAGTAATGCAATGCATTCGAGATGATAATCGCCGTCTAACCAATCCACTGGGTGAAAGTCACGAAGAAACCCAGAACTGGTTAAAACCAAGTTCTGACGTAATTAATGACTACCAGCTAAAGGGACTTGAAGAATGCTTAACTAATAACGAAAAGGTAGCAAAAAGCTGTCATGCCGAAATTAGTAAAAAACAACCGGTTTTACCACATTATGATAATGGTAAGAACATGTCATCCAAGGATTTCCTAGCCGAGTTATGTATAACTGGTTTAAAGCACCGTTTAGTGGAATTAGCAGTTCCGAAAGGTAAATGGCTAGTTTATCGTGACCGTTTAAGACATGAGTTACAAGTGATTGATGGCATGGGCTTCAACGATTATTTCCTAATCGTGTGGGACGTTATTAACTACGCTCATCAACAAAATATCATGACTGGACCCGGACGTGGTTCAGCAGCCGGATCACTTGTTTCGTTTTGTTTGTACATTACAGATGTTGATCCGATTGAATACGACCTATTGTTTGAACGTTTCTTAAATGACCAACGTGCTCAAATGCCGGATATTGATTTGGATATTCCAGACGATAAACGTGAAGTGATTTTAAACTATGTCCATGATAAGTATGGGCATCAAAACGTTGCTCAAATCGTTACTTTTGATACAATGTCGACCAAACAAGTATTAAGGGATGTGGGTAGAACATTTGGTTTATCTAAGTTTGAACAAGACGAGTGGAGTAAATCCATTCCAAACAAGTTAAAGATTACGCTTAAGGAATCTTACGATAACTCACTAAAACTTAGGAACCTCGTTAACGACAATGCCTTGAATAAGTTGATGTATGAAACGGCTACTAAACTAGAAGGTAACCCTAGACATTCATCGACGCATGCTGCCGGATTGGTGTTAAGTCAAAACAAAATTGTTGAGACTTCACCGCTTCAATCAGGAAATGAAGAGCTATTGATTACTCAATATTCTAAGAACTACGTAGAAGAAATCGGTTTGTTGAAGATTGATTTTCTTGGTTTAAAGAACCTTTCAATTTTAAACGACATCATTCAACTAGTTAGAAAAGATTTTAACAGTAATTTTGATATCAGAAAGATTAATTTAAACGATCCCAAAACATTGGAATTATTCCAACAGGGTGATACAAATGGAATCTTCCAATTTGAATCTGACGGGATTAAACGTGTTTTGAAATCATTACATCCGGATAAATTCAATGAGGTTGCGGCCGTTGATGCCTTGTACCGTCCTGGTCCAATGGAAAATATCGACACCTTCATTGCTCGAAAGAAGGGCAAGGAAAAGGTTGAAGGAATCGATGCAACCCTTGTTGATGTGTTAGGGCCAACGTATGGAATCATTGTTTATCAAGAACAGGTAATGCAAGTGGCATCAATCATGGGTGGCTTCACACTTGGTGAAGCCGACTTGTTACGTCGTGCAATGAGTAAGAAAAAGCAAGGCGTAATGGAATCAATGAGAGATAAGTTTATTACTGGAGCCGAAAAGAAGGGTTACTCAAAGCAATCTGCTAGTCAAACCTTCGAATATATTGAACGATTTGCTAGTTACGGTTTCAATAAGTCTCATGCTGTGGCTTACAGTAAGATGGCATTTGAATTAGCTTATTTGAAAGCCCATTTTAGTCGTCAATTCTTTACCGGATTGTTGAACTCCGTAATGGGAAATCACGACAAGATTAATGTTTATGTTGTGGAGGCTAAGAAACGTAATATTAATGTATTGGCACCTGATATCAATAAGTCATTTGAAGAGTTTATTGATGACGGGCAAAACATTATCTTTGGTCTAAGATGCATCAAGGGAATCCGTAGTGATTTTATTCGTGAAATTGTTGAAGAACGTGAACAAAATGGTCCATACAAGGGACTAGAAGAGTTCATTTCCAGAATTTCACCACAGTTTAGAAAAAACGACTTATTAAAACCACTTATTTACGTGGGTGCTTTTGATAGTTTTAGTGATAATCGCTCCGAATTAGCTAATTCGATTGATGAATACGTTGAATCAGTTAACTTAAGCGGCGGATCTCAGGACTTATTCAAGACACTAAAGCCTAAAAAGCGAGTTGCCGAAGAACTTAGTCTAGTTGATAAACTGGAATTGGAAAATAAATACGTTGGTGTTTATTTATCAGGACATCCAGTAGAACAATATCAAAGACTACAAAGTGCAATGAAGATTGTTTCTTCAGACGAATTGGGTAGTTATGATGAACCAATTAACTGTCTATTGTTTGTGCAAAGAGTTAAGACCATTAGGACCAAAAAGGGTGACAATATGGCGTTCGTTGATGGAACAGATGTTGCCGGAGATATTAACGTGACAGTCTTCCCATCAACTTACAAACTTATTGCTAATTGGATTAGAACATCCATGGTAATTATGGTAAGTGGTAAACCCGAAAAGAGAAACGGTCAGTATCAACTGATTGCCGATAAGATGTATCCTGCAGCAAACGTTTTGAGTAAAATCAAAAAGCAAATGCCTAGTGAAAAATGGTATTTGAAGATTGATGAGGCCCACAATTCCAATCAAGTATTGAGAAATGTTTATGCATTGATGAAACAAAATCATGGAAATCATCAAGTCGTTATATATAATTCACAAAACGGTACCAAAAAGCTGTTAAGTACGGACAATAATTTGAATAATAGCAAGGAATTGCACGATAAACTTATTCAATTATTAGGCAATGGCAATGTAGTTTATAAATAATTTTGAATTATTAAAAAATTGCGCAAAAATAAAAGACATAAATTTTAAAAAGTGATACAATTCTAGATGAAACCTAGTTATGCATGATAGTCATCTTTTAGGGATGATTTATCATACAAAATAAAAGGAGAGATTTTTACTTATGAAGAAAACAAAAATCGTAAGTACATTAGGACCTGCTAGTACCGATGTTGACACTATTGTCAAATTAATCGAATCTGGCGCTAATGTTTTCAGATTTAACTTCTCACATGGTGACCATGAAGAACACTTTGATCGTTTAAACAAAGTTCATGAAGCCGAAAAGAGAACTGGTAAGACTGTTGGTCTTATGCTTGATACTAAGGGTGCTGAAATCCGTACTACTATCCAAAAAGATGGTAAGATTGAATTCCACACTAACGACGAATTTAGAATTTCAATGGACGAATCTATTGAAGGTACTAAAGAAAAGATCGCCGTTACTTACCCTGGCTTATTAGCTGACGTTCACGTTGGTGGCCACATCTTATTTGATGACGGTATCCTAGACTCAGTTATCAAAGAAATCGATGAAGCTAACAAAGAACTAGTTGTTGTTGCTCAAAACAACGCTACTCTAGGTTCACGTAAAACTGTTACTGCACCTGGTGTTTCAATTAACTTACCAGGTATTACTGAAAAGGATTCAAGCGACATTCGTTTTGGCCTTTCAGAAATGCACATTAACTTCATCGCCGCTTCATTTGTAAGAAAACCAGAAGATGTTTTAGACATCCGTAAATTACTTGAAGACGAACATAAAGAAGACGTTCAAATCTTCCCTAAGATTGAATCACAAGAAGGTATCGACAACTTTGAAGAAATCATGAAGGTTTCTGATGGTTTGATGATTGCTCGTGGTGACATGGCTGTTGAAATTCCAGCAGAAAATGTTCCAATCGTTCAAAAACACTTAATCCACAGATGTAACGAAATGGGTAAACCAGTTATTACTGCAACTCAAATGTTGGACTCAATGATTGAAAACCCACGTCCTACACGTGCTGAAGCTTCAGACGTTGAATACGCTGTATTAAGCGGTACTGATGCTACTATGCTTTCAGGTGAAAGTGCTAACGGTGACTACCCAGCAGAAGCAGTTGCTACTATGGCTAAGTTAGACGTTAAGGCTGAAAACCACTACGCTGAATACGGTGACGCTCGTCCTGCATTCAACAACGGTGACGTTACTGAAGCATTCGGTAAGCAAGTTGCTGAAATGGTTAAGGATCTTGACATCAAGACTATCGTAACTACTACTTCAACTGGTTACTCAGCTCGTATGATTTCTAAGTACCATCCAAATGCTGATATCTTAGCATTAACTTTTGATGACCGTGTACGTCGTGGTCTAATGGTTAACTGGGGTGTTCAACCAATCGTTGTTGACAAGCCAGAAAACAGTGATGGTATGTTCGACTTTGCAGCTAAGAAGGCAGTTGAAACTGGCTTAGCTAAGGAAGGCGACTTAATCCTTGTAGTTGCAGGTTTACCTGTTGGCGAAAAGGGTACAACTAACGTAATGAGCGTTAAGTTGATCGGTTCAGAACTTGCTCAAGGACAAGGTGTTGGCGACAAGACTGTTATCGGTAAAGCTTTTTTAGCAAGTAACGCTGCCGATGCAAACAGCAAGGCTGTTGACGGTGGCGTGTTGGTAGCTAAGAATACCAACAAAGACTTCTTGCCAGCTATTAAGAAGGCAAGCGCAATTATCGTTGAAGATGGTGGTATGACATCACATGCTGCAGTATTAGGTATTTCACTAGGAATTCCTGTTATTGTTAGCGCTAAGGGTGCTACTGAAAACATCTCAGACGGTCAAACTATTACAGTAGATGCACGTCGCGGAATTGTTTACGCAGGCGCTGCTAACTCACTATAATATTTAGATAAAAAAAGAGGATGCATTTTAAATGCATCCTCTTTTTTTATCGAAATATTATGTAAATTAGTGTAGAATTGACATATAACGATTCGAAATGAGGAATATTAATGAATAACTTTTTAGGCCGTGTTGTTTCTGGTAAAGTAACTGACGAAAATGACAAAAACTATTTTGTTCAAATTGAAGGAACAACATTCCTATTGGATAAGGACGAAATATTAAAGCCACTAAAGATTGGTAGTAACTTTAAGGGATTTGCATATGAAAATGAAAATCACAAGATGCAAATAACAAGAAACATTCCAGATGTCCAAGTGGATCACTATGCATTTGGAACGGTTGTCCAAAGCAAGTATGGATTGGGAATTTTTGTTGATATCGGATTACCTAACAAGGACATCGCCGTATCAATCGATGATCTTCCTGAATTAACAAAGTTATGGCCTCAACATGGTGATAAAGTCATGATTGCCTTGAAAATCGATAAAAAAGATCGAATTTGGGGTGAATTAGCTGACGAAGAAATCTTCAAGAGTATTTCGATCCCAGCTAATCCCAAGCTAAAGAACCGTAACATGAAGGCGACAACTTACAGATTAAAGCTAGCCGGAACTCGTGTTATCACAGATGACTATCGACTAGGATTTATCCATCCGAGCGAACGTGAAATGGAACCACGCTTAGGTCAACAAGTTGACGTAAGAGTAATCGGAATTTTACGAGATGGAACATTGAACCTTTCAATGAAGCCTCGTGCATACGAAGCAATTAGTGACGATTCAAAAATGATTTTTGCTGTTTTGAAGCGAGCAGAAGATGGAAAGATTGCTTATACCGACAAGAGTACTCCTGAAGACATCAAGGCTTTCTTTGGTATCAGTAAGGGACAATTCAAACGTGCGGTAGGTAATCTTTTGAAGAACCGTCTGATTGAACAAAAAGATGGCGAAATGTTGTTAACTGAAAAGGGTAAAGAAACTGATATTGAATAAAATCGGGTGATATTATGGACTCCGAAGTTAAGGACTACTTACATTATTTGGTGATTGAACGCGGATTATCAGATAATACGATTAAGAGCTATCATCAAGACATTAAAGGATTTATCAATTACTTAAAAGACAATCATATTAGTGAATTTAAAAAAGTCGATTCAAAGATAATTTTAGATTATATGAAGTACATGAAGGATTGTGGAAAGGCAAGAAATTCCATAATCCGTTTTGTTTCAACGATGAAAAAGTTTTTTAAGTACCTACAAAGATATCACTTCATCATCGAAGATCCGATGGTCAATGTAGATACTCCTAAATCGGCCAATCATTTACCAGATGTATTGACGATGAAGGAAATTGATAAGTTGCTGGCAGTTCCTGATACAAACGACAAATATGGCATTAGAGATAGGGCGATATTAGAAGTTATGTATGCCACAGGATTGCGTGTTAGCGAAGTAGTTAATTTGAAGATGGATAATTTACATTTGGATATGGGAATTATTCAAACTATTGGTAAGGGAGACAAGGAAAGAATTATTCCGATTGGCTCTCAGGCCATCAAGTGGATATATACTTATATGGAAAACAGTCGCAATCTTTTGCTAAAAAGAAGACATTGTGATTATCTATTCTTAAATGCTCATGGATCTGGTTTAAGTAGACAAAGTATTTGGCAAAAGCTTAAACGTTATGTTGGTTTAGCTGGTATTAAGAAAAAGGTTACGCCACATACTTTACGTCATTCATTTGCTACTCATATACTAGAAAATGGAGCGGATTTGAGAGTTGTACAAGAGCTATTGGGGCACTCGGATATATCGACGACTCAAATCTATACACATGTTTCCCATGAACATCTAAATAAGGCGTTTGATGATTTTCATCCACACGCCTAAAGCACAGATTGGAGGAATTTGGGATGCTACTAAAATATAGAACAGAATATAAAAAAATCGCTATGGATATGCTTTCTTTATTACCAGACATGAATAAGGGTAATCATTTAGAAGATGAAATGAACTGGTATGAAGATAGTGATAACCGTGTTATTTACTTATGGAAAAATCAAGATGACAATTGGGCTGGATTAGTCGCAATTGAACAAAAAAATGATTTATTAGTTCTAAGAAGAGTAGTCTTAACACCCGATTCTTGGAACATTAATAACTGCTGTTCAATGATTGATGATTTAAATAACCTATACATGGGTAAAAAGATTGTCGGAACAATGGATACCACTTCAATCTGTGAAATTTGGGAGAAACGTAATGGAACCAGAGTTCAATAACTCTAACAACATAAATATTCACATTGATGATTTTGATGGCCCCTTAGAATTACTATTACATCTAATCAAGCAATCTGAAATGGACATATATGACATCCAAATTGAAAAGATTACCAGACAATACGTTGAATATTTGACTGAGATGAAAAACCTAAATGTTAATATCGCAGGTGAATACTTTGTAATGGCATCCAATTTGATGGCAATCAAGTCTAAGCTATTGTTGCCTAGAAATGATGAAATTAACGAAGATGATGATTACGAAGATCCAAGGGATGAATTAGTAAATCAACTTTTGATTTATCAAGAATATAAAGAAGTATCAAAAGTGTTGAAAAAGATGGAGACTAAGACTAGTCAATATCACAGCGTTGATCCCGTTTTACCAAGTGTCGATGAGATGATTGATTTTAACGATAACGAAAAATTCAGTATCGATTTAATTCAACAAGCGTTTGATCGAATTATCGAAAAGATTAAATCAAATGAACCATATGTACACTCAGTGATAGAATGGGAATACACTGTCAAAGGCCAATCAACATATGTTATGGATAGATTATCCAAACAGCAATCAGTTGAGTTTGATTCCTTATTTGATAAGACTAGTAACGTTGAATTTGTAGTTACTACATTTTTATCACTACTAGAACTTGTTAAGGAACAAAAGGTCAAGGTCGGACAAATCGACGACAAACTATATTTAGAAAAAATCGTAAAGCAAGGTGAAGAGTAATTGGTTAGTAAGTTAGCGCAGCTAGAGAGCCTAATATATATATCTGGTGAAGATGGAATAACATACGACAATCTAAGCACATTATTGAAACTAAGTACTAGTGAGCTAGAAACATTAATGAATCAACTAAAGGAGTCTTTTGAACACGAAGACTCACCATTTACGTTGATGGAATATTCTGATAAGGTTCAACTTGCCACAAAGGAAGAACTAAACGATCTAATTAAGGGATATTTACAAAGTGATGAAAGCATTTCTTTAACTCAAACAGCGCTAGAAACACTTACGATTATTGCTTATAATCAACCAATTACGAGGGTTGAAGTGGATGACATTAGAGGTGTGAACAGCAGTAAGACAGTCCAAAGATTGTTGAGACAAAGTCTAATTGCCACTGCCGGTTACAAGAAGGTACCGGGTCATCCAAAGCTTTATACAACAACTGATAACTTTTTGAAGTTGTTTGGAATTAAGAGCTTAAACGAATTACCAAAAATTGATAATGAAATTTTACTTCAGGAGGAAGAAAATGGCGGAACGACTACAGAAGATAATGGCTAAAGCCGGGGTAGCTTCAAGACGTAAATCAGAAGAAATTATTTTAGCCGGTCGCGTAAAGGTAAACGGTCAAGTTGTTACTGAACTAGGAACAAAGGTTAAAGTTTCTGATGAAGTGCAAGTTGATGGTTTGCCAATCAACAAGGAAGCACCGGTATATTACTTGTTATACAAACCAAGAAGAATTATCACTTCAGTGTCTGATGAAAAGGATCGAAAGACTGTTCTAGACTTTTTCGAAGATGTTGAACAAAGAATTTATCCAGTTGGTCGATTGGACTACGATACATCCGGTCTTTTACTAATGACTAATGATGGGGACTTGGATAACCGTTTAACTCATCCTAAGTACGAAGTTGAAAAGACTTATGTAGCTAAGGTTGAAGGAATTCCAACTAACGACGAATTAAAGCAACTAAGACTAGGTGTTAAGATTAACGGTAAGAAGACCGCACCTGCCAAGACAAACGTCTTAGAAACCGATAATGGTAAGAAGACCGCTGTTGTACAATTAACAATTCATGAAGGTAAAAACCATGAGGTTAAGAACATGTTCAAGGCAATCGGTCATCCGGTTAAAAAGTTGAAACGTGAATCATTTGCTTTCCTAAACTTAAAGGGATTACAACCAGGTGATTACCGTCCATTAAAGAAATTCGAAGTTGAAAAGCTATACGAAATGACTGAAAAGAGATAAAAGGCTTGTTTAAAACAGGCCTTTTTTGCTATAATCGTTCTTGAAAAAATAAAAATTGGTTTATCTTCAGGGCAGGGTTAGATTCCCGACCGGCGGTTACAGCCCGCTACCTATCGTTTGATAGTTGATTTGGTGAAATTCCAAAGCCGACAGTACAGTCTGGTATAAAGAAGATCTCTTTTTGAGTACGCAAAAAGCTCATTGGTCTTCGATGGATCAATGGGCTTTTTTTGAAGATATTCCTCATATGGAGGATTTATTATGTTAAGTAGTCGTTTTAGTTTGAAGAACCTGGTTCAGGTTTCTATTTTAGGAGGATTGGCATATCTATTGACCTATCTTTCAGTGCCTATCTTACCAATGGCACCATACATGAAGTTAGATTTTGGTGATATCCCAATTCTTTTAGCAACTGTGTTATTATCAACTCGTAGTGGTTTGATCGTAGCATTGCTAAGAGCGGTACTATACTTCGTCTTTACCGGTGTTTCTTTGATTAATCTGATTGGAATTTCAGCGTTATTAGTCGCTAGTTTAACAATCGTGTTATCAGTTACATTGGTTAATAAATTAGTTCAAAACCACGCTAAATACGTTATTATGGTTCTGTTTGAAACAGTCATGTTAGCTCTAGTTATGAGTGTATTGAACTATTTTGTGATTACACCACTATACATCAATTTAACTGGGTTTAAATTGAGCTTTAGCCTATTGGATTCTGTATTATACACAGTCGCACCATTTAACATTATCAAGGGATTATTCATTGGTATTGTCTTCGTGATTGTATATAACAGAAGCAATGCATGGGAAAAATATAAAGAAAAGAGATAAACAATGAACAAAGATTTGCTGTTATTGCTTCTATCATCGACGCAACCAAGAAGAATTAAACTAATTCAAAACTTGCTAAACGGGAAAAGAACCGTTTCAACACTTTTCTGGGCAATGCGTTACGGTATCTTACAATACTCAGCAATTCTAAAAACATATGATCTAAATTCTATCAACGGATCACTCAAAAAGTTAATCATTGACGGTCTAGCAAAACAAGTTGATGAATTTCAGTATCAATTGACCACAAAGGGTCAAATTAAAAAGGATTCTGTAAAGGAATCCTTTTACATATTACAGAACACATCGTATCAATATGATTATGATGTAAATGAGTTTAAGGCAAGAATATTATTGGCCATTCAATCTGTTTCAGAATATAGCTATCAAAATAAGAACTATTATCCAGTTAAAACAGATATGAAGAGCGCGATGATTGTTAAAAGATGGTTTATTCAAAATAAGGCAGAAATCGTAAGTCGACTAGAAGATTATTTAACCAAGTACTTATCACAAGTCGATGAGAAGAAGGCTAATATCATTGCTCAACAAATGATTGGCCATGATGTTTATGGAATGACAAACTGTCAATTGGCGGATAGCCTGGGCATTTCAAATGTTGAAGCATTCTTCATGGAATACGATGGTTGGGTCGATTTTATTAACTATATTATTAATGATGATGATCAGTTATTATTACCATTGATAAACGACGTGCGAACTTTAAAGATGAACCATCATGCGATTCAAACGTATAAACAATTTGTTAGTGGTAATACGCTAGATCAAATCGCTAATAACCTAAGCGTAAAGTTATCAACTGTGAGAGAACATCTATTAGAGATGGCAATTTGGTTACCGGAAAGTAAGTTTCCTTACACTAAAATCGTTAGTGCTGAAGATGAAAGAACATTACGCCGATCTTTTGATAACCTGCCAATTGATGATTGGCAATATCGTCAGATCAGTGAAAGCACAGATATCAATTTTTTTGAGTTCAGAATCTATCAAATATTAAGGAGCAAACAAGATGTTAAGTGATGAAGAATTAAAGAAACATCTAAAGAAATGGTTTGGCTTTGATGACTTTCGTTCTGGGCAAAAAGAGGTTATCCAATCAATCCTAGATGGTAAGGATACATTAGGCGTGTTGCCAACAGGTACGGGTAAGACCCTTATTTATCAATACGTTGGTAAGATGGTTAATGGGATGGTAATCGTGGTATCTCCGCTTATTTCATTAATGCAAGATCAAGTTGATAGAATGAGGTACCTGGGTGAAAAACAAACGGTCGCGATAACATCTAATCTTTCTTGGGTTGATCGCAAAAGAGTCATCAATAATTTAAATAACTACAAGTACGTTTACGTTTCACCAGAGATGTTGTCTAATTCAGATGTATTAGATGCTTTTAAGCAGCACAAAATTTCTTTATTTGTGGTAGATGAGGCGCACTGTATTAATCAATGGGGACCAGATTTTAGACCTGAGTATCTAAACTTAAAGGAGATAATCATCAGTTTAAATCATCCGACTGCCTTAATGCTGACTGCTACCGCATCTAATGATGTCGTTTCAGACATTAAAGAAAAAATTGGTTTACCAAACGTAGAAACGATTAAGTACTCGACGAATCGACCTAACATTGCATTGGCCGTTGATACGTTTACTAGTAATGAGGATAAAAATGATCACTTGCTATACCTAGTGAATAAATTGATGAAGCCAGGGATTATTTACTTCTCTAGTAAGAAGGTTGCTAACGCAGTTTGTGAGTGGTTAAAAGAAAAAACCAAATTAAACGTTGAGGTTTACCATGCTGATTTAGATGCTGATAGTCGATATCGAATTCAACATCAGTTTATTAGTGACCAAATTGATATAATTTGTGCCACAAGTGCATTTGGAATGGGAATCGATAAGGATAACATCAGATTTGTCATTCATTACCACATGCCCGCTAATTTGGAATCATACGTCCAAGAGATGGGAAGAGCTGGTAGGGATGGTAAACAAAGCATCTCAGTTATTTTGTATAAAGAAAAAGACGAAATTTTACAATATCGATTTATTGATGACACAATTCCAAGTGAGGATATGATTAACTTCTTTTATGATCATTATCAACAACTGAAAAACAATGAATTGGACGAAAAAGCCAATCTCATTAACTATTATTTTCAAAGTGGTTTTACGAAAAACGAAGTAATTAATATATTTGAGGGAAGAAGAAACGAATTAGTAACATCCTTAAACCAAATGTTGGGTTATGTGAAAACAAAGGGATGTAAGCGTGCATTTTTACTTAGATACTTTAACGAAATTTTTTCTGAACACGATGAAAATTGTTGTAATGGAGAAGACACCCAATTACAATTAGAACAGATGGATTTAGTTCAAGAAAGCAAAAGCTTGAATTCGCGGCCACAGAATGTCAAATGGCAAAGTATTATTCAAACTCTTTTTTCTAAATAGTAAAATTCATGTATAATTAAGACATAAGATATTATTAGGAGGTCATTATTTTGAATAATAACGACGATTACAGTAATTTTTCAAGAGTAGAAAGTAGAAGAAAACATAGAGGACATAAGACAGTTGCAATCGTTTTAATCACAATCCTAGTAGTAATTGGATTATTTGCTCTAGTATACGGAATGATTAGTAGTCCAAGTGGTAGCAACAATGTTGACTCTACAACAACTAATTCTTCATCATCTTCTTCAATGTCTTCAAAGAAGAAATCAAGTGATAATGATAAAGAAAGTTCAAGTTCAATGATGTCTAGCTCAAGTTCAATGAGTAGTTCTTCAGCAATGAGCAGTTCATCAAGCATGAACAACACAATGAATAACTCAAACAATAATACTCAAGGTCAAACTAATGGCAATAACACACAAAATCAAACAACAACTACCAACCAATCAACAACTGCTAACAACAGTGGATACGCTGTTATTGGCCAAGATGGTATGACTGATTTATACCGTGTTGCTAAGAAGTACGGTACAAGTGTTCAAAGTCTAATGAGAATTAACGGTATTGCTGATTCTAACAAGGTTAGAAACGGCCAAAAGATTCTAGTAAAATAAAATTAAGTGGTGTTTAAGTTTATGAATAATAGTAAGTTACAAGTAGCGATTGACGGACCAGCATCTGCTGGAAAAAGTACAGTTGCCAAATTAGTTGCAGCAAGATTTTCATACATTTACTGTGATACTGGTGCAATGTATAGATCAACTACTCTAAAGGCCTTACGATTAGGATATCCTTTGGATGACGAAAAAGTGATTTTAGACATGTTAAATGATACTGAAATTACTTTTGAACCTGGGGAAAAACAACAAAAGGTTTTCCTTGATGGACAAGAAGTTACTAACGATATTAGACAAGAAGATGTTACTAATAACGTATCAACTGTTGCTAGTCTAGGTGCAGTTAGAAAAGAACTTGTTCAAAGACAACAAGATATTGCAGCTAAGGGTGGTATTGTTATGGACGGTAGAGATATCGGAACAACAGTTTTACCAGATGCTGAAGTTAAAATTTTCTTGATTGCTAGTGTTGATGAAAGAGCTGATCGTCGTTTTAAAGATAATGCCGAAAAGGGTATTCATGTTCCACTAGAACAATTGAAAAAAGAAATTGAAGAAAGAGACTACAAAGACTCTCATAGAGCCGTGTCTCCATTGACAAAAGCTGCTGATGCAAAAGAAATTGACACTACTTCGATGTCAATTGATCAAGTGGTTGATGCCATCTCTGATGAAATAACAAAAAAACAAACACTATAATTTAATCATTAAACTAGATTTTATTAATAACATAGTCTAGAATGTAAGTTATAGTAGTCTCAAGGAGGAAATATCAGATGAGTGAATCAGATGAACAAACAAACAAAGATTTATTAGAAGCCTTGGATAGTGTGGACCAAGTTAATATTAACGATGTTGTCAGTGGTGAAATTTTGGCCTTTGACAAGGATCATCAATTAATTATTGGTATTGACAACACCGGGGTTGAAGGAGTTGTTCCTCGTCGTGAACTATCCTCACAACCTGTTGATGACGTTGAAAGCAAATTTAAAGTTGGCGACAAAGGTAAATTTGTTGTAATTTCACGTATCGGTGATGATAAAGAAGGTGGAAGCTTCCTTCTATCAATTCGTCGTTTAGAAGAACGTAAGGTTTGGGACGAATTAAAGGCAAAAGCTGAAAACAATGAAACTATTACTGTTACTGTTCAAAACGCAGTACGTGGTGGTTTAGTAGTAGACGCTGGTGTACGTGGATTTATCCCTGCATCAATGATTACTAACCACTTTGTAAGAAACTTAAACCAATACAACGGTCAACAATTCGAATGTAAGATTGTTGAAATCGTTCCTGAAAAGAACCGATTAGTTCTTTCACACAGTGATGTTGTAGCTAAGAACCAAGAAGAAGCTCGTTCAGAAGTTATGGACAAGCTAAATGTTGGTGATGTTGTTGAAGGTAAAGTTGCACGTATGACTGATTTCGGTGCTTTCGTTGACCTTGGTGGTATCGACGGACTAGTTCACGTTTCAGAAATTTCATACGAACGTGTAAACAAGCCTGCTGACGTTCTAGAAAATGGCCAAGACGTTAAAGTTAAGGTTATTGCTATGGACGAGGAACGTGGAAGAATTTCACTTTCAATCAAGCAAACTAAGCCACAACCATGGGATGAAATTGAAGAAAAAGCTCCTCAAGGTAGTACTGTAAAGGCAACTATCAAGAGATTAGTTGATTTTGGTGCTTTTGCTGAAGTAATTCCTGGTGTTGAAGGGTTAATTCACATTTCTCAAATTTCACACAAACATGTTAATACACCTTCTGATGTATTAAAGGTTGGTCAAACTGTTGATGCTAAAGTTTTAGATGTTAACCCAAGTGAACATCGTTTAGCTTTATCATTACGTGCTCTTGAACCTGAACCAGAAAATGCTCAAGATTCAAGTGAACATGTCGAAGCTACTGATAATGCTACTGAAAATGCTCCTGAAGAAGAAAATGGATTCACTTTAGGTGACATTGTTGGTAAAGGATTAGACGAAGATAATCAATAATATATTATAATCTTTAAAAATATCCTTCATTTTTTGGTGAAGGATATTTTTTTCATTATGAAAGAAAGGGTGAATATTAAATGAGTTTACCTACAGTTGCAATTGTTGGAAAACCAAACGTTGGAAAGTCAACAATTTTTAACCGTATTGCTGGGGAACGAATCTCTATCGTTGAAGATACTCCTGGTGTTACCAGAGATAGAATTTATTCTCACGGTGAATGGTTAGGACACGAATTTAGTATGATTGATACCGGTGGTATTGAAATCGGTGATCAACCATTCGTTAAACAAATCACTGCACAAGCAGAAATCGCAATTGATGAAGCTGATGTAATTATCTTCATGGTTAATGGAAAAGAAGGAATTACTAACGCTGATGATAATATTGCCAGAATTTTATACAGAACCAATAAGCCAATCGTTTTAGCAGTTAACAAAGTTGATAACTTTGAAAGTCGCGCTAACATCTATGACTTCTATTCCTTAGGATTTGGCGATCCATATCCAATTTCTGGTGCCCATGGATTAGGTCTAGGTGACTTATTGGACGAAGTTATTAAGAACTTCGATGAAAAAACAGAAGAAGAAAATGACGACAACATCAAGTTTAGTTTGATTGGACGTCCTAATGTTGGTAAATCTTCACTTGTTAACGCCATTTTAGGTGAAGATAGAGTAATCGTTTCAAACGTTGCCGGAACAACTAGAGATGCCATTAATACTGAATTTGAACAAGACGGTCAAGAATTCACCATGGTGGATACTGCCGGATTAAGAAAACGTGGTAAGGTTTACGAAAATACTGAAAGATACTCAGTAATGAGAGCGATGAAAGCCATCGATAATAGTGATGTTGCCTTAATCGTTTTAAATGCTGAAGAAGGTATTCGTGAACAAGACAAGCGTATTGCTGGTTATGCCCACGAAGGTGGGAAAGGTGTCATTATCATTGTTAACAAATGGGATACTTTGAAGAAGACCAGTAAGACGCAACAAGAATTTGAAGCAGGGATTAGAAGTCAATTCCAATACCTATCATATGCTCCAATCTTGTTTGTTTCAGCTAAGACTAAGCAACGTCTAAGCCAAATTCCTGACTTGATCAAACGTGTCTATGACAACCACGCTAAGCGTATTTCTTCATCAATGCTAAATGATGTATTGATGGATGCAATTGCCATGACACCAACACCAAGTATCAATGGTAGAAAGTTACGTATTTACTACGCAACCCAAGTTACCAGTGAACCACCTACCATTGTTATCTTTGTAAATGATGAAGAACTAATGCATTTCTCATATAGAAGATATATCGAAAATCAAATTAGAGAACACTTTGACTTTTCTGGGACTCCGATTAAAATCATTTCTAGAAAACGTAAGTAATAAAGGTTATTTAGCAAAAAATTTTAATGTTTTATGCTAAAAAATATTAAAAATCGTTGAATTGCGGGCATTTATGTGATATCTTGAATAAATGTAATGACATTAATTTGTTGTGATTACATAAGTCGAAAAGCATAGATTGTTTTCCGAACATTGTGGGAGGTGAAACACACATGGCTAACAAGGCAGAATTAGTAAGTAGTGTTGCTACTAAAACTGGTTTAACTAAGAAGGATGCAACTGCAGCAGTTGATGCTGTATTTGATTCAATCCAAGGTAGTTTGGCTAAGGGCGAAAAGGTACAATTAATCGGCTTCGGTAACTTCGAAGTACGTGAACGTGCTGCTCGTAAGGGTCGTAACCCTCAAACTGGTGCAGAAATTCAAATTCCTGCAAGCAAAGTACCTGCATTCAAACCAGGTAAGGCTTTAAAGGATGCTGTTAAATAATAACAGTATGCTATAATTAGGCTAGTCCGTTTTACGGGCTGGCCTTTTTTCATATGTTTTAAATGATAGGAGCGAGATTTTTGAGCTACTCACAAAAAGCACTAGAATTCCTTGAAGAAGGAAAAATCGATGAATTTAATAAACAATATAATCTAGCATTACACCATGATAGCGATGAAATGGTGTACTCACTTGCTGAAGAACTATACTCATATGGTTTCACCAACCAAGCCAAGGAACTATATGAAAAGCTATTGAAGAAGTTCCCTGATGAAGACGAACTAAGAACCGACATCGCTGATATTTTAATCAGTGAAGGTAATACTGATGAAGCTTTGGAACAATTAAGCAAGATTAGCAAAGATTCACCTGCTTATCTTCAATCTTTGATGGTTCAAGCCGACTTATACCAAACTCAGGAGTTATTTGAAGTTAGCCGTGAAAAGCTGCTAGAAGCTAAAAAATTAGCACCTGACGAGGAAGTAATCACATTTGCGTTGGCGGAATTGTATTACACAATTGGTGAATACAATAAGGCTATTCCTTTGTATTTAAGTTTGATCAAAGAGGGAATTACCAATCTATCAGCTGTTAACATTGTTGAAAGAATTGGGATTTCATACGCTAATGACAGTAACTTTGAAAATGCAATTGGATACCTAAAGCAAATTAAGACAATTGATATGTCTTCAGACGTTAAGTTCGAAACAGCGTTCACTTACCTACAACTAAAGGAATACGACGAAGCAATTGATTTATTTGAAGAACTTCGTGATTCAGATCCTCAATACGCAACACTTTACCCATACTTGGGACAAGCATTAGATGCCGTAAATAAACAAGAAGAAGCATATCGTGTATTGCAAGAAGGGCTAAGCGTTGACCAATACAACGAAAAGCTATTCTTAGCGACAGCCCGTGAAGCACTTAAGCTTTCCGAAAACGATGAAGCATTGGGATACCTACAACAAGGAAACGAAATTGATCCAGACGATATTGAAATTGTCTTGGAAATGTCTAACCTATTGGTTGCCAAGGAAGACTATGAAGAAAACATTAAATTGTTGAATAGTTACATTGAAAACCACGAATTGGATCCACAATTCTACTGGAACCTAGCCGTTTCATACGACAAGTTAGATAAACTAAAAGAAGCTCACAAGAATTACCTAGCAGCCAAGCCATATTTCTATGATAATGCTAGTTTCTTAAAACAAGCAGCATTATTCTTCCGTGAATATGGTGATCGCGATAATTCGTATGAACTTCTTAAAAAGTATGTTCAACTTCAACCAAATGATGATGAAGCTGCATTTATGCTTGATGAATACATGGATGATTAGTCTTTTTTGATTAATCCTTTGTAGTAATTAATCGATGATAAATCCAGATTTAATTGACTTGATAGTTTTGAGTCACTTAGGTCTGGATTTTTTTTGATAAAATCAACGACATAACTCTTGAATAGTTCAGATGGGCTAAGTGAAAATCCTAGATATTGTTCACTAGGGGTTAGGTATTTATGCAATCCAGCAGAAGTGATGTGTGGATCCTTAGTAAGTCGTTGTTTTAAAAAGATATCTTGACTGTTTTGCTTTAACTGAATTGGCTCAATGAACTTATCAAATAAGTTGATGAACACTTTTTCTTCATCAGAGAATGTAATCTGATTAAATAATCGATAAAAACCAGGTTGGAGGAACTCCTCAGATTTGAATCCCTTACTAATTAATAAAACGGTCATTCTAGCGTAAAAATGGACGTTTGCGTCAGTTAGAATGTCATTTAGCTTATCTAACCAGGAAGTATCTAATTCACTCTTAGGTTCGTGTTTTAAGCCCTTAATATCAATTGTCGGTAAATTATTATTCAATTGATGGGTGAACAGGTAGTTAAAATAGACATTAATGTGTGATAGGACCTTGTTATAGGTGTTATGGTTGATTTTGCGTTCGTCTAAAAGCATTTGAAGGTATTCTTCAATATCACGATTAAACAAGTTACTAACTTTATGATTTTCTTGATAGCCCTTATTGAAATCGGATAGGTAGTCAAACATGTCAGAAAGGATTTTGGTGTATTCGTTAATAGTTACTTTTGCTAATCCTTTATTCTGTAAATCAATCTCAAAAGTATCTTGATATGGATAATCATTAGACATTTGGCTAGTTCAACTCCTAATAGTTATTTATTCCTATTACAGCACTAAAGTTAGCAAACTTCAATCTGTAAATTGTAATGCTAATCTGTTAATATTTAATATAGATTGTATTGAGAGTAGGTATAAAGATGAAGATAGAAAACTTACCGAACGAATTTAAAAAAGCTCGTCCAGTGATGCAAAAAATTGAAGATGCTGGTTTTGAAGCTTATTTTGTTGGCGGAAGTGTTCGTGACACAATATTAGGACTAGACATTCATGATGTTGATATCGCAACGAGTGCTTACCCAGAAGAAATTAAAAAGATATTCAAAAAAACTGTGGATACCGGAATTGAACACGGTACTGTAATGGTAATTCATGAAAAAAATGGTTATGAAATTACAACCTTTAGAACTGAGTCAGGATACCAAGACTATAGACGCCCGGACAAAGTTGAATTTGTAAGATCACTAGCGGAAGACTTAAAGCGTCGTGACTTCACAATTAATGCATTCGCGATGAGAGAAAACGGGGATGTTACTGATTTATTCGATGGTTTAACCGACTTAAAAAATCATCTAATTAGAGCGGTTGGCAACCCCAATGAACGTTTCCATGAAGATGCATTAAGAATGATGCGTGCGGTGAGATTTGCCAGCAAACTAGATTTTGATATCGAATCAGAAACGCTAGCGGCAATCAAATCAAACAGTGCGTTGTTAGAAAAAATTGCGGTAGAACGAATTTATACCGAATTTGTTAAGATGATGATGGCCAAAAGACCTAAGCAAGGTATCTCAGACATGCTTAATACAGACATGTATAAATACGTTCCCGGATTTGCTAGTCATCAAAACGAATTAGAAGCAATTGCTAAGATTGATGATTTAGACTTATCCGATGAAGTTTCAGTATGGTCATTGCTATCTTTTGAATTTGGCCTTGATAGAACTGGTATTACCAGTTTTCTAAAGTCATGGAAGGCTTCTAATGACATCATTAAGAATACAGAAATTTGTACAAAGGCCGTAGAAAAGCTAAGGGATGATTCTTTAGACAAATGGGCGATGTATGAAACTGGTAAGGAACTTCTAATTTTGGCTAACCACATTGCTAAAATGTATGGTTTTGCCGAATCCGAAGAAGATTTAGTATCTCAATACGATGCTTTACCAATCAAAAACAAAAAAGAAATTGCAGTCAATGGTGGCGACTTAATTAAGAGCGGTATTGTCAAACCGGGTCCAGCATTGGGTAAAATATTATATGCAATTGAAACTGGAATCGTGAACGGAGAATTCCAAAACGAAAAAGCTGAATTAATTGAAGCTGCGAAAAAAATTGTGAAAGAGTGATTACATGCAAACGTTAAGAGCGGAAGGCTTAACTAAAACATATGGTGAAAAGACCTTATTCAAGGATCTAGATTTCATCATCAACGAACAAGATCGAATTGGTTTAATTGGGACCAATGGTAGTGGTAAGTCATCACTTTTAAATGTTTTATCACAGGAAGATATTGATTCTACTGGTGAAATTATTACCTCAAAGACATACACAATTGGTTACTTAAAACAACAACCTAGGTTGGACGAATCATTAACCATTTTAGAAGCTGTGTTTGCCGGAAGTCAGGATATTTTTAACACCATCAGAAGATATGAACAAACCTTACAAAACTATTCCAATCATCCAGATGATCCAAAGGCAGAAAGACAATATCTTGATGCCGAAGCCAAGATGAACGAAGAAGATGCATGGAATGCTGAAAACGACGTTAAGACCATCTTGACCCAACTAAAGATTGATGACGTTAACCAAGTGGTTAGCACACTATCAGGGGGTCAAAAGAGACGTGTTGGTTTAGCCCAAGTATTAATTCAATCACCTGATTTGTTAATCTTAGACGAACCTACCAACCATTTAGATTTTGACTCAATCGAATGGTTACAAGAATACCTAGCTAAGTATAAGGGTGCTTTACTATTCGTAACCCATGATAGATACTTCTTAGATCAAATTGCTAACAAGATTTGGGAACTATCATTTGGAAGTCTTTACGAATACACAGGTAACTACCAAGATTACTTGGAACAAAAGGCCGAACGAGTTGACCTAGAAGTTGCTGCCGAACATAAAAAGCAAAAGCTTTACAAACAAGAATTAGCTTGGATGAAAAAGGGTGCTAAGGCCAGAACCACCAAGCAACAAGCCAGAATTAATCGTTTTAATGACCTAAAGGAAAATGTTGGTAACCTACAAACAGAAGAAGATATCGACATCAACCTAGGCCAACAACGACTAGGGAAAAAGGTTATCGAAATTAAGGATGCTAACCTAACCCTAAACAATAAGACGATTTTGAAGAACTTCAGTGATTTGGTTCAACGAAACGAAAGAATCGGTATTTCAGGTGAAAATGGTGCTGGTAAATCATCACTACTAAACGTAATTACCGGGAAGTTACCACTAGACAGTGGAACCATTGAAATTGGTGAAACCGTTAAGATGGCTTACTATACACAACAAACCGAACCAATTCCAGAAGACAAGCGTGTAATTAACTATTTAACAGATGTTGGTGAACACGTTACAGATAACACTGGAAATAAGATTAGTGTTACCGACTTATTGGAACAATTCCTATTTCCAAAGTTCATGCACGGAACATTGATTCGTAAGTTGTCCGGTGGTGAAAAACGTCGTTTGTATTTATTAAAACTATTGATGCAACAACCAAACGTTTTACTACTTGATGAACCAACCAATGACTTGGATATCTCCACATTAACGGTGCTAGAAGACTATATTTCACACTTTAGTGGAACTGTAATTACTGTTTCTCATGACCGATACTTCTTAGATAAGGTTGCAAACCGTCTATTAATCTTTAACGGTGATGGTGATATCGAAAGTCATGTCGGATTGTTCACTGACTACTTGAAGCAAGCAGCCGAACAAAACAAGACAGAAAAGAAACAAGCACATGTTGAACATGCTGCAAAGAAAAAAGAAGAGCAACAACCAGCAGAAGAAAAGACTACCAAGAAGAAACTAACTTATGCTGAACAAATGGAATACGATCAGTTAGAAAAAGACATTGATGATTTAGATCAACAAATCAGTCAATTGAAAGAAGAAATGACCCATTTGGGAAATGATTATGATAAACTAGCTGAAACACAATTAAAGATTGACGACTTAAATAAACAGTCCGACGAAAAGATTAGTCGCTGGGAATATTTAAGCGAATATGTTGAATAGGGGTAATGACATGTTAGAAGATGCTTATTTAAATCTTGCCAAGTACGTTTTAGAAAATGGCCATCGTAAGGAAGATAGAACAGGAACAGGGACAATTAGTACATTTGGCTACCAAATGCGTTTTGATCTATCAGAAGGATTTCCTTTATTAACTACCAAGAAGGTTCCTTTTGGATTAATCAAGAGTGAATTATTATGGTTCTTACGCGGGGACACTAATATTCAATTCTTACTAAAGCACAAGAACCATATCTGGGATGAATGGGCTTTTAAAAACTGGGTTGAATCAGATGAATACACTGGCCCAGACATGACCGATTTCGGTTTGAGAGCTGAAAAGGATGCAGAATTTAAGAAACAATACCTAGCTGAAAAGAAAAAGTTCTGTCAAAGAATCGTTGAAGATGATGACTTTGCCAAGAAATACGGTGATTTAGGACTTGTTTACGGTAGCCAATGGCGTAAATGGAAGACCACTACTGGTGGCACCATCGACCAAATTCAAAACGTAATTGATCAAATCAAGACAAATCCTGATTCAAGAAGATTAATTGTTTCAGCATGGAATCCAGAAGACATTCCATTTGTAGCGTTACCACCTTGCCACACAATGTTCCAATTCTACGTGAACGACGGTAAGTTAAGCTGCCAATTATACCAACGTTCTGGTGACATCTTCTTAGGAGTACCATTTAATATTGCAAGTTACGCATTATTAACTTCACTAATCGCTAAGGAATGTGGATTAGAACCTGGTGAATTTATCCATACTTTAGGGGATGCTCATATTTACTCAAACCACGTTTCTCAAATTGAAGAACAATTGAGTAGAGAACCATACGAAGCTCCTAAGTTATGGTTAAACCCTGACAAGGAAAGTATTTTTGATTACGATATGGACGACATTAAGGTAATCGATTATAAGCACCATGATCCAATCAAGGCACCAGTTGCTGTATAAATAATAAAGGGGACTATTACTAATGATTTCATTTTTATGGGCTGAATCAGATCATCATATTATTGGTTTAAATGGTGGATTGCCATGGCATCTACCAGCTGATATGAAGTACTTTAAGGAAACTACCACACATCAAATCATCATGGCAGGAAGAACAACATACGAAAGTTTTAAGCGACCACTACCAAATCGTTTAAACACAGTATTAACCAGTCATGATAAAAGTGAATATCCTAACGACGTTGTTGTCTTTAACACTCTAGATGAATTTCTAGCTTTTGCTAAAAAGTTTAGCGATAAGGAAATTTTCGTTGTTGGTGGTGCTAAGATTTTTGCTGAATTACTTCCATACGTTGATCGTTTATACAAGACAGTAATCGACCACGACTTTGAAGGTGATACTCAAATGCCAGAAATTGATTACAGTCAATTTGATTTGGTATCAACCAAAGAAGGAATCATTGATGATAAGAACATTTATCCATACCGTTTTGAAATATTTGAACGTAAATAAAATAATAAAGAAAGGTTATGGATTGCTGCATAACCTTTTTTTATGGGGTGATTATTATGAAAAAAATATTTAAATTCATACTATTTTTGATTGTAGTATTTGGAATTGCCGGTGTGAGCTACCAGGTATATTCAAACGTTAGACATAAGGCCAAAATTACGAATGTTAGCAAGAACAAAAAAGTATCAATCGTTGCTTTAGGTGATTCATTAACACAAGGAGTTGGTGACCCTAAAAAGGCCGGTGGGTATGTCTCAAGAACTAAACAGGCATTTAATAAAAAGGGGTATAAGCACGTCACAACAGTTAACTACGGAATTGCGGGACAACGTAGTGATCAAATCGATAAGCGTGTTCAAAACAATGTTAAAGGTCTTTCAAGTAGTTTGAAAAAGGCCAACATTATTGTTCTAACCGTTGGTGGTAATGACTTACTACAAAGCTTACAAAGTAACGCTTTAGTTGATGGTAAAACTAAGTTTAATAGCAGGATGAAGCAAGCTTCTATCACTTATCAAGCCAAAGTGAATAGATTAATGAATGATATTCGAAAAGAAAATAAAAAAGCACCAATCTATGTGTTTGGTATCTATAATCCAATCTATGTATACTTTGCAAACGTTGATGTGATTAATCAATACGTTAAGAAGTATAATCAAATTACTTCTGGTGTTGTGCTAAGAAATAAAAAAGCACATTTTGTTGACATCACACCGTTATCATATGGACAATATAAGAGTAAGGCTCAAAAAGAAAAATTAGTTGAATCAAGTGATGAAGTAACTTTTGATCCGTTGGACATTTTAAAATTAGATGATACAAAGGGTGAGTTAAATAATTATATTTCCCCAGATGATCATTTCCATCCAAATGATAAGGGATATAACTACATGACCGACAGACTTGTATCACAATTATTTAGATTTAATGACTGGAATTAGAGGCAATTGTAATGGAAAAAGCAAAAGAGAAAAAACTATTTAAGTACCTATTTATTTTATTAGTCATCGTACTACTTGGTGGTGCATTCTATGCTTGGAAAGAAATGAATAGTGAAACCGTAAATCCACAAATGGGAACAGCGTCAAAAAATAATACACCAATTAGTGTTAGTTTGAATAAAAAACAAATTAACGCATTATCAAGTTACTACCTAGAAAAGTTCGAAAAGAAAGAAAAAAACATGGACTACAAGTTCTGGGTAGACAAACAAGCCTACGTTTATGGTAAGATTACCATCTTGGGTTCCAAAGTTGGATACCTTTTAAGTTTGGATCCACATCTATTAAGCAACGGTGATGTAGAACTAACCGCAAGTAAGCTTGAAGTTGGTAAGTTAAACGTACCACCTCGTTTTGTAATTGGTTATGTTGGTAAGCATTACAACATTCCAAAGTGGGTTGAATTAGATAGTAAGAACAGTCGCATTATCTTACATGTCAACAAATTAGGTGGTAAGAAAGAACTTTCATACCAAGCTAATAAAATTGATATGAATGGTGACGGTGACTTTGAATTTAAAGTCTTAATTCCTAATCAATAAAGGAGCAACTATGAAAAGTTTTTACCAGTATTTAATGACTGAACGTAATCCTAAGAGTACCGAAGCGGTTGCTCAATTTGCAAACAACGCATTTTACGATCAATCATTTCCCAAGCAATCGACTGATTATGATGAAATTTCAGAATACTTGGAAGAAAATGCTAGTTATCTACCAAGTATGACAATTTTTGATGATGCTTGGATGGATTTTCAAAATAGTAAACACTAAAAAAATGAACCTATGAATTTAGGTTCATTTTTTGGTGATTAATATAGTACAATTAATATATATAAGTTAGGAGCGGATAAAATATGATTCAATGGTTTCCAGGACATATGGCGAAAGCAATTCGTCAATTTGAAGAAAATATTCATTTAGTAGATATTGTATTTGAACTGGTGGATGCAAGATGCCCATTTAGTTCAATCAACCCGGAAGTAGCAAGAATTAGTCAAGGTAAGCCTAGATTAATGATTCTTACAAAGGCAGATTTGGCAAACCCAAACATTACCAACCAATGGTTATCATACTTTAAGAATCAAGGATATGCAGCAATCGCAATTGATTCAAAGAAAAACACCACAGGTAAGTACATCACCAAGGTTGTTAAGGATCTTTTAGCCGATAAGATTGATGATGCTAAGGAAAGAGGATTCGATAAGAAGGTTATTCGTGCAATTTGTGTTGGGGTGCCAAACGTTGGTAAGTCAACATTATTGAACCAAATTGTTAAGAGACGTGCCGCTCAAGTTGGTAACCGTGCCGGAGTTACTAAGGGTCAACAATGGCTAAAATCTAGTGACGAGCTAGAACTATTGGATACCCCAGGTATCTTATGGCCTAAGTTCCAAAATGACGACATTGCTAACAAGCTAGCGATGACAGGAGCGATTAAGGATAGCATTTACCACAGTGATGATGTTGGTTTGTTTGCTCTTCATTTCTTTAGAAGCACTAATCCAAAAGAGTTAATCGATCGTTACCATCTATCAGAAGATGATATGGAATTATCTGATGTTGATTTACTACTAAAGATTACTAAAAAAGTCGGCATGCAAGATGACTACGAAAGAGCTTCAATGAGAATTATTTTAGATTCCAGAAAAGGTAAGATCGGCCGTTTTACTCTAGATGATGTTAACGACCTATCTACAGAAGAGGAAGAATAAATATGGCTGAATCAATCAAAGATATCAAAGAAATTTTAAAATCTGTTGATGATGTAAACTCCAAACTACTGCAAAAATATCAAGATGATAGTAGAATCGGCGTTCAAAAATTAATCACACAGCGTGTTAAACAGATTGAGAAAAGAAATCATGAGATAGAGGAATTTCACCAACGCTTAAAGTATGAACATGAATTTTGGAATGAAGGAATTAATGTCATTGCGGGAGTTGATGAAGTTGGAAGAGGACCACTCGCTGGACCGGTTGTTACATGTGCAGTGGTATTACCCCATGACTTTGATGTCTACGAAGTTAATGATTCAAAGCAACTTTCTGAAAAGAAAAGATATGAATTAGCTGACCAAATTAAAGCTAAGGCCATTGATTATTCATATGGAATTGCTGATAACAAGTTAATTGATGATATTAATATCTATGAAGCAACTAGAGTAGCGATGAAAGAAGCGGTATTAGGATTAAAGGCATTACCACAGGAAATCATCGTTGATGCAATGCAAATTGATGTTGATATCCATCAACTTAAATTGATCAAGGGGGATGCAAAGAGTGCTAGTGTTTCTGCTGCCAGCATCTTAGCTAAGACCTATCGTGATGACTTAATGAAAGAATACGATCAGCAATATCCAGAATACGATTTTGCTAACAATGCCGGTTATGGTACCAAGAAGCACTTAGACGCTTTACACAAGTACGGCGCAACCCCAATTCATCGAAGAAGTTTTAAACCAGTTTCTGATTTATTGTAGTCACTTTTATCGTATATACCTTGTAAAAGTGGAGGTATATATGAAAACAAGAGAATTATTATTAAAACTAAAATTAGCTAAGGGCATCGGTATTAAATCTGAATATCGATTTTATCGATGGTTAAAAAGCGCTTATGACGTAATTCCTGACGAGTTAAATATGACTGCTGAAGAGATTGCAGAAACATTAATGTTATCTAAAAATAAATCAAAAACATTTATTAATTTCTATAATAGTGATAAATTAAATAGTGAACTTGATCATCATATAAATCATGTTAAATGGATAACCATTATAGATGACTTATATCCGGAGAATTTAAAAGAAGCATATTTGCCACCAATTGTGTTATTTTATTTTGGTGATTTAAGGCTTTTAGAAAATAAAGCATTAGCAATTGTTGGTTCTAGAAATAATACTGAATATTCCGTTGAGGTCATTAGGCGATTAGTGCCTGAGATTGTTAGTAACGGAATAACGATTGTTTCTGGACTAGCCAAGGGGGTTGATAGACTTTCTCACTTGGCAGCAATTGCCAATCATGGTAAAACGATTGCTGTGATTGGAACCGGTTTAGATCAATATTATCCAAGAGAAAATGAATCGCTACAACGAACAATTGCCAAAAATCATTTGTTGCTAAGCGAATATCCAGTTGGCTGTCGACCAGCTAGGTACCATTTTCCGGAAAGAAATCGAATTATAGCTGGATTGGTACGTTCTATACTGGTAACGGAAGCCAAGTATAGATCCGGTAGTTTAATCACCGCTAATTTAGCACTACAAAATAACCGAAACGTCTTAGCAGTCCCAGGGAGGATTGATAGTCCGTTATCGGTTGGTTGTAATGATTTAATTCAAGCTGGTGCCAAACCAGTAATTACTGCCAAAGACATATTAGAAGAATATAAATATTAATAATTAGCCTTTGGGAGATATTAAAAAAGAAATAAAATGACGAGGGATGTAAATGGCGACTACTACAAAATCAACAACAAAGAAAAAAAGACAGTCGGCAAAAAAGAAACTAGTGATTGTCGAATCTCCAACCAAGGCTAAAACCATTCAAAAATACCTAGGTAGAACCTACCGTGTTATTGCTAGTAAGGGTCACGTTAGAGATTTACCAAAGAGTAAGATGGGTGTAGACGTCGACAACGATTTTGAACCTCACTACATCTCTATTCGTGGTAAGGGTGAAACAATCAAGGAACTAAAGGCTGAAGCTAAAAAAGCCAAAAATGTTTACCTTGCATCTGACCCGGATAGAGAAGGAGAATCTATCGCATGGCATCTATCACACTTACTTGGCTTGAAAGAAGACGATAAGAATCGTGTTGCTTTCCATGAAATTACCAAGGATGCCGTTAAGGAAGCATTTAAGAACCCTCGAGAAATTGACATGAACTTAGTTGATGCTCAACAAGCTCGTCGTGTTTTAGACCGTTTAGTTGGTTATTCCATTTCTCCATTACTATGGAAAAAGGTTAAAAAGGGTCTAAGTGCTGGACGTGTTCAATCAATCGCTTTATGGTTGATCATCCAAAGAGAACGTGAAATCAAAGAATTCGTTCCAAAGGAATACTGGACCATCGATGCCGACATGAAGAAGGGTCGAGAAGCATTCAAGGCCAGTTTTTACGGAGTGAATGCTAAGAAGGCTGAATTAAACAGTAATGATGAAGTTCAATCTGTGTTAGCTAAATTCGATAAGAGCAAACCATTTGAGGTTCAAAACGTTGTTAAAAAGGAACGTAAGAGACAACCTCAACCACCATTTACTACCAGTACAATGCAACAAGACGCCAATGTTAAGTTGAACTTCAAGACTGGTAAGACAATGATGGCGGCTCAACAATTGTATGAAGGTATCAATATTGGTAAAGATGGTAACCAAGGTTTGATTACTTACATGAGAACTGATTCAACTAGAATTTCTGCTTTAGCTAAGCACGAAGCATCCGAATTTATTCATGATAAGTACGGTGCAGAGTTTGCTGCAACTAAACCAGTTAAGGGTAAGTTGCCAGAAGGTGCTCAAGACGCCCATGAAGCAATTCGTCCAACTTCTGTTAAGAGAACTCCAGCAAGCCTAAAGCAATACCTAACCAACGATCAATACAAGTTATACAATTTGATTTGGTCTAGATTCATGGCTAGTCAAATGACACCTGCTATCATGGACACCATGACAGTAGACATGGAACAAAACGGTGTTGATTTCAGAGCGAACGGTTCAAAGCTTAAGTTCGAAGGTTTCCTAAAGGTTTACAACAAGGGAAAAGAAAAAGACAATATCTTACCTGACCTAGCCAAGGGTGACGAAGTGAAGATGGCTAAGAACAATCCAGATCAACACTTCACTCAACCACCTGCCAGATACAGTGAAGCTAAGCTAATCAGAACACTTGAAGAAAACGGTGTAGGTAGACCATCTACCTTTGCACCAACTTTGAGTACAATCCAAAAGAGATACTATGTTAAGTTAGTTGGTAGAAGATTCGAACCTACTGAATTAGGTGAAATCGTTAATAACATCATTGAAGAATACTTCCCTGACATCGTTAACATTGAATTTACTGCCGACCTTGAAAATAACTTAGATGAAATCGAAGAAGCTAAGCAAAACTGGGTTGAAGTGGTCGATAAGTACTTCAGACCATTTGAAAAAGAAGTTAAGAACGCCGAAAAGAACATGGAAGATGTTCAAATTAAAGACGAACCAGCTGGTTACAACTGTGAAGTCTGTGGTGCTCCAATGGTTATCAAGATGGGAAGATATGGTAAGTTCTATGCTTGTTCCAGATTCCCAGATTGTCGAAACACACAAGCTATCGTTAAAAAGATTGGCGTTACATGTCCAAAATGTAAGAAGGGCGATGTTATTGAACGTAAATCAAAGAAGAATCGAATCTTCTATGGTTGTTCAAGATACCCTGAATGTGATTTTGTTACATGGGATAAACCAATCGGAAGAGACTGTCCTAAGGATGGAAACTTCTTGGTAGAAAAGAAGATTAAAGGTGGTACCCAAGTGGTATGTCCTAACGGTGATTACGAAGAAGCCGTACAAAAATAGTTAATAGCCCCTAAAGATTTAAAACTCTTAGGGGCTATTAGTTTAATAAGATAAGAGAGATAGCCAATGAAAAAATATCAAGATGAAGAATTAATTGAATGGTACATGGAATATTTAATCAATGAACGTCAATATTCTGATAATACAGCAATTGCTTATCAATCTGATATCAATGAATTTGTAAAAACATTAGAGGAAGAAGATCGTAGCTTACAGCAAACCGATGATTTGGATGTTAGTAATTATCTTACGATTTTGAAGAAACGCGATGAAAGTAGAAATACTGTCATCAGAAAGATTTCATCACTTCGTTCTTTCTTCCATTTTTTGGAACGAAATGATGTCGTCTCACAAAATCCGTTTGATCAGGTGAACTTAAAAAAGCATCCTAATCATTTGCCTCGTTTCTTTTATCAAAAGGAACTATATGAGCTATTTGAAGCAGCCAAGCATGGTAAAAATGAGATGCTTAGTTACAGAAACTATGCAATTATTGAAATCCTATACGATACGGGGATGCGTGTAAGCGAATGTGTGAACTTACAGTTTAGCGATATCGACTTTGATAATCGGATTATTAAGGTGATTGGTAAGGGAAATAAACAAAGATACTTACCATTTGGTAACTATTTGATTAAAGCGTTAAAGCAATATCAAACTAACTGTCGTGATTTGTTAGTTAATAAGTATCACAAACACCATGATTATGTTTTTGTAAACCAATACGGAGACGAATTAACGAGTCGTGGAGTAGAATACATCTTAGATGAGATTGTTAAACAAACATCTTTAACAACCAATATTCATCCGCATATGTTAAGACATACTTTTGCTACCGAAATGCTTAATAATGGTGCTGATTTAAGAACAGTCCAAGAATTATTAGGACATAGCAGTTTGTCAACGACACAAATCTATACTCACGTTTCTAATGAACATTTATTGCGTGATTATAATAAGTTTTTTCCAAGATCTTAACATAATAATTGCATAATGAAAGCGCTTTATTGTAAAATATAGTTATAAATTTGTTAGGGGGGAGACTATGATTAAAACAATTAGTAATGAATACCTAAAAGTGAAAATTAATACGCATGGTGCTGAAATTAACAGCGTTAAAAGTACTCATGGATTAGAATACATTTGGTCCGGTGAAAAAAAGTATTGGGCTCGTCATGCGCCAATTTTGTTTCCAATTGTTGGACGTCTAAAGGATAATCAATACACATATGACGGCAAGACTTATGAAATGGGTCAACATGGATTCGCAAGGGATATGGAATTTGATGTTTTAGACCAAGGTAGTGATTGGATTGACTTGCAACTTGTTAGTAACGAAGAAACTAAGAAGATGTATCCATTTGCTTTCAAATTAGTTATTCACTATCAATTGGATGATCATAAGTTGTCTACTAACATTAACGTGTTTAATACCGACACTAAAGAAATGTACTTTTCAGTCGGTGCCCATCCAGCATTCAACGTGCCATTGGTGAAGGATGGAAGTGAACAATATGACGATTATTCAGTTAAGTTCGCTAACAAAGGAACATATGATCAAATTCAATTTGATGTTCCATATGCCAACCTTGAAAAAGTCGAAAAAATTCAATTAGATCAACCAATTAAACTATCGCATGAATTGTTTTATGATGATGCTAAAGTGGTTGAAATTAAGAATAAAGAGTTTACCACTATTCTATCTAACGACGTTTCAGATCATGGAGTATCTATGACTGCCTACGATATTGAATACGGTGGATTATGGTCTGCAAAAGACGCACCATTCGTTTGTCTTGAACCATGGTGGGGAATTGCAGACGATGTTCATACAGATGGAAAGATTGAACATAAAGTCGGCATTAATAAGATTAGCCCAGACAAAAAGTTCACTGCTAAGTATGATTTATTATTCTTCTAAAAAATATGTAACAAAAAAACACCTTTTTAAAAGGTGTTTTTTGTTTTATCTATTTTGTTTTCCTGAATTACGTTTTCTTAAATCGTCATGAGTATCATGTTCATCAACTGTTTCGATTTGTTCAGGTTCATCTGATGAATCTTCTTCTTCTACATCGTGTAGAATGACTTTTTCATCGCTTTGTGCTTGAGCAGCTGCTTGTGCTGCAACTTCTGCTCTAATCTTTGGACGGTACATGTTAATGATTAATGTTTGTAAACAAGCAAACAAACCACTAATGAAGAAGTAAATACCTAATCCGGCAGGAGCACTGAATGTTACCAATACAATCATGATTGGTGTGAAGTATGCCATCATCTTCATTTGTTTCTTTTGATCTTCTGGAAGACCTAAAGTCATCAAGTATCCTTGAAGAACGTATGCTAAGAATGACAATACAACCAAGATTAAACTCTTGTCACCAAGTTTTACACCTAAGAACATAGTGTGTGAAACTTCTGGTGAGAAACGAATTCCGTTATATAAGGCAAGGTAAATTGGCATTTGAATGATTAATGGTAGACAACCAATACCACCGGCCATGCTAATGTTGTTATCCTTATATAGTTGCATCATTTCTTGTTGAATCTTCATTTGTTCTTCTTTTGAAGAAGCATTTTTTTGTCTTTCTTGAATTTCTTGCATCTTAGGCTTGATGAAGCTCATTTTTTCTTGCATGATAGTAGACTTCTTAGTTTGACTAATCATTGCAGGAAGCAAGATCATTCTAACAATGATAGTTAAAATGATAATCGCCCAACCATATCCACCGAAGAATCTAGCAATAAAGTCTAGAATGTGTTGACCTGGTAGAGCAAGGTATTCATATGTAAGACCATATGGTTTACCGTTTGAATCCACACGTACACATCCTGATAAGACTAAAGCCATTACTCCAATCAAAGATAGGGCACTGAATCTCTTTAATTTTTTCATTACAAAAAACCTTTCCTGTAAATTTCATTTACAATAATACCAGAAAATTGGAATTATATCAGATAAAAACCCGAATTATTTTATTATAAACCCTTTATCGTGAATTTCATTGATATTAGTTATTTTCATATTATCTACTCGTCCATAAGGTGTAGGTGAATCTTTAATTTTAGAAACGAATTCATCAACTATGGATGTTTCGCCGTTAACGTGAATCAAGACGCTTCCATCTCTTAAGTTTTGGACAAAACCATTTAGATTCATTCTATCTGCGACTTTCTTGGTACTGTATCTAAAACCAACACCTTGAACTCTTCCTAAAACAATGATTTCAATATTTTTATTGGTCATATTGATTCCTCCTTACTAAACAATAGTAACATATATGTTTTATTCGATTATTATGCTAAAATAATAGGAAAGATAAATAATTTAAAGGGGTCATATCCAGTAATGGAAAAAATTGTTTCTGCAAAAAATGAACGAGTAAAAAAATGGTCAAAGTTAAAAACTAAAAAGGGCCGTTTAAATAGTAACCAATACATTTTGGAAAGTTGGCATCTAGTATCTGAAGCGATTAATGCTAACCAAAACGTTGAAGTTGTATTAACTACAAACAAGCAATACGAACTACATCAAGCTGAAATTGATGCTTTTAACGGTGAAGTAATTGAAATTACCGACGATGTTTCAAGGGCATTGGGTTCAACATCAACTCCACAAGGAATCTTTGGAATTGTTGAATTACCAAAAGAGGATCATTTTGATTCATTAGACATGAATGGTTCTTGGCTATTGCTAGACCAAATTCAAGATCCAGGTAACATCGGAACAATGGTTAGAACTGCAGATGCTGCCGGTTTCGACGGCGTTATCTTTGGTGAAGGAACATCCAGTCAATTTAATCCAAAGGTATTACGTTCAATGCAAGGCAGTCAATTCCATTTGAAGTTACTGGAAGGTGACCTACTTGATTGGATTGGCAAGTTTAAGGAAAACAATGTGCCGGTTTATGGAACAGAATTAAATCCTCAAGCAGTGAGTTATGATCAGATTGAAAAACAGGATGCTTTTGCCTTAGTAATGGGAAATGAAGGTAATGGTATGCAAGATAAAATACTTGACCAAACCACTAAAAATTTATATATTCCTATCAAGGGAAAGGCAGAATCACTTAATGTAGCGATTGCTGCTGGAATCGCAATGTTCCATCTTAAAAAATAAATTATTGAGTTAGGAGATAGTATATTGAAAGAAGATGCATGGCGAAATGATAAAGAATATGTTAGCTATGTTTCTGATTTACTAAGCAGTCCAGAAGTCTTGAGACTAGATAACTATATCCAACATCATTCATCAACTCGTTTACAACATTGTATTCATGTGTCATATGAAAGTTATTTAATCGCTAAGAAATTCGGTTTAGATGCTAAAGCCACAGCCCGTGGAGGATTACTGCATGACCTGTTTTTCTACGATTGGCGAGTAAGCAAGTTCCGCTTGGGTTCCCATGCTTATATGCACCCAAGAGTGGCGCTTAGAAATGCTGAAAAAATAACTAAGCTAAACGATAAGGAAAGAGATATTATCACTAAGCATATGTGGGGATTGACTTTAACCAAGCCCAAGTATGCTGAGAGTGTGGTCGTTTCACTTATCGATGATTACGATGCTATTCGAGAATATTTCGCACCAAAATACCAAAATTTAAAAAACAAAATTAAAAATAGACACTATAAAAAGGAGGTTAGTTCATGGCAAAAGAAAGTCAAATGAGCACCACAATCGATTTTCATTTGTGTCCTAAGTTTGAACAAACTTTTCAAATGCTAGGTAAGAAATGGAATGGTTTAATTATTGAAACACTATTGGTCAATGGACCACAACGTTTCAAATGTATCGCAAACGTAGTTTCTAAGTGCAGTGATCGTGTATTAGTTGAAAGACTAAAGGAACTTGAAGAAGACGGTATCATTACTCGTAAAACATTTTGCGATTCTTCATTAATTCAATATGAATTAACTGAAAAAGGAGAAGCATTGGGTCCAATCATGGAACAAATCCATGACTGGTCAGATCAATGGTGTGATATTAACGATTAATCTTGACCGACTAATGTTTTTAAGATATTATTTAATTAAATGTGTTGAAGAAAAATTAGTAGGCGACAAACAATACAGAAAGACTGCATTTGATGAGAGTAGTCACAAGTCAGCTGAATTCATTTTCTGAACTGATATTGGGAGTTACAATTAACGAAAAATAATCCGGTATTCCACCGTTATGGATTTAGAGTGTATGAATTGCGAACCGCAATTTATAAACTAGGGTGGTACCGCGAAGCTTCGTCCCTTTTGGGATGAGGCTTTTTTTGTTGAAATGAGAGGAGAATACTATGTCATTAAAAGATGATTTAACCAAGTTGCGTGATGATGGAATTGCTCAAATAAATCAAGCAACCGACGTTAACGAAATTACTAAAGAAATTAAAGTTAATTTACTTGGTAAAAAAGGTCCAATTACTCAGGCACTAAGAGGTATTAAGGACTTACCAGTTGAAAAAAGACCTGAAGTTGGTAGTTATGCCAACGAAATCAGAGATGAAATTCAAAATGCCTTGGATGCAAAGTTAACAGAATTAGAAAACAAGGCCTTAGAAGCACAACTAGTTGCTGAAAAAATCGATGTTACTCTTCCAAGTACTCCAGTGGCTAAGGGACATCCACATGTTATCCAATCAATTATTGATGAAATTTGTGACATGTTCATCGGTATGGGTTACGAAGTTAAAAGTGGTCCAGAAGTAGAAGAAGACAAGTATAACTTTGAAATGATGAACCTACCAAAGGATCATCCAGCCAGAGATATGCAAGATACTTTCTACATTACTAAAGAAATCTTGATGAGAACTCAAACCTCTCCTATGCAAGCAAGAACTCTTGAAAAACACGACTTCAGTAATGGTCCATTGAAGATGATTTCACCAGGTGTCGTATACAGACGTGATACAGATGATCCTACTCATTCACACCAATTCCACCAAGTAGAAGGAATCGTGATTGATAAGAACATTACAATGGGTGACTTAAAAGGAACTCTTGAATACTTACTACACCAATTATTTGGTAACAAGTACGATATTCGTTTGAGACCAAGTTACTTCCCATTCACTGAACCATCAGTTGAAGCAGACGTTACTTGTTTCAAGTGTGATGGTAAGGGTTGTGATGTATGTAAGCACTCAGGATGGATTGAAGTCCTAGGTGCCGGAATGGTACATCCAAACGTATTGAAGATGGCCGGTGTAGATGCTGACGTATACGGTGGTTTCGCATTTGGACTAGGTCCAGATCGTTTTGCAATGTTGAAATACGGTGTAGAAGATATTCGTGATTTCTACCTAAACGATGTTAGATTTTTATCGCAATTTAATTAAGGAGAGATACTAATGAAAATTTCATACAATTGGCTAAAGGAATACATTGACTTAGATATTCCTGCTGACGAATTAGCCGAAAAAATTGAACGTTCATCAGTCGAAGTTGACTCTGTTATCAAACCTAGCGATGGACTTAAAAAAATCGTTGTAGGTAAGATTGTGGAAATGGAAAACCATCCAGATTCAGATCACTTACACATTTGCCAAGTTGATGTTGGTGAAGACGAACCAGTTCAAATTGTCTGTGGAGCTCCAAATGCTCAAGTAGGCAAGAATGTTATTACAGCATTATCTGGTGCCAGAGTTGCTGATAACATGAAGATTAAAAAATCAAAGATGCGTGGAGTTCAATCCAATGGGATGCTTTGTGCACTAGATGAAATTGGTTACCCTAAAGATGTTGTGCCAAAGGAATGGGCCGACGGTATTTACTTCTTACCAGAAGATGCTACCTTGGGTGACGATGTTTACAAGTACCTTGGTATGGATGACGCACTAATTGATTTAGATGTAACTCCTAACCGTGGTGACATGCTAAGCATTTACGGTACTGTTCATGATTTAGCTGCTATCTACAACAAGCCAGCCAAGTTTGATTTAGATAAAGTTAGCGAAACTTCAGATAAATTAACATCTGATCAAATCCAAAGTGATGTTAACGAAGAAATTGCTTGGACATACCTAAACCGTGTTGTTAATGATGTTGAAGTAAAACCAAGTCCACTATGGATGCAAGTTAGACTTTGGAATGCCGGAATTAAACCAGTAAATAACATCGTTGATATCACAAACTACTCAATGCTTAAGTTTGGTCAACCAATGCACGCATATGACCTAGATAAACTTTCAGGCAATGTATCAGTTAGATACGCTAATGACGGTGAAAAGATTACTACTTTAGATGAAAACGAAGTGGAATTAGATTCAAACGATTTAGTAGTTGCTGATGACAACGGCCCAATCGCAATGGCTGGTGTAATTGGTGGTATGGATAGTTCAATTACTGCTGATACTAAGAACGTATTGTTCGAATGTGCTATCTTTGACCCAATTAAAGTTAGAAAAATGGCTAGAAAACACGTTATTCATACTGAAGCATCTCAACGTTTCGAACGTGGTGTAGATCCAATGGCTGTTGAAGATGTTTTATCTTCAGCTAGTGAAATGGCAAGAGAAATTGCCAACGGTTCAGTTACAAGTGATGTTTTAGTTGGTAGCAAGTACGATGCCAAGAAGGCTGTTATTGAAATCTCAGTTTCTCGTATTAACCATGTCCTAGGTATGGAATTAAGTGCCGCTGATGTGACAGATATTTTTGAAAGACTTGGTTTCGAAGTTAAGGCTAATGGTGATGATTTAGTTGTTACAATTCCAACTAGACGTGGTGATATCCATATTCAAGCTGACTTAATTGAAGAAGTTGCTAGAATTTACGGATACGATAACCTACCAAGCACCTTACCAACAACTACTATGACAACTGGTGGTTTAAATGCTGAACAACAATTAATCAGAGACAGTCGTCATATTCTAGAAGGTTTAGGTTTAACTCATGCCATCTCATATGCTTTAACTACTGAAGAAAAAGCTAAGATGTTCATGATGGGTGAATCAGCACAAACTGATTTAAGTTACCCAATGAGCAGTGATCACACTACATTAAGAATGAACCTAGTTTCAGGACTTTTAGATGACATTGCTTACAACAAGGCTAGAAAAGTTGATAACGTTGCCTTATACGAACAAGGCCGTGTTTTCCATAAGGAAAATGCAGATGTTGTTAAACCAGATGAAATTGAACATTTAGCTGGTGCAATGACTGGTTCACTAGTTGATAATTCATGGAACCAACCTGCAAAGAACGTTGATTTCTTCCAAATTAAGGGAATTGTTAACGAATACTTGGAAACAATTGGTCTAAACGGTGAAATTAGCTATGTTGCTAACGAATCTTACCCAGAAATGCACCCAGGTAGAACTGCTGATATCTTTGTTCACGGTCACTATGTTGGTTTTGTGGGACAAGTTCATCCAAAGATTGCAAAGCAATTTAAGATTAATGAAACTTATGTCTTTGACCTAAACCTACAAACAATCATTGACTTACCTAAGAAAGAACAAAGCTACGAATTAGTTTCAAAATATCCTTCAATCAAGCGTGATATCGCAATGTTAATCGATAAGGATGTTGAAAACGATTCAATCGTTAAGGTAATTGAAAAACGTGGTGGAGCATACTTAGTAGATGTTAAGTTGTTTGACTTATACGAAGGTGAACATGTTCCTGAAGACAAGAAGTCATTAGCATATTCATTAACATTCCAAAACAAGCATGATACTTTGGTTGATGATGATGTAAATAATGCAATGGACAAAGTGCAAAGAAATCTTGAAAAAGAATTCAATGTAGAAATACGTTAATTTTTAAATGGAGGAAATGGATTTGAATGAAGAAAAGAACTCCAATGATTTCGAAAAGAAGCACACTAATTTAGGCAAAAAGATTTCACTAAGTATTATCGCCATCTTAATAGTTTTGGGAATTTTTATATTTATTCTTGGACATCAATACGTTAAAGAATCACTAAAACCATTGAATCCTAAGGATAAAGAATTAATTCAAGTTCAAATCCCAATGGGTGCTTCCGATAAGAAAATTGGATCAATCTTACAAGAAAGTAAAATTGTCAAAAGTGGTTTAGTATTCGACTATTTTGTTAATAGTCATAACTATTCTGGTCTAAAAGCGGGTTATTATGAACTTTCACCTTCAATGAGTTTACAAAAGATTGCTGACAAGTTGAAAAAGGGTGGAACAGCTCAACCGCTACAAGGTAAATATGGTCGCTTGCTTGTTCGTGAAGGTGATAACATCGATGAAATTGCCCAATCAGTAGAACAAAGCAGTCAATATTCAAGTGCTGACTTCAAAAAGCTAATGAAGGATACTGATTTCTTGAATCAATTGAAGAAAAAATATCCTAAGCTTTTAGATTCAGCATTTAAGGCTAAGAATAGAAAGTATGTGTTAGAAGGATACCTATATCCAGCCACATACAATTCACAAAAGAACGTCACCTTGAAACAAATTGTTAACCAAATGGTTGCAAAGACTAATTATGAATTTAGTCCATATTTCAAGGAAATAAAGAAACAAAACCTAACAGTCGATGAAGCAATTACTTTGGCTTCATTTATTGAACACAATCATGTTGATAAAAAAGATCAAGAAAAGATTGCGGGAATATTATATAATCGTCTAAATAGTAATTTACCTCTTGAAGTGCAATCTTCTATTAGGTATGCTAATGGTAAAGTTTCTGGACAAAAACTTTCAAAGAAAGATTATGATGCTAATACCCCTTATAATTTATATAAGAATATTGGATTCCCACCTAGTGCAATTAATAACCCAACGGTTAAGTCACTAGATTCAATTTTGAATCCAAAGGATATGACTACTTTTTATTTAGCATATAGTGTTAATATGAATGATAAGAAGGTTAAGTATTATAATTCAGATAAAGATGTCGATGACTTAATCGGCAATGATAGTGTTATGAGATAAATCGGTTATGGAGAGATTATTATGGTAGAAAAGAAAAAGCGTCCCGTTGTTATTGGTGTTACTGGTGGTTCAGGTAGTGGTAAAACTACTGTTAGTCGTGCCATCTTTAACCAACTATTGGGTCATTCAATTATGATTTTGCAACAAGATTCTTACTACAAGGATCAATCACATAAGACAATGGCTGAAAGAGAAGAAACTAACTACGATCATCCATTAGCTTTTGATAGTGACTTATTACTAGAACATTTGAATAAGCTTCTAAACTATGAAGCAATTGAAAAACCGGTTTATGACTACACTAAATTAAATCGTAGTACTGAAACAGTTACTCAAGAACCACGTGATGTTATCATCCTAGAAGGAATCTTAATCCTAGACGACAAGCGTCTTAGAGATTTAATGGACATTAAGGTGTTCGTTGATACTGACGACGACATTCGTATTTTAAGAAGAATTCAAAGAGATACCAAGGAACGTGGCAGAACATTGGATGAAGTTATCCAACAATACTTGGAAACTGTTCGCCCAATGTACAACCAATTTGTTGAACCAAGTAAGCGTTACGCAGATATCATCGTTCCAGAAGGTGGTAAGAACCAAGTTGCGATTGATTTATTAACAACTAAGATTCAATCAATCTTGGTAAAACACGGTAACAACAAGGTTTTCAATAATATTGATACAACAATCTAATTAATTTAAAGGAGAGTTTATAATGGCTAAAGATGAAAGCTACCCAATGACAGTCGAAGGTAAACAAAAACTTGAAGCTGAATTGGAAGATTTAAGATTAAATCAACGTCCACAAATCATTGAAAGAATCAAGATTGCCAGAAGTTATGGTGATTTATCAGAAAATTCTGAATATGAATCAGCTAAGAACGAACAAAGTATGCTAGAAAGCCGTATTACAACTGTAGAACACATGCTACAATACGCTGACGTTGTTGATAACGATGACGTTGAAAGTGATATGGTAAACGTTGGTAAGAAGGTTACTTTTAAAGAACTACCAGATGAAGACCCAGAAACTTACCAAATCGTTGGTGCTGCTGAAGCAGATCCATTGGAAGGTAAAATTTCAAACGATTCACCAATTGCTAAAGGGCTATTAGGCCACAAGGTTAACGATGAAGTAGTTATCGAAATTCCTGCCGGTGACATGAAAGTTAAGATTATTTCTGTTGAATAATTTTATAAAATAAAAAGGACTCGTTTAGACGAGTCCTTTTTTATTATCTTTTTTTCTTGTAAATATAAAATCCAACTACAAACAGCAAGGTTAGTACTGAGATTGTTATTCCAGCGTTTAATCCTGAAGGATAGAATGATAACTTGATTTTGTGTTTGCCGACTGAAAGATTATTAAAACCAATGAATTCATCATTGATCACCTTAATAGGGTGTTTCTTACCATCGACAGTCAACGTCCATCCATTGGAGTATGGAATTGAGGTTGCAACGGCTTGACGCTTTGTAGATACGTTAATATCAGCAGAAACGGTATTACCGTTAAGTTTAATATTGTTGTTTTGTTTTCTAATTGCCTTTGTTTCACTTAGGAATTTAGGTAGGTTTAAGGAAGCGATATTAAACTCGTTAGTGTATACTTTGCCGTTTAATAGCTTGATGGTAATTTTATTATCCTTGTTGTTTGGCAAGCTTACAACGAAAGTACTTTGAAATTCGCTTGGAAGGTTTAATTCTTCACCATTAACCTTAATGCTACATTTTTGTTGATTCATTGAAGCTGGAACTATCATGTAAGGCACCTTGTTATTTTGGTGCTTATACTTGATTACGATTTCGCCATCTTTTAGAAGATTGTTTTTAGCGATTACTTGGTTGTTTAAGCCAGTTAATGCATTAGTGTTTTCAGAAAGAATAGTGTAGTGCATGTTTTCATTGAACACGTCGCTATTATTACCAGTGACTTGTTTAACCATCGAGTTTTGGTACTTAATAGGATCTGATGCAATGATTTTTGAAAATACATTATCAGATGCTGTGTAAACAAGTGGGAATGCATTGTTTGATTTAAAGGTTTGGAAGATATCTATCTTTTGCACATCATTATTGACGATATCATAACGATTGCTACTCTTTTGAATCATCGGATATGTCTTATTGTAGTTAATCGTATTAATGAAGTACTTAAATGAAAGTAATGAGTCAGTTACGATGGTTCCGTTTGAATAATCAATTGATCCGGTAGTATATGCATTACCAATCTTTTGGTTGAAATCCGGTGTTGATTTTCTAAGTGTCGATGAGAATGTCGAACCACCGTAAAAGTTTGATTCGATTGGATCATCTCTAGTTCGATAGAAATCTTTACTGATTCGATAGAAACCATCATCCTTTTGTTTAATATCATTCACGTGACGATTTAACGTTGCTGTGTACTTCATGTAATCATCATTTGATACATAACTAATGGCGTTTAAGGAGTTAAATGCATTCATTCCCGTATCACCAATTGCAATAACTACCAAGCAGAGTAGGTAGTACTTATTATCTTTGTTTGATACATGAATGACAATAAAACTAATGGCAACAAATGCCAATGAAATTAAATACTTGGTTAGTGATAAGTAGTTAAAGCTATTAATGTTTAGAGCTGTATAAATTAAACCAGCAATCAAAATAACTCCGGAGATGATAATTTCTTTGATGTTAATGTGTCCAGCTTGCTTATCCAAACCAATTGCAGCGATATAAATAATCCAAAAGCAAAAAATGAATGAAAAACGGTATGGATACCAAATTGGGAACTGCATTGCGTGCCATAGTAAATCTAATGGTTCAAAGAACATCGAAACAATTAGGATAACTGTGATGGCAAGTGCAGTGATTTTTCGTTTTAACTGAATTTGTTTATTGCAGAAGAATATTATGAAACCAATTACGGCAATCGCACCAATAAAGATGTTAGGGTAACCGCTTGGCATTTGAGAAAAGTTGAAGCTACCATCGAAAAGTTTACTTATCATTTTCAATGGGCTATATTCAACCTTCCACTTAAATGTTGATAGAGTATATGCACCTTTACCGTTTTTAAGTTCGATTAGGTTTGGTAAAAAGATGAATGCTGAAAGCAGTAATGATACGAAATAGCTAACACCAATCGAGATTAATCTACCAAGACGCATTTTTAACGAATGGTCATCATTGATTAACTTGCCAATTACATAGATAACAGAAAAAATCGTAATCATGTATGCAATGTAGTAGTTAATGACTAACATTGCCGTGTAACTAATAATGAATAGGCTATATTTGTTGTGTTTAAAAATTCGATCAATACCCATAATGATAATTGGTAGTAGGATAACACCATCCAACCACATTACATTTAATTGGTTAGCAATCATCCATCCATTAAGAGCATAGGTAATTGCCATTGATAAAATAATTAGGTCTTTTTTGATTCCCTTATGCTTTAGAAAAATGCTGAAAGTTAATCCTGATAAACCGTATTTAAATAGTGTTATCAAAAGAATTGAAAAGTTGATAAACTTAGCAGGGATGATTAATAAAATGATATTAAGCGGACTTAATAGGTAATATCCCCAAATTCCAATCATTTCTCCACCATATCCGTTTGAAAATGAGTATAATATGCTATGTAGGTCTAAAGATAGAATTGTTCGACGGAAATATGCGAATAAATCTACATATTGTTGACCTAGATCCACAGTTAAAATGCTACTATTTCCAAATGGAAACATATTGCGGTAAGCAAAATAACATGACATAATAATAAATGGAATAAAAAAGCTTAATAAGTATAAGCGGTGTTTTTTTATGATTTTTTTAATTGAATTAATCATAGTTAATACTTCCTATGTATTTTGATTGTTACTTATAAAGTAACCAACTATAGTATACAATAAACCAGACTAAATGACTGATTAACATATAATAATTAAGGAGTTAGATTGTTTTGAATAGTTTTTTGCAAAAAATATTCCACCACAGTGATCGTGGGGAAAATTCAAAGGTACCATTTAGATTAAATATTATTCTGACAGTTGTCGGAGTTTTATTTGCCATTCTAATAATCCAGTTGGGTTATTTACAAGTTATTAATGGAAACCAATATAAGGCTGAAGTTAGCCGATCTGATAATTCCGTTAAGTATGGAAATGTGCAAAGAGGGATGATTTACGATTCTACCGGTCGTGTACTTGTTGGAAATAAAGCCCACCAAGCTATTCAATACACTAAGGGATTATCAGTAACTAGTGCTGACTTATATAAGATTGCCAACACATTAGGCAAATACTTAACTGTTGACACTTCAGCATTAACTCCTAGACAAGAAGCTGATTTTTACTTAGCTAATGCCGATAACCTTAAGAAAGTAAGCTCTAGTATTACTTTTCCTAAGGGCGCAAGTACTAGTGAAGAATACGCTCTAGAACTTCAAAAAGTTATGAATGACAAGCTATACAGCACAGATAAAGCAACTAAGAATGCTGCATCAATCTTCCAAAAGATGAGTGGTTCTTACCAATTATCAACTACATACATCAAGACAACCAATGTTACTAATAAGGAAATTGCCGAAATTGGTGAACATTTAGATGAAATGCCTGGTGTCCAAATTGGTGATAGTTGGACAAGAGAATATCCAAATGGAAACGCCATTCAAAGTATTGTTGGAACTGTTTCTTCTGAAAAAGTTGGTTTGCCAAGTGACAGAATCAATACACTATTAGCAGAAGGTTACTCCAGAAATGATAGTGTTGGTCAAAGTTACCTAGAAGAAAAATACGAAGCTACTTTACGTGGTTCAAAATCACAAACCTTAATCAAGGGTGGTAGCTTAGATAAAGCTGTTAAACAATATGGTGGTCAAAAGGGTGATAACCTTCAATTAACTATTAACTCTGAATTCGAAAAGAAGATTCAATCACTAGTTGAAGAAGCTGATCAAGGTACTGGTAATTCAACAGGTGCATACGCAGTTGTTATGAACCCTAATACTGGTGGAATTATCGGTTTAGCTGGGGTTAGTCGTGATCCAGAAACTGGAAAAGAAACTCCAAATGCTCTTGGAACAATTAACAGTTCAATCGTTATGGGTTCTGTTGTTAAAGGTGCCATGATTTCTGGTGCTTTAATGGACAAGGTTATTACACCAACTAACTCTACTTTAACTGATAAGCCAATTTTAACTGGTGGAATCAGAAAGGCATCATGGTTTAACCAAAATGGTAATCATGATATTGCACTCGATGCTTCAACAGCGCTTGAAGTTTCATCTAACTCTTACATGATGCAATTAGCAATGAAAGAAGCTAAGTTCAACTACGTTGAAGGTGGAGCATTAACAATGAATCCAGCTGTCTTCAATATTATGAGAGGTTACTTCAACCAATTTGGTTTAGGTGTATACACTGGAATTGATTTACCTGGTGAAACAAAGGGTATTCAAGGTCCTAGTGGTTCAGCAAACATTGGTAAGGCACTTGATTTATCTTACGGTAACTATGATGCTTACACACCAATGCAAGTTGCTCAATACATTTCTACAATTGCTAATGGTGGATACAGAATTGAACCTCACATCGTTCAAAGCATCCGTGCTTCAAATAAGAGTGGTAAGTTAGGTCGAGTTAAATACACTGTTACACCAACTGTACTAAACAAGATTGATATGACAGCTGCACAAAGAAAAGTTGTTACTGATGGTTTCTACAAGGTGGTTCATGGTACTAACGAATACAGAACCGGTATTACTTTAAATACTGTTAAACCTTCAATTTCAGCTAAGACTGGTACTGCCGAAACATTCTACTCAAGTGGAAAGAAGGGTTCAAAACCAGTTGAAACTGTTACTTTGAGTTTGGGATCATTTGCTCCTTCAGATAATCCACAAGTGGTAGTTGTAGTTGCAATTCCAAACTTGCCAAGTAACGCAGAAAGCAATAATATTGACTTAGCTCAAAAGATTTATCAAGCATACTGGAAGTACGTTCAATCCGACAGTGGCTTGAAATAATTGCTGTTAAGTAATTTTCCTTAACAATATTTATATAAACTCTGGTCAAATCAAAGAAAAAATGATAATATATTAAGAGTTGAAAGTTGTTTATATAAAAATTAAAAATACAACTAACTTGGAGGTGTAACTAAGATGAGAGTACACATTACTTTAGAATGTACAGAATGTCACGAACGTAATTACTTATCAACTAAGAGTCGTCGTAACAACCCTGATCGTTTGGAATTAAAGAAATACTGTCCACGTGAAAGAAAAGTTACATTACATCGTGAAACAAAATAAGGATTCGGGTTTAAAGGCCCAAATCCTTTTTTTATATTCTGGGAAGTGAATAGATGGATAAATCAGCAGCTCGAAGTGAAATTTTAAATAAACTTAAAAATTTAGATAATAGAGAAGATGTACAATATTTATATAATCAGTTGTTTGAAACTAATGAGTGGATTGCGGCAACTTCAATTGGAGTAACCCTTAGTACTGATATCGAGATTGATACTGATCCAATCATTGAAAAAGCACTAAGTGATAACAAAAGAGTATATGTTCCCAAGGTGATTAATAAGAGCGATATGGATTTCATTGAGTACAACCATGAAACCAAGTTGTTTGTTAATAAAATGGGGATTTCTGAACCAGTTGATGGTCAAGGCGTCGACGTCAATGATATTGATTTGTTGATTGTTCCGGGAATGGCTTTTGATATGTCTAATAATAATCGACTTGGCTATGGTGGTGGATACTATGACCGAGTTTTAGTTGATTATCCTGGAAATACTATTGCACTTGCTGATAGAATTAGAATGTATGAAAAATCAATATGGAAAGTAGATGAGTTTGATCAACAAGTTGAAACAATTATTCACTCAAATTTCAAATAATCGTTTATATCGAAAAATAGATGATGTTCCTTTTATGACTGAAGGAATTTTAGCAATAATTATATTCGTATATTTATTTGGTATCGTTACAAATTCAACGGATGCAATTATTAATTATGGTGCTATGTATCGTCCACTAGTCCAATTTGGTCAATGGTGGAGATTCATCACACCAATATTTATTCATCTATCATTTCTACATATTTTAATGAACGGAATTAGTTTATACTATGTAGGGATTCAGCTTGAAAAGATTTTTGGACACATTAGATTTCTTGTGATTTTCATGTTGTCAGGAATATTTGGTAACATTGCCGGATTTGCATTCTCAAATGGAGCAAGTGCTGGTGCAAGTACCGCTATCTTTGGATTGTTCGGTGTATTTTTGATGTTAGGTGAAACATTTCATGATAATATGTATGTCAGAAGAATGTCACAAAGTTTTCTATTACTAATCGTCTTGAACATTGGATTCGACTTAATGTCACCAGATATTGATATAATAGGTCATATTGGTGGTTTAATTGCTGGGTTCTTATTGCCTTACGTAGTAGGACTACCATCAGAGTTTAAAATTCCAATGGTAAAGAAAATATTAGCATTAATTGTATTGCTAGTATTTGCATATTTTTGCTTAAAAACTGGTTATTTTGCAAATTAATTAGTGCATTTTTCGTTAGGATGTGGGAAAATGAAGACGTTGTACGATGTTCAACAACTTTTAAAAAAATTTGGAATCTATGTTTACGTTGGCAAAAGATTGTGGGATATAGAGGTTATGGCATTAGAGCTTGATCATCTACATGATGCTGGACTCGTAACTAAAGAAGAGTTCATACAGGCAAAGCTTGTATTAAAACATGAACATGGAATCGAAGAAAAGAAATAATACAATTTTTAGGAGGAAACTAAAATGGTACGTAAGTTAATTGGAATCGATTTAGGAGGTACAACAACTAAGTTGGCATTCCTAACTGATAGCGGTGAAATCTTAGATAAGTGGGCTATTACCACCGATGTAAGCGCTAACGGAGAAAATATTGTTCCAAATATCATTAACTCTATCGCAAAAAAGATGGAGGACTCTGATCATAAAATTGACGACTTTATTGGAATTGGAATGGGAACTCCAGGTTCAGTAAACCGTGAGGAAGGTACTGTAATTGGGGCTTACAACCTAAACTGGAAGACTACCCAACATATTAAGGATCAAATCGAAAAAGCATTGGGCCTACCATTTGCTTTAGATAACGATGCTAACGTTGCTTCACTAGGTGAATACTGGAAGGGTGCCGGAAGTAAGGACTCAGACGTTGTATTCGTAACACTAGGAACTGGTGTTGGTGGAGGTGTTATCGTTAACGGTGAATTAGCTCACGGTGTTAACGGTGGTGCCGGTGAAATTGGTCACATTACTGTTGAACCAGGTGGATTCGAATGTACTTGTGGTAAGCGCGGTTGTCTAGAACAATACGCTTCAGCTACTGGTGTTGTTAAGGTTGCTAAGAACCTTTCAAGCGAATTCACTGGTCAATCAAGACTAAAGGAAATGATTAATTCAGGTGAAGAAGTAACTTCAAAGGTTGTCTTCTTCCTAGCTGACAACGGTGATATTTTTGCAAACCAAGTCGTAGATCACGTATGTTACTACTTAGGTCTTGCATTAGCTAACGTTGGTAACACATTGAACCCTGACAACATTGTTATCGGTGGTGGTGTTTCAAACGCTGGAAACACATTATTACAACCAACAACTAAGTACTTCCAAGAAAATGCATTTAGACCTGTTAGAGATTCTACCAAGATTCGTCTAGCTCAATTAGGTAACGATGCTGGGGTAATTGGTGCTGGTTCATTAGCTTTAAGAAACATTAACAAATAACATTAGGGGTGTAATAACACATGATTCCATCCATGCTTTTAATTGTTGTTATTCTATTAGCAATCCTAATCTATAACAGCATTACTAGAATGAGAGCAAACCGTGTTGCTACTTTTGTTGATGAAGAAGAATTCAAGCAAGGTAGTCACAAGGGACAAATTGTTGACTTAAGAGAAAACAGAGACTTTGAATCTGGTCACATTTTAGGTGCCAGAAGTATTCCTTACTCAACAATCAAGATGTTTTATAAGAACATTCGAAAAGACATGCCAGTGTACTTATACGACCAAGGTAAGACTTTGAGTATTAAGACAGCTATTTTACTTGGTAAGAATGGATACAAAGATATTTATATCCTAAAATCAGGTTTTAGAAACTGGAATGGAAAGACTAAGAAGTAAATAAAAAAAGCACTTTACAATTCGTAAAGTGCTTTTTTTATTATTTCATATTAGTTTAAATGAGCGGAACGTTGTTTACGAACAACTCTTTTTCTGTTTTCTTCTAGTTTATCAGCTTGACCTTCAACAGGGTCTACAACTTTTTTCTTGAAAGAGAATAATGCTCCAGCAACTGCGCTTGAAGTTGCTAATGCACCAACAAAGAATCCTTTAGCGAATTTTTTCATTTTAAGTCCTCCTATATAATAATTTGCTTTACACTTACCATTATGATGTTTTTTTATTTATTTATCCAGTCTTAAGTATATTTTAATTCAATATTTTATATGCTAAACTTATATAGGCAGAAATGGTGGGATAATATGCAAAAAGTGCTAATAATTGTCGGACCAACAGCGGTCGGAAAAACAAGTTTATCAATTAAGTTGGCTAAGAAATTAAATGGTGAAGTTATTTCTGGTGATTCTATGCAGGTTTACAAACACTTAGACATTGGAACAGCCAAAGTGACAAAAGAAGAATCAGAGGGAATTGTTCATCATTTAATCGATATTATTGATGTCGACAAAAGATATTCAGCGGCTGATTTTGTTGAATCGGCTAATAAATTAATTGATGATATTCATAAACGGGGAAAACTTCCAATTATTGTGGGAGGAACTGGATTTTATATTCAATCACTTGTCGATGGATTGAACCTTGGCGGTGATCACTATGATAATGAAGCCTATCGAAATCAAATGCATGCGTTTGCCGAAGAAAACGGCAAGCATGCATTGTGGCTTAAATTAAAGAACGTTGATGAAGTATCCGCCAAAAAGATTGGTGAAGAAAATGAACGCCGAGTAATTAGAGCTCTAGAAGTTTATCACAACACAGGTATTAAATTCTCAGAACAAACCAATAATGCCGTATCAATTGATCCATATATTATTGCACTTAATACCGATAGAAAGGTATTGTATGATCGCATCAATAAACGTGTTGATATTATGTTTAAAGAAGGTTTAATCGACGAAGCGAAATGGTTGAATCAAAAAGGTGACATTTCCTTACCAGCATATAAGGGAATTGGTTACCGGGAATTCATCAACTATTTCCATGGTGATTTAGACTTAGAGGATGTTTCCGAATTAATTAAGAAAGATTCTAGACATTATGCTAAAAGACAGCTAACTTGGTTTAGAAATAAGATGAAAGTTAACTGGTATGACATAATATCTAACATGGAAGTTGTAAAAAACATCGAAAAAGATGTATTTAATTGGCTAAATGATAAAAAAGTGCCATAATATGTTAGAAGTTGTTACATTAAATATTGACATATTAAAATATAATGTTATTATAATGTTGTTAGAAGGAGTTAGATATGAAAGAAAAGGATTTAAGACGTTCGCTTTCAGTACTTCCAATCGGAACTGTTATGAAGTTAACTAGCTTGACCGCAAGACAAATTAGATATTACGAAGAACAGGGATTGGTTTCACCTGAAAGAAATGATGGTAACCGCCGTATGTATTCTTTGAATGATATCGATGTGATTTTAGAAATTAAGGATTATTTAGACGAAGGTTTAAATATTGCTAAGATTCAAGAAATCTACAAGAAGCGTAAAGAAGATAACAAGAATAACGATACGAAGGAATTAACTGATCAAGAAGCACGTAAAATTTTATCTGATGAACTTTTGAACATCGGTGGATTAAATTCACATGATGCTGCAAATAATTCTTTTTAACTAATTTAATGTTGAATACGTTAGGAGTAGGTGTATATGGCTACAAAGCATGATTATTCAAAAGACGACATTCGTCGTATTGTTAAAGAAGAGGACGTAAAATTCTTACGTTTAATGTTTACTGATGTTTTAGGAACTTTAAAGAATGTTGAAGTTCCAATCAGTCAATTAGATGATTTATTAAATGACAAGATTATGTTTGATGGATCATCAATCGAAGGATTCGTAAGAATCGAAGAAAGTGACATGTATTTACATCCTGATTTATCAACTTGGATGATTTTCCCATGGAGTTCAGAACGCGGTAAGATTGCTCGAGTTATTTGTGAAGTTTACAAGACTGATGGAACACCATTTGAAGGTGATCCAAGAAATAACTTAATCCGTGTTCTAAAGGACATGAAGGATGCTGGATTTACATCATTTAACATTGGACCTGAACCTGAATTCTTCCTATTCAAGATGGATGAAGATGGCAAACCAACTGTTAAATTAAATGACGAAGGTAGCTACTTTGATATGGCACCACTTGACTTAGGTGGTAACTGTCGTCGTGAAATCGTTCTAACTTTGGAAGAAATGGGATTTGACGTTGAAGCAGCTCACCACGAAGTTGCTCCTGGTCAACATGAAATTGATTTCGAATATGCAGATGCTCTAAACGCTGCTGATAATATTCAAACATTTAAATTAGTTGTTAAAACAATCGCAAGAAAATACGGCTTATACGCTACATTTATGCCAAAACCACTAAGTGGTATCAATGGTTCTGGAATGCATTTAAACATGTCATTATTTGACGACAGTGGTGATGTATTCTACGACGAAAATGGTGACTTGAAGTTATCAGAAACTGCTTACCACTTCTTAGGTGGTTTAATCAAACATGCTAAGAGTTACACTGCAATTTGTAACCCATTAGTAAACTCATACAAACGTCTTGTTCCTGGATACGAAGCACCAGTTTACGTTGCTTGGTCTGGTTCAAACAGATCTCCACTTATCCGAGTACCAAATGCTCGTGGACAAGCTACACGTCTTGAATTAAGAAGTGCTGATGCTTCAGCAAACCCATATCTAGCAATTGCTTCTGTTCTAGAAGCTGGTCTAGATGGTTTGAAGAACGGTATCGTACCTCCTAAGAGTGTTGACCGTAACATCTACAGAATGGATGCTCAAGAAAGAAAAGAAAACGAAATTGTTAACTTACCAGATGACTTACTAGATGCTCTAGAAGAATTATCTGCTGATGAAACAATGAAACATGCATTAGGTTCAAAGATCTTCAACAGTTACTTAGCTGCTAAGCATTTAGAATACGATGCTTACCGTGCTCAAGTTTCTGATTGGGAACGTAACCAATACATGGAAAAATACTAATAACAATTTAAAAAGAGTCGGCTTTTTGCCGGCTCTTTTTTATTTTTCAAACGTTTGTCATAATGATAAAATAGAATGTGAGGTGTTTAGATTGCTAAAATTTGACGAAATGATTCAACAAGCTGTTGCCAAGTTCAATAACATGGGGCAAAAGCAACAATTGCTCTTAAACGGCAATAATAAGCAACAAAAGCTATTTATCCAATTGGATTTATCTTTAGCTAAATTAGCAGAGGATTCAAAGCGTTTCTCTGTATACAAAAAAGATCAAGAAAATATTGATGTAAAAAACTATAAGGAAATGATTACTAAAGACGTTGCCAACGTAATGAAGTATTACTTGTTGTTTGCTAGCGTTCATAACTGGTTGGACGTAATCGTTATTGATGAAGAAGATTACAACAAAATTACAAACATTGATGCTGATCGTGACTTTAACCAAGTATATTTATCAATTAAACGAATGATGTTTAACGGTTTTTATAATCATTCTAAAAAAGATTTCCAATTTTCCTGGAAAATGTTCCTAAAATTTGGTATAGTAGACCTTGGCGTTGATGATAAATCATTGTCAGCTCAATTTAGTGAAATTAATTCATTATAAAAATTTTAATTGATTTAAAAATGATATTGACACCATGTCGATTATCCGATATAATGTTTTTTGTTGAGTTTTGATGTCGCGATAGCTCAGCTGGATAGAGCAACGGTCTTCTAAACCGTAGGTCGAGAGTTCGAATCTCTCTCGCGACATTTGAATAAATTGTTGAAGCATATCACTTATGATATGCTTTTTTTCTTGACTAAATTATTCAAAATATGTATACTTACTTTGTTGTATTTGTGGACTTTCACAGCTACAACCGCACGGACTGAGTATTAAGTCTTCTTATTGAAGCGCTTATGTTCGGCGAGTCTAAGCATATTATTCAAGGAGGTGCACATTATGTACGCAATTATCGTAACAGGCGGAAAGCAATACAAAGTTGCTGAAGGTGAAGCAATCTACGTTGAAAAGCTAAACGCAAACGAAGGTGAAAAGGTTACTTTTGATCAAGTAGTTTTCGTTGGTGGTGACTCAGCTAAGGTTGGTACTCCACTTGTAGACGGTGCTTCAGTTGAAGGTACTGTTGAAAAGCAAGGCCGTGGTAAGAAGATTACTATTCTTCGTTACAAGCCTAAGAAGGGTTCTCGTTCTAAGAAGGGTCATAGACAACCATACACTAAGGTTATGATTGACTCAATCAAGGCTTAATTAGAGGATTAAAAATGATATTAGCAAATATTATTCATGATAAGCAAAGTGATCGAATTACTAGTTTTAGTTTATCCGGTCATGCTGATTCAGGTGAGTATGGTAAGGACATTGTATGCGCTGCGGTTTCTGTTTTATCCATTTCTACTGTAAATGGGTTAACCGAAGTTGCTAACCTAGAACCTAAAGTTGTCAGTGATGACATCGAAGGTGGTTTTATGGAAGTTACAGTTCCTGAGGCTAATTCTTCCGAAGATGAGATTGCTGCTCAAGCAATTTTATCAACATTCCAAAATGGAATGCGGGATATTTCTCAAAGTTATGCTGATTATATTAAATTAGATATTACAATAGATTAAATTGTACGGAGGTGTAATCCAATGTTAGAAATGAATTTACAATTCTTCTCTCACCATAAAGGGGGAGGTTCAACAGCTAATGGTCGTGACTCTGCAGGTCGTCGTCTAGGTACAAAGGCTGCTGATGGATCAAAAGTTACTACTGGTTCAATCATTTACCGTCAACGTGGTACTCACATTTACCCAGGTAAAAACGTTAAGCGTGCCGGTGATGATACTTTATTTGCTTTAGTTGATGGTGTTGTACGTTTCGAACGTATGGGCCGCAGCAAGCGCCAAGTTTCAGTATACCCAGTATCTGAAGCAGTTGCTAAGTAATTAGTGAATAATGTAGAAAAAGCCTGATTTATTTTCAGGCTTTTTTTATTACCAAAGACTTATTTAAATAAAGCTAACATGATACAATGGTAGTAACGATTACGATTGCAATCGCTGCACTAACATTGCTATCATATAAAACATATTAGTAATACTAGGAGGAGTTTTAATCATGGCAACAATTTCAACTGCCCAATTTAAAACAGGATTAACTATTGAAGTAGATAACGCAATTTGGCGTATCATCAACTTCCAACACGTAAAGCCAGGTAAGGGTGGTGCGTTCGTACGTACTAAACTTAAGAACCTAAGAACAGGTGCTGTTCAAGACAAGACTTTCCGTGCCGGTGCTAAGATGGAACAAGCACAAATTGACACTAGAAACATGCAATACCTATACGAAGATGGTGCAGGTTACGTATTCATGGATATGGATTCATACGAACAAATTACTGTACCTGGTGATAAGATCAAGGATGCTTTAAACTACTTACAAGAAAACATGGACGTAAGTATCGTTCAATACGAAAATGAAGTTATCGGTATCGAAGTACCAAACACTGTTACTCTAGAAGTTGCAGAAACTGAACCAAGTATCAAAGGTAACACTGCTTCAGGTGGAAGCAAGCCAGCTACTATGACTACTGGTTTAATTGTACAAGTACCATTCTTTGTTAACGCTGGTGACAAGCTAGTTATTAACACCAATGATGCAACATACATCTCAAGAGCTTAATTAATAAATAATTGATGCTTTTATTTTGATTGGAGGGTAATTTTTATGGCAGAACAAACAAATATTTCTTTACCAAAGGCTAGTTCAAAGTTTGGGGATATTCAAATATCACCAAACGTATTGGAAGTAATCGCAAGTATTGCCTCTGTCCAAGTAAAGGGCGTAAAGCGCATGCGTGGCTCATTGGCAACAAGTGTTAATGAACTATTCGGTCGTAAAGAAATGGGTAAGGGCATTAGACTTAATTTTAAAGATGAAAAATTAATCGTTGATGTTTACGTATATCTAAATTACGGGGTTTCTGTTCCTAAAGTTGCTCTAGAAATTCAAGAACAAGTAAAACAACAACTTCTATTCATGACCGAACTTGATTTAGGTGAAGTTAATGTTCATGTAGAAGGTGTCGTTCATGAAAAACAAGATAAAAGAGCTAATTCAAAAAGTTTATTAAACGGCAATAGTAGCGATAAGGGTGAAAAATAGTGGAATTTACTAGACATAAAATAAGAGAGTATGCATTTCAAACATTGTTTGCTATCAATGCAAATGATACAACCGATAAAGAACTATTTTTTCATGCTATCTCAAGAACCGATGAAGAAACAGAAATTCCATCATACTACAACACTTTAGTAGATGGAGTTATCGAAAATAAGGATAGCTTAGACGATAGTATAATCTCATATCTTGTTTCCGGTTGGTCCATTAACAGAATTGCTAAGACAGACCTTGCAATTCTAAGACTTGCGTTTTTTGAAATTAAATACGTTGACGATGTCCCTACAAAGGTGGCAATCAATGAAGCGTTGGAATTAACAAAGAAATACAGTGATGATCACTCGAGAAAATTTGTTAATGGAGTTTTATCAAACACAATTGCTTAAGAAAAATGATTCGCGTAAAAGCGAGTCTTTTTTTAATACATAAACATTTTTTTATATGCTAAAATAAAAGAGAATTAAATAATCCTTTGGAGGTTTTACGATGAGCAATATTATTGATGGAAGATCTTTAGCAAAGAAAGTTAATCAAGAGACTGCAGATATGGTCTCAGAATTAAACGAACAAGGTAAGAACCCTTGTCTAGCTGTGATTATCGTCGGCGATGATCAAGCTAGCCACCGCTATGTGAGAAGCAAGCATAAGAAAGCTCAACAATTAGGAATTAAGTCAATCGTTAAGGCTCTTCCTGCAGAAACCACTGAAGACGAATTATTGAACATATTGAACGACTACAACCATGACGATGATATTGATGCAATTTTGATTCAATCACCACTACCAAAACACATCAACGAAAAATACGTTATGAGTCAAATTAACCCAGATAAAGACGTGGATGGATTCCAAGTGATTAATTCTGGTAAATTATTCTTAAATGAACAAAGTAATTATCCCGTGGCATGTACACCAAAGGGTGTCATGACTATGTTTGAAGAATATGGTATTGATTTGAAGGGTAAAAAAGCAGTTGTAATTGGTAGAAGTACCATCGTTGGTAGACCAATGGCAGCTTTATTAATCAATGCTGGTGCAGAAGTAACAGTGTTAAATCATTATGCAAATATTAAAGAATACACATTAGACGCGGATATTATCGTATCTGCTACTGGTAAGGTTAATACAGTAACAGAAAGTGATGTAAAAGATGGCGTAGTTGTAATTGACGTTGGTCAAAACGTGAATGATGAAGGTAAATTAGTTGGAGACGTTGATTATGATGGTATTGCTAAAAAAGCCTCATACATAACTCCTGTACCTGGTGGTGTTGGTCCAATGACCATCGCTACATTGATGAGACAAACCGTAGAACTATCAAAGTGGAGTGATATTAATGGGTAATGATTACCTAAGTGTTAGCGATTTAACAAGCTATATTAAGAAAAAGTTTGATCGTGATCCTTATCTAGATAAGGTTTATTTAACTGGTGAAATTTCTAACTTTAGATTGAGACCGGCACATCAATACTTTAGCTTGAAGGATGATAACGCCAAGATTAGCGCTATCATGTTTAAATCCGCTTTCGATAAGGTTAAGTTTAAACCCGAAGAAGGAATGAAAGTATTAGTTACTGGTAGAATTTCAGTCTATGAAGCAACCGGTAACTATCAAATTTATATTGATCACATGGAACCAGATGGTGTTGGTGCCTTGTATCAAGCATATGAACAATTAAAGAAAAAGCTATCTGCTGAAGGATTATTCAACGCCCCTAAAAAGGCCTTGGAAAAGTATCCAAAGAGAATTGCGGTAGTTACTTCACCTAGTGGGGCTGTTATTAGAGATATTATTACAACTACTAAAAGAAGATATCCAATTGCTCAAATCGTTTTATATCCTGCCGTAGTGCAAGGTGATGCAGCCGCTTCCGATATTGTTAGACAAATCAATCGTGTGAATGAACGCGGTGATTTTGACACATTGATTATTGGACGTGGTGGAGGTTCGATTGAAGACCTTTGGCCATTTAACGAGGAAATCGTTGCCAGAGCAATCTTTGATAGTAAGATTCCAGTGATCTCTTCAGTTGGACACGAAACAGACACAACAATTGCTGATTTAGTCGCGGATGTAAGAGCAGCGACACCAACTGCCGCTGCCGAACTAGCGGTACCAGTATTGACTGATGTCATGACTGATATTAAAAATGACCAAGTACGAATTTTTAATGCTTTTAGAAACAAATTAAGTCAATTACAACAACGTTTAGCTAAAATCCAACAATCATACATTTTCAAGCAACCTGAACGCTTGTATGATTCATACGTCCAAAAGATTGACATGCTAAACGAAAGATTGATGAACGCCCTAAAGGAAACAATCAACCAGTCCGATAGAAAGCTAAATGACTTAGTATATAATCTAAAAATCAATTCACCAAAGAACTTAATCAAAGAACAACAACAAGTTTTACAGGTAAAAGATGACCAATTAAAGAGAAACATTATGTTGTTGATTCAAAATAAACAAAATCAACTAACACAAAGAGTTGATGCGTTAGATCATCTAAGCCCATTAAAAGTTATGTCTCGTGGATTTATTTTTACAACTAACAGCGAAGGCAAGGTCGTAAAGAAAGTTGACGACATTAAGCAAAATGATGATATTGAACTAAAATTAATTGATGGATATGCGAAAGCAACTGTTAACGAAGTGAAAAAGGAGAGTAAATAATGGCTGAAAAAGCAAGTTTTGAAGATAACATGAACAAACTAGAACAAATCGTTTCCGAATTAGAACAAGGTGACATTCCTTTGGAAAAGGCACTAAGTGAATTCCAAAAAGGTGTTAAGCTAAGTGGCGAACTACAAAGTACTTTGAAGAATGCTGAAAAGACATTAGCTAAAGAAATGACAGATGAGGATTCTGAAGTTGCGTTCGAAAAAGAAAGTGAAGATAAGTAATGAGTCAATCTGTAGTTTTATCTGATTTTATTGATGAATATAAACCACAAATTGAAAGTCAACTAGCTAATCAAGTAAAAAAAGATGTTAGCAATGATCAACTGGCTGATTCAATGAGATATTCATTGATGGCCGGTGGAAAAAGACTAAGACCACTAATGAGCATTGCGACATTAAATACTTTAAATCACGAAATGACAGACGATGATTTAAAGGCGATTAGTGCACTTGAATTACTACACACTTATTCATTAATCCATGATGACTTGCCCGCTATGGATGATGATGATTTAAGACGTGGTAAGAAGACTAATCATGTTATTTATGGTGCCGGTTTAGCCACATTAGCCGGTGACGGATTATTAACATTAGCCTTTCAATGGTTAACCGATAATGACCTAGATGAGCATAAAAAGGCTCAATTAGTTTATTATCTATCTAAATTTGCTGGCCCATCAGGGATGGTTGCCGGTCAATCAATGGATATTTTGAATGAAAACAAACAGCTTTCCTTGCATGAAATTAAGAAATTACACGAAGGAAAAACTGGTGCATTGATTAGATATGCCATGATTTCTGGTGGTATTTTGGCAAATGCTAATCATGATGTGATTGATAAGTTAGATCAGTTTGGTGCCGACTATGGTTTGGCCTTTCAAATTTACGATGACATCTTAGATGTTGTCTCCAGTCAAGAAGAACTAGGAAAACCAGTGCACCAAGATGGCGTCAAAAACACTTATACTAATCATTTAGGATTAGATAAGGCATATTCTTACTTAGAAGACACGATTAGTCATAGCCGTCAAATTTTAGACGAATTAAAAGATGAAAATGATGTCGATACAGAATTGTTATCATCATTTTTAGATTACTTTAAAATAGAAAAATAGGAGTAGTTCGCATGAAAAAAGAAAGAGTAGACGTGCTACTTGTTCAACAGGGTATTTTTGATACAAGAGAAAAAGCCAAGAGAGCCGTAATGGCCGGAGAAGTTTTAGGTAAAAACGAAGAACGTTTGGATAAACCAGGTGTTAAGATTCCTGAAGACACAAAGTTGCATTTAAAAGGAAAACCAATGCCATACGTTAGTCGAGGTGGTCTAAAGCTTGAAAAAGCCTTGAAGGTATTTAATCTTGATGTTAAAGATAAGACTGTTTTAGATATCGGATCATCCACTGGTGGATTTACTGATGTGATGTTACAAAATGGTGCTAAAAAAAGTTACGCTTTGGATGTTGGTAGTAACCAACTAGTATGGAAGCTTCGTGAAGATCCACGAGTTGTTGTGATGGAACACACCAACTTTAGATACTCAAAGCTAGATGATTTTACAGAAGGTCAACCAGAATTTGCTTCAATTGACGTTTCTTTCATTTCACTTCACTTGATTTTGCCACCACTAAAAGATATTCTTGTAAAAAATGGCCACGTTGCGGCGTTAATTAAGCCACAATTTGAAGCCGGAAGAGATAAAATCGGTAAACACGGTATCGTTAGAGATCACGCTGTTCATGCCGAAGTTTTGGAAGATATTATAAAATTTGCCGTTAGCGCTGGTTACTCAGTTGAAGGATTAGACTTCTCACCAATCAAGGGTGGCGAAGGAAACATTGAATTCTTAGTAGACTTAAAGTCTGTTGATAATCCTTCAATTAATCCAGATATTTCGATTGAAGATACTATCAAACGAGCTGACGAACTAAAGTAATGAGAGGGAGTCTTTTGATTGCTTGAAAACCTATCAATTAGCGATTTTGCGATTATCGACCATTTGGAAATTGATTTTTCCAATGGAATGACTGTTTTAACTGGTGAAACTGGTGCTGGTAAGTCAATTATTATCGATGCCGTTGGCCTATTAGCTGGTGGCAGAGGTTCACAAAACTTTATTAGAACTGGTAGTAACAAGTTATTAATTCAAGGTTTATTTGTGTTCCCTGAAGATGGTCTAACCTATAAAGTGTTAGATGACATGGGAATTGATCATAGCGATAATAGCGTCATTTTACAAAGAGAAATCTATAGAAATGGTCGTAATATTTGTCGTGTCAATGGGATGCTTGTTAATACCACAATGCTAAAGAAAATTGGTGAGACAATCGTTGACATTCATGGTCAAAATGAACATCAAGAATTAATGCAACCAGAAAGACACGTTCATTTACTTGATGAATTTGGTCATAAACAAATTGGCGATACTTTAACTAAGTACCAAGAAACTTTTGATCACTACCAACAATTGAAAGCATCAATCAAAGAAAAACGTGGTAATGAAAAAGAATGGTCACAACGTCTTGATATGTTGGAATTTCAGGAAAATGAAATTAACAATGCTCATCTAGAAGTTGGCGAAGAAGAAGAACTAGTTAGCCAAAGAGACCATTTGCTTAACTATCAAAAAATTGTTGATGCCTTAAACATGAGTTTTAGTTCCATTAACGGTGATGAAACATTCAATCCTTTAGATGTAATTGGTGAAGCCAAGAATTCAATGGAATCAATTGAAGAAGTTGACCCTCAATTTAGAGAAATTTCTGACAACATCAAGAATGCTTTTTACTTACTACAAGATGCTTCTGACAACATTTCTGATCAAATGGACTTACAAGAATTCGACCAAGGTCATTTAGAAGAAATCGAAGAAAGATTGAATGTCATCTACGGTTTAAAACGTAAGTATGGTGATTCAATTGAACAAATCCTAAAGCATTACGATAATGTGGTTAAGGAACTTTCAACCATGCAAGCCGACCAAACTACTGGTGAAGATTTAAATGAACAATATGAATCAACCGTAAACAAGTTGAGTGATTTAGCTGATGAATTGAACACAGAGCGTCACGCTGTCGCAACCAAGCTTGAAGAAGCAGTGCATGATCAACTATCTGATTTATATATGGCTAAGACCGAATTCAAAGTTAACTTTGAAAAGTTACCAATCGGTGAATTTCACAGATACGGAACAGAACGTGTTGAATTCTATATGAGAACCAATCCAGGTGAAGCAATGTTGCCACTATCAAAGATTGCTTCCGGTGGTGAACTATCTAGAATTATGTTGGCATTAAAGACTTTATTCACTAATATGCAAGGTGTTACTTCAATCATCTTCGACGAAGTAGATACTGGTGTTTCCGGTAGAGTTGCTCAAGCAATCGCCGAAAAAATCAGCAAGATTGCGCAAAAATCTCAGGTTCTATGTATTACGCATTTACCACAGGTTGCTGCAATGTCTGATCATCATTACTTTATTGAAAAGAAGATTGATAAGAATCGTACCAAGACAAGTATCATCAAGTTATCAGTTCAAAAACGTGTTGATGAACTTGCTAGAATGTTATCTGGTACAACGGTCACTGATTTAACACTTCAACACGCTAACGAATTATTAAAGTTAGCTGATGAAACTAAAAAATAAATTTGAAAAAATCAGTAAAATAGGCCATAATGGTAGTATTATAAAATTTTGAGGGGTTTTAAAATGGCAAAAAGAGGAATGCTAATTGTTCTTTCAGGACCTTCTGGTGTTGGTAAAGGTACTGTTAGAAAAGCATTGTTTAACGAACCAGACGTTGATTTCAAGTACTCAATTTCAATGACTACTAGAAGTCCTCGTGAAGGTGAAGTAAACGGTAAAGACTATTTCTTTGTTAGTAAAGAGGAATTCGAAGACCATATCAAAAATGGTGAAATGCTAGAATATGCAAAGTACGTTGACAATTACTATGGAACTCCATTGAACTATGTTAATAAGACTTTGGATGAAGGTCATGACGTATTCTTAGAAATCGAAGTTAATGGTGCAATGCAGGTTAGAGCTAATTGCCCAGAAGCAGTATTTGTATTTCTAACCCCACCTGATTTAGTTGTGCTAAAGAATCGTTTAATTGGTCGTGGAACTGATGACATGGACGTTATCGATAAGCGTATCAAGACAGCCGTTTCTGAAATCAAGATGATGAGAAATTATGACTATGCTGTATTAAACGACAAAGTTGAAAATGCTGTAGATAGAATTAAGACTATCGTTAACAGCGAAAGACTAAAAGTTAACCGCGTAATGCCGGATTATCTATCAATGTTAGGAGAAGAAGACTAATGCTATTATATCCATCTGTTGACAAACTACTTGAAAGAGTTGATTCAAGATACTCATTAATCATGCTAGCAAGTAAGAGAGCTCATGATATTGATGCTGGATCACCATTATTATTAGACTCATACAAATCTAGAAAATCTGTTGGTAAGGCTTTCGAAGAAATCGTTGCCGGCAAGGTTGAACTAACTAGAGATAACAAATAATAAATAAATTAACCCTTTGCAGCAATGCAAGGGTTTTTATTTTGATTTTTTGATACAATATAGGTAATAAGTTCTTAAGATATGGGAGGTTTGATTGGTGAATAATAAAAAAATAGCACTATATGTTACCGGAAGTATTGCCGCATATAAGTCATTAACCTTAGCGCGATTATTAGTTAAAAATGGAAACGATGTCAGAGTCGTTATGAGCGGTGGTGCACAACAATTCGTTACACCATTGGCTTTTCAAACATTGACTAAAAACTTTGTTTTCACTGATACTTTTGACGAAAAGGATGCTAATGAAATCACTCATATTGATATTGCAACATGGGCTGATATTTCAATTGTTGCCCCAGCCACAGCAAACACTATTGCCAAGTTGGCTAATGGGATTGGTGACGAAGCAGTTACTACGACACTGCTTGCAACACCTTCTACAAAAGTGATTGTTCCAGCAATGAACAATAATATGTGGGATAATCCTGCAACCCAAAGAAATATTCAACGAATCGAGGCTGATGGTTGTAAAATTATCTATCCAACTTCAGGATTCTTAGCTGAAGGATACGAAGCCAAGGGTAGAATGATTGAACCAGAAGAGATCATCGAAAGACTAGAATTAATGGTTGAACAAGATAATCGATTAGATGGTAAGAAGATGATTGTCACAGCTGGTGGAACAAGAGAAGCCATTGATCCGGTTAGATACATTAGTAATAATTCATCAGGTAAGATGGGATATGCGATTGCCAGAGCGGCCATGAATGCTGGCGCCAATGTGACTTTAATTTCATCTTCAGAAACTCAACATATCAACGGTAATGTGAACGTTATCAATGTTAGTTCAGCCAGTGAAATGAAGAGTGCGATTGAAGATAACTTCAATGATGCTGATGTTTTAGTAATGGCTGCAGCTGTTTCTGACTACACACCAGCCAAATATTCAGAACAAAAAATCAAGAAAAATGGTGATGAATTAGACATCCATTTGGTAAAAACACCTGATATTTTAAAGGAATTATCAAAGATAAAGGATGATCAATTTGTCGTAGGTTTTGCTGCAGAAACTCAAAACCTATTGGATAACGCCAAACAAAAACTAGCCAAGAAAAAATTAGACTTATTGTTAGCTAATGATGTTAGCAACAAGGCAATCGGATTTAACAGTGATAATAACCAAGTTTCATTTATCGATGAAAACGGGGTATTTAAGAAAAGCGATGTAGAAAGTAAGGATAAAATTGCTAATGAATTGATTGATATCATTAGTGAAAGAATCGATTAAATTAAAGGGGGAGTTAGATTGAATTTAGCAAAAGTAATTGTTGATGTGCCAACAATGCAAACTAACGAACCATATACTTATTTAGTGCCAGATGAGTTAAGCGATAAGCTTCAAAAAGGGATGCGTGTCATTGTTCCATTTGGAAATGGTGGACGCAAAATCCAGGGAATCGTTTGGGATATCGATAATAATGGAACCTTTGACGGTGAATTAAAGGAAATTTCAGGACTATTGGATTTGGATCCGGTATTGAATACTGAATTACTGGACATGTCTAAATGGATGGCAGAAAACACCTATTCCTTTCAAATTAGTTGTATTTTAACAATGCTCCCAAGTGTAATGAGAGCGAAGTATCAAAAACAACTAGTGTTAAATGCTTCAAGTGAAATCGACGACGATATTTTAGCCATTTTTGGTGATGATACTGTCGTTGATTTTGACGTGGATGAATATCCAGCAGCAGTATTAAAGAAGATTATTCAATATCGTAAAGAAAATAAACTTTCTGTCGAATACAAGGTTTCAGATGGTGCCAAGGCTAAAAAGATTTATGCCATTAAACCAAGTCTAACAACTGAACAAGCAAAAAAAGAGTTAACTAAGGTCCGTAAGAACTCAAAGAACCTGATTAAAATTCTAGATTTTATCGTCAATCATAATGATAAAGAGATTGCTCAACGTAAGTTGGTTCATGACTTTGATATTCCTGAAGCTGCGATTAAAAGTGCGGTTGACAAGGGATGGTTTACTAGGTTCTTGCAAGAAGAATACCGTAATCCATACCAAGGTAAAGTTGGCACAAACAAACCGTTAAAATTAAACGCCGATCAACAAAGTGCTGTCGATAGAATTAGTGCAGCAACTAAGCGGAACCAGGATACGGTCTTTTTACTAGAAGGTGTTACTGGTTCTGGAAAGACTGAAGTATATCTTCAATCAATCCAAAAGGCGCTTGAATTAGGAAAGACGGCATTAATGCTAGTCCCTGAAATCTCGTTAACTCCTCAGATGGTAAAAAGAGTTAAAGGTCGATTTGGTAATCGAGTAGCGATGTTACATAGTGGTTTATCAAATGGTGAAAAGTACGATGAATGGCGCAGAGTCAATAATGGTGAAGCTGACGTGGTCGTTGGAGCCCGTTCTGCCATCTTTGCTCCGTTAGATAATATCGGTATCATCATCATGGATGAGGAACATGAAGCTAGTTATAAGCAGGATGATTCACCTCGATACCATACAAGAGACGTTGCTAAATGGCGAGCAACTTTTCACAACTGTCCGTTAGTTTTAGGTAGTGCGACTCCTTCATTGGAATCAAGAGCAAGAGCTACCAAGGGCGTATATCAACTAATCAAACTTCCACACAGAATAAATAACCAAGCCCTACCAGAGGTTAGGGTTATTGACATGAAGGAAGAGGTTAAAAATAGCGGTCAAGAAGATTTTTCATCTGAATTGCTATCTGCGATTAACAATCGTTTACAAAAACACGAACAGATTGTGTTGATGTTAAATCGCAGAGGATACTCATCATTTGTCATGTGTCGTAGTTGTGGTTTCGTATTGCATTGTCCAAACTGTGATATCTCACTTACTCTACACATGGATTCAAGAACGATGAAGTGTCACTACTGTGGTCACGAGGAACCAATTCCTAATAAGTGTAAAAACTGTGGTAGTAAAAAAATCAGATACTACGGTACTGGAACTCAAAAGGTCCAAGAAAAACTTCAATCATTGGTACCCAACGCTCGGATTCTAAGAATGGACGTTGATACCACAAGAAGAAAAGGTTCACACGAACGAATCTTACAAAAGTTTGGTAACGGTGAAGCCGACATCTTACTTGGAACTCAAATGATTGCGAAGGGACTAGACTTTCCTAACGTTACACTTGTCGGTGTTTTAAATGCTGATACCTCACTGGATTTACCTGATTTTCGTTCTAGTGAAAGAACATTTAATTTGTTAACTCAGGTGAGTGGACGTGCTGGTCGTGCAGAGAAAAAAGGATTGGTTTATATTCAGACCTTTAATCCGGATCACTATGCAATTAGACTAGCGCAAAGACAGGACTATGAATTGTTCTATCGTAAGGAAATGAATGTTAGACATCAGACTAACTATCCGCCTTATTATTTCACTGTTAAGATATCAGCTTCTGATGTCAACGAAGCTAAGGCAGCTGCAAAGATGTACGAAATTGCGAAGATTTTAAAGGCCAAGCTAAGTGACCAAGCAATTATGTTAGGACCATCTCCTAGTTCAATCTTAAAATTAAAGAATAAGTACTACTATCAAATTATTATTAAGTATAAAAACGAACCAAATATGAAGCCATGTTTGGAATATATATTAAATCATTATCAAAAGGATGCTCAAAAGGGACTATATGTAAACATAGACCCTGATCCTTTGAACTTTATGTAAGGATGTAGATAAAATGAAAAAAGTTGTATTTATGGGAACTCCATCGTTTGCAGTTCCTGTATTAAAAGGGTTAGTGGAAAGTAACGACTATGATGTACAAGCTGTCGTGACCCAACCAGATCGACCTTTCGGAAGAAAAAGAGTATTAAAACCATCACCGGTAAAGGAAGCGGCACAAGAATTATCGATTCCAGTGCTACAACCTGAAAAAATTAGTGGTAGCGATGAAATGGCTAAGATTGTAGAAATTAATCCTGATTTCATTATCACTGCTGCTTTTGGTCAATTCTTACCGGAAAAGCTATTGAATGCTGCTAAGATTGCCGCAGTTAACGTTCACGGTTCATTGTTACCAAAGTACCGCGGTGGTGCACCAGTTCAATATTCATTGATTAATGGTGATAAGCAAACAGGAATTTCAATCATGTACATGGTTAAGAAGATGGATGCGGGGGATGTATTATCTCAACAGGCATTGGATATTCAACCAGATGATGATACCCAATCATTATTTGATAAGTTAAGTATCATTGGACGAGATTTACTTCTTGAAACCTTACCTAAGGTGGCAGCTGGGGATGTTAACCCAACTCCGCAAGATGAAGACAAGGTGGTATTTTCACCAAACATCACAAGAGAACAAGAAGAACTAGACTTTTCTAAGTCAGCCTTTCTAGTCGATCGAAAGATTAGAGCGCTACGTCCATCACCAAATGCATTTGCCATGATGTTAGGCAAACGTACTAAGTTCTGGAGTGCTAAACCTTTAGACGAAACCACTGACTTAAAACCTGGCCAAGTGGTCGAAAAGACAAAGAAAGCCTTGAAGATTGCCTGTGGAGATGGAACTGTTCTACAACTTTTGGAAATCCAACCTTCAGGTAAACCAAAACAACCAATTAACGCCTTCTTAAATGGTGCAGGTCAATCAATTCAACAAGGAGATATGGTGATAGAAGATGTCAAGTAACCCTAGATTACTGGCTGTAAAGACGCTTAGTAAAATTTCAAACGGAGCATACTCCAACCTACAATTAAATCAAGTCATTGAAAATAGTGACTTAAGCAGTCGTGATATCGCATTGCTTACCAACATTGTTTACGGTGTTATTCAACATCGTTTAACATTAGAATACCAGTTAAACCGCTTCCTAAAGAATGCCAATAAGGTTGATGATTGGGTCAAGGAATTATTGTATTCAGCGATTTATCAAATGGAATACTTGGATAAAATTCCTACTAGAGCCGTCTTTAATGAAACCATCAAGATTGCGAAGAAAATGGGCCATGATGGTATTAGACGCTTAGTTACCGGTGTTCTCCATCAAATTGAAAGAAAAGGGTTACCGGACTTTTCTGACATTGATGATCCGATTAAGAAACTTTCAATCGAATACAGTATTTCTGAATGGATGATTGAAGAATTGAATAAACAAGTGGGTGAAGAGAAGACACTTTCCATCCTAAAGAGTATTAATCAACCTTCAAAGCAGTCAGTGCGTTTTAATTCTAAGTTAATTAGTAAGCAATCATTATCAGATAAACTAAAAGCTGATGGTTATGGTGTACAAAACAGTAAGCTGGTTGATTCAGGACTAATCTTAACCAAGAAGTCTGCTAGTTACAGTGATACTTTTAAGAACGGTCAAATGACAATTCAAGATGAAAGTGCAATGCTACCAGTGGAATCCATGGACATTAAAGAGTCCGATGTAATTCTGGATGCTTGTTCAGCACCTGGTGGAAAAACCACTCAAATTGCAGAACACCTATCCAAAGAAGCTGGTGGCCACGTTGAAGCGTTGGACTTGCACAATAATCGTTTGAAACAAGTGCAAAAGAATGCTAAACGACTAGGTGTTAGTGATGTTTTATCCACTCAAGCATGTGATGCTAGAAAGCTTGATGATTTATATGATGATGAAACATTCAACCAAATTTTAATTGATGCACCATGTTCAGGAATTGGTTTGATTAGAAGAAAACCAGAAATTAGATACGAAAAGAAGATGGAAGATGTTAAAAAGTTAGCATCCATCCAATTGGACATCTTAACTTCTGCGGCCAAAAAACTTAAAAAAGGTGGTAAGCTAGTCTACAGTACTTGTACCATCCTAAATCAAGAAAATTCAGACGTGATTGCTGAATTCTTAAAGCAAAATCCTGATTTTAAACGTGTTGATCCAGTTTCCAAAATGGGTATTCCGCTAAATGATGGTTACATTCGAATCTACCCAGATGATTACGATTCAGACGGATTCTTCGTATGTAATTTAATAAAAAATGGTGGTGAATAGAAATGGAAGTTGCTGCTAATTCTGTTATTGGTAAACAAAGAATTAGTAATGAAGATTATGTTGGCTATTTTAAAAATCAACAGGGCGCTTTAATTGCAATACTAGCCGATGGAGTTGGGGGAAGCAATGGTGGTGAAATTGCTGCTTCAACAGCGGTTGATTTTATTGGACAAGCTTTTCAAAATCATCATATTAGTTCAATTATTGATACTAAATCATGGCTATCTCAAACGATTAGCGATGTAAATAATAAGATTGTTGAAATGGGAATTAAGGATGAAAGTTTAAGTAAAATGGCAACCACTGTTGTTGTCGCATTGTTCTTTGGAAATCAATATCTACTAACCCATCTGGGTGATAGTCGTTGTTATCTATTAAGAAGTAGTCAACTTAAGCAACTTACCGTTGATCATTCATACATTAACTTTTTAATTGAAAAAGGCGAAGTTAAAGATGGAGAAAGCATCGATTCCAATTTACAAAACGTAATTGTAAAGGGATTGGGAGTTTCTTCAGATGCGGATGTCGACATCTCAAACATTCAATTTAGACCAGGTGATCAACTATTATTATGTAGTGATGGTTTAACCAAAATGGTTAGTGATGAGACAATCTCAAAAATTTTAAACATGCGATTAAGTGGGAAACAAAAGGTTGATAGTTTAATCGATACTGCCAATGATAACGGTGGAAAAGATAATATTTCCGCTATTTTAATCGATGATTTGGGTTAGGAGTGATCGTTTATGGAAAAAGGATACGTTTTAAATGACCGCTATAAAATCATCGATAAGATTGGTGAAGGTGGGATGGTTAATGTCTATCTTTCATATGATATGAAGGAAAACCGTCTTGTTACAATTAAAATTATTCGAATTGATTTTCAAGGTAGTCAAAAAGCTAAACGTCATTTTAAGTATGAAAAACTAGCTATTAATAAATTAAATAGTAAGCATATTGCTCAGGTATACGACTTGAATCAATCAGGTGATTTACAGTATTTGGTAACTGAATACGTTGATGGACAGGACTTAAAGAATTACATTCAAAAGCACTATCCAATCAGTATTGATAAAGTTATTGCAATCATGACGCAACTAATTGATGCGGTTTATGAAGCGCATAGTCATGGAATTATTCATCGTGATTTAAAACCACAGAACGTGTTAATTGATAAGAAGGGTGTCGTTAAGGTAACAGACTTTGGGATTGCCTTAATTGAAAGTCAAAATGCATTAACTCAAACCAATGCAGTTGTTGGTTCAATTCACTATATTTCACCTGAACAAGCATTGGGCAAGAAGGTTACTACCCAATCGGATGTTTATTCATTGGGAATTATCTTGTACGAATTACTTACAGGGAAAGTTCCTTTTGATGGTGATTCACCAGTAAACATTGCAATGAAGCATACCAAGGAAAACTTGCCTTCGATAATTGAACAAAACAGTCTAGTTACACAAGCGCTAGAAAATGTTGTGATTAAGGCAACTGCCAAAAAATTATCGGATCGTTACAGTTCTGTTTTAGACATGAAGGAAGACCTTCTTACTTCAATGAGCAAAGAAAGAATGGATGAAGCGAAATTACACTTTATGATTCCGAAGACTGAAATCGATGATGGTGAAACCAAGGTCTTGGACCTAAAGGATTTAAACAAATATCATGATCATCATGTAGATGAAGAACATGAATATAAGGATAAATATCGTATCTTTAAATTACTTACATTAATTGTGATACTATTTGCGTTTATTTCGGGAATATTCTTATTCTTTAACTTCACTTTCTTCACCCGAGTAACGGTACCAAACGTTTCCAACATGTCAATTAGTAAAGCTACGAAGGTTTTAAAGAAGTCCCACTTAATCGTCAGCAAGGTGAAATACACTTATAATACTGACGTTGCTGTGAATAAGGTAATTGGTACTGATCCAGCCAAGGGAACCAAGATGATTAACCATTCTGGAATCGTTTTGAAGGTTTCGGGTGGTTATAAGAAGGTCAAGATGGATAATTACCTAGGTGATTCAATCGATTCTGCTGAACATTCATTGACAACAATGGGATTCACGGTTAAAAAATCATACAGTTATGATACTTCATTTAAGTCTGACACCATTCTTAGCCAAAGCATTCGCCCTGGAACTTTGGTGGAACCACATAACACAACAATTAACCTGGTAGTGGCAATTAACACTAGAAATTTTAAGATGGTTAATTTAATTGGTAAGACCGAAGAACAGGCAAGAAACTACGCGAAGGGAAACCATTTAAATGTTAAGGTTTTCTACGAAAATTCTAAGAGTCAACCTGCCGGAAAAGTCTATCAACAAAGTCCATCAACTGGTTTATTGTTAAGTTACGGAGACGAGGTAGAACTTTGGATATCGAAGGGAAGCTCTGATAACCAAAATCTAAGAAGAAGCGTTAACGTATCGGTAAAATTACCTTATAAAAAGGTTGATAGCAGTGGACTAAATAAGATCACAATCTACTCTAATAAGGATGGCGGTAACGAAAAATTTTATCGAACCGTCTATATAAATAAAGATACTACCATCAGCATTCCTTACAGTTTAAAGAAAAATCAAAAACCACAATATCGAATTTATCGAAATGGTGATTTGATAATGAAGTAATGCAAGGTATAATAAAAATAGTAAATAAATTAACGAGGTGATACATTGGCTGAAGGAAAAATTTTCCAATCCCTAAGTGGATTCTATGATATTATTAGTGACGGAAAGATATACCGAACAAGAGCTAGAGGTAACTTTAGAAAAAGAAAAATAACTCCTTTAGTTGGTGATGACGTCGAGTTTGAATCTAGTTCACAAAAAGAAGGATACTTACTAAAGATTTTTGACCGTAAAAATTCATTGGTGAGACCTCCAATTGCAAACATTGATCAAGCCGTAGTTGTTACTTCCGCTGTTCAGCCAGATTTTTCATATAATTTGTTAGACCGTCAATTAGTTGCGGTTGAAATTAACAAAATTACACCAATCATTTACTTTACTAAGACTGATTTATTAGATGATAAACAGTTTGAGTACTTTAAGGGTGTTAAAGAGGTTTATGAACAAGCTGGATATAAGGTTATCCTTCCTAGCAACAGCGAGGATAAAGTCGAATCAGTTAATGAAATTAAATCATTGTTTGAAAATAAAGAAACTGTCTTTATGGGTCAAACAGGGGCAGGTAAATCAACATTGTTGAATCAAATCTCTCCAGATTTAAATTTAGCAACTGGTGAAATTTCCATGGCATTAAACCGTGGGAAACATACAACTAGAAAAGTTAGCTTTATTCAAATTAATAATGGATTAGTAGCTGATACACCTGGTTTCTCATCTTACGAAGCTTTTGACATCAGACCTGAAGAACTAAGGGATTACTTCCCTGAATTCAGAGCAAATGCTGATAGGTGTAAATTCAGGGGATGTGTTCACATCAACGAACCTGGTTGTGCAATCAAGGCAATGTTAGATGAAGATGAACTATCACATGAACGCTATCATGATTATGTTCAGTTATATGATTTATTAAAGAATAAAAAACCAATTTATAATAAAAAGAAATGAGGAATTAATAATGATTAAAGTAGCACCATCAATCTTAAGTGCAGATTACTTAAACCTACAAAGAGATATTGAAAAAGTTGAAAAGGACGCAGAACTATTACATATTGATGTAATGGACGGCTCATTTGTTCCAGCAATTTCATACGGTCCAAATTGGGTTCCACAAATCAGAAAGATTTCTAACTTAGTATTAGATGTTCACTTGATGGTAGTTAACCCAGAAAGATTCGTTGATGAATTTGCAGACAAGGGTGCGGACATTATTGGTGTGCATGTTGAAGCAACTCCACACATTCACCGTGCTTTACAAATGATTAAGAATAAGGGTGTTAAGGCTGAAGTAGTAATCAACCCAGGTACTCCTGTAGAAGCTATCAAACCAGTACTATACATGGTTGACCAAGTTCTAGTAATGACTGTTAACCCTGGTTTTGGTGGTCAAAAGTTCCTAGACGAAACTGTTAAGAAGATTAAGCAATTAGACGACATCAAGAAGGCTGAAGGATACGACTTTGACATCGAAATTGATGGTGGAGTTAACAACGAAACTGTTCAAGCTGCTGCCAAAGCTGGTGCAACTGTTGCAGTTGCTGGTTCATACGTATTCGGTGCTGAAAATCCTGCTGAAAGAATTCAAGCAATTAAGGACGCTACTAAATAATTATGAAAACGATCAATTTATTAGTCGGTGGGCCAACTGATTTATGGCCTGATAGTTTAAGACAAGGCAAAATCAATGGTGATTGGATTGGAGTCGATCGAGGAAATGTGTGGTTAGTTCAAATGGGAATTAAACCATTAATTTCAATTGGTGATTTTGATTCAATGGATCAATCGGAATTTGAAATTATTTCAAACAACGTTTCTGATATTCGAACTTATAATCCTGATAAAGACTATACTGATACCCAACTAGCATTAAAAATTGCTTCTGATGAATTAAAGGCGGATGTTATTAATATCTTTGGTGCTACTGGTGGTAGAATTGATCACTTTATTTCTAACTACTTATTGGCGACTGAACCTAAATTTAGGGATATCGTTGAAAAAATTAGAATTATTGATAAACAAAATGTAATTCAATACTTTACTCCGGGAGAACATGAAATTACAAAGATTGATATGATGCATTACTTAGCGTTTATTCCAATGAATGCAATGCACTTATCAATTCTTGATGCGGTATATAAACTGGCTAACTACTATGTTGAAAGACCGTTTGCTTATTCCAGCAATCAATTCGATGGTGATAAATGTCACTTCGATTTTGATGATGGGGTATTATGTGTAATCCAAAGTAAAGATGCATAGAAAAAAGAGAACTGATTATATCAGTTCTCTTTTTTGTTATTTAGGGTATAAAAAAAGTCTGACATTAAGAGTCAGACTTAAATATTGTTAGGCACGAGTAACTTTACCTGATTTTAGAGTACGGGCACTAACCCAAACTTTCTTAGGCTTTCCATCTACAAGGATACGAACCTTTTGTAGATTTGGCTTCCAGCTACGACGTGAAGAATTCAAAGCATGGGAACGTTTGTTACCATAATGAGTTCTTTTACCATTAATAAAATCTTTAGCCATTGGTAAATTCCTCCTTTAATTGATTTCTAGTCAAAAGCGTTGCTTTTATTACATCTCACTCTAATAATTTAGCATATTGAAGCCTGTTTTGCAATGCTTTTCTTTCAAGTGAATATACTTGACAGCCTTCGATATTCATTATATCAATACTTTAGCTTTTTTTAAACATGTGGTAATATTATATTACGAATATATTAAGAAATCTATCTTTTAAGGAGGCTATTGTGATGGCCGTAAAAATGAGAACTGATTATGGATTAATTGATATTGATAACAATGTAATTGCCACCGTAGTTGGTGGAGCTGCTACTGATAACTACGGAGTTGTTGGTATGGCAAGTAAAAATCAAATTCGAGACAATGTAAACGATATTTTGAAAAAAGATAACTATTCCCGTGGAGTTGTGGTAACACAACAAGACAATGATGTTGCAATTGAAGTAAATATTATTGTTAGCTACGGTACTAAAATTTCAGAAGTATGTAAAAATGTTCAAAGCAAGGTTAAGTACAATTTGGAATCTATGCTTGGCATTAGTGCAAGTTCTGTTAATGTCGTTGTTCAAGGTGTAAGAGTTCTAGACTAAAAGGAGGTTCATTTTTGTGTCTATTTCAAATATAGATAGATCAAAATTTGATCAAATGGTGCAAGCCGCTGCTACTACCCTTAATAATAATGCAGAATTTATAAACTCACTTAATGTTTTCCCAGTTCCAGATGGTGATACTGGTACTAATATGAGTATGTCTTTCCAAAGTGGGGCTGATTACGTTAGTCGTGATACTAGCGAATCTGTTGGAGAATTAGCTCAATCATTAGCTAAAGGGCTATTGATGGGAGCAAGAGGTAACTCTGGAGTTATCTTGTCACAAATATTTAGAGGTTTTTCAAAGTCTGTTGCTGAAAAGGATAACCTTTCTGCTCAAGACATCGTAGAAGCTTTTAAAAACAGTGAAAAAACAGCTTATGGTTCAGTTATGAAACCAACTGAAGGAACAATTCTAACAGTTATTAGAGGGATTTCTGAAGCAGGTCAAAGTGCAACCACAAGCGACCTAGCTGAATTATTTGATATTTTAGCTGATGCTGCTGAACAAGCTCTTCAATCAACACCTGATTTGTTACCAGTATTGAAACAAGTTGGTGTTGTTGATTCAGGTGGACAAGGTTTAGTTTTCGTTGTTAAAGCATTTAGTGATGTTTTAAATGGACGAGAAATTGAAACTAGCCATCAACCAAATACTGGTGAAATGGATCAAATGATTGATGCAAGCCATGAACAAAGTCATGAAAGTGCACAAGGTAAGTTAAACCCAGACGACATTAAGTTTGGATACTGTACCCAAATCATGGTGAGAATTGGTCGCGGTAAGGAAGTTGAATACGACTTTGACTACGATAAGTTCTATGATCATTTAGCCGGTTTAGGTGACTCATTATTAGTTGTTAATGATGATGAAATTGTTAAGGTCCATGTTCATACTGAACAACCTGGTGAAGTTATTTCATGGGGACAAAAGTTCGGTGACTTAGCCAACGTTAAGATTGATAATATGCGTTTACAACAAGAAACAATTATTGAAAAAGACGATGAATCTAAGAAAGAAACTAAGTCAGAACCAAAAGAAACAGCAATTATTGCAGTCGCTTCTGGTGACGGAATTGGTGAACTATTTACCAGTCTAGGTGTTACTGATGTTATCAAGGGTGGTCAAACCATGAACCCAAGTACTCAAGACATTCTAGATGCTATTAATAATAGCAATGCTAAGAAAGCAATTATTCTTCCAAATAACGGTAATATCTTCATGGCTGCTCAACAAGCTGCTGATGTTGCCGAAATTCCTGTTGAAATTGTTCACGCAAAGACAATTCAACAAGGTTTAACAACAATGCTTTCTTTCAATCCTGATGCTAGTCTAGACTATAACGTATCTGAAATGGAAGATATGTTAGACACTGTAGTTAGTGGAGATGTTACTAACGCTGTTAGAGACACCGAAATTGATGGTGTTAAAATCAAGAAAGACGATTACATGGGAATTATCGATGGTAAGATTAAGGTTGTTAAAGACGACTTAAATGAAACTACTATCGATATGATTAAGGAAATGCTTGATGAAGATAGTGAAGTCGTAACCATTATTTATGGTGAAGGCATGACACAAAATCAAGCTGATGAATTAGCTGAACAAGTTGAAGCAATTGATGATGACTTAGAAGTTGAAGTTCATCCGGGAGGACAACCAGTCTACCCATACTTAATTTCTGTTGAATAAAATGTCGGAGTTTTCTCCGATTTTTTTATTACATAAGTAAAATGAGGTGATATGTTGAAAGATTTAAACGATAGTGTGTCCGTTTTAAAGGGTGTTGGTCCTAAAAAGGTCGAAGCTTTGGATGAATTGGGTATCGATACTATATATGATTTATTGACATATTACCCATTTAGATACGATGATTTTCAAGTAAAAGACTTATCGCAAATTGAAGACCAAGAAAAGGTAACGATTAAAGGTAAGATTGCAGCTGATCCAGTGGTTGCACACTTCGGTCGGAAAAGAAATCTATTGAACATAAGACTATTGGTTAATAACGATGTCGTAAAGGTTACATTTTTTAATCAACCATGGTTAAAGAAACAGCTTCCTGTTGGAAAAGAAGTTCTTATATACGGTCGGTTTGATAAGGCCAAAGCGTCATTATCTGGAATCAAGATTTTATCAGCCGTTGATGGTAATGAAATGAATCCAATCTATCCGGCTAATAAGCATATTCGTCAAAAGACAATCAGTGATTTGGTGAAGTTGGCGTTTGATGAATACAAGGATGTAATTGATGATGTCGTTCCAGAAGACATCATTGAAAAATATAAATTGGAATCACAAAAGCAAGTTATTCAGGATATGCATTTCCCTAATGACACTAAGGATGCATACCTAGCTAGAAGAACCGCAAAGTTTAATGAATTCTTCTTATTTCAAATGCGTTTGCAAGCATTAAAGAGTGAAGAACAAAAGGATGCTGGTTTAGCCATTAAGTTTAATCAAGACGATATGGATACTTTTATTAATCAACTTCCATTTTCATTAACAAACGCGCAACAGCGTGTGGTAAATGAAATCCAAAACGATTTATCATCTACTCGTCAGATGAACCGTTTGCTTCAAGGGGATGTAGGATCTGGTAAAACAATTGTGGCTGCTTTAGCAATCCTGGCATGTATTGATGGCGGATATCAAGCAGCCTTAATGGCACCGACTGAAATATTGGCTGAACAACATGCCAATAAACTAGCAACACTTTTTAAAGATACAAAAGTGAATGTTGCGTTGTTAACTGGAGATACGAAACAAGCTGCCAGAAAAGAACTTTTACCAAGAATTAAGTCTGGTGAAATTAACTTGGTTATTGGAACTCATGCCTTGATTCAGGATAGCGTTGAATACAAGAATTTAGGTTTAGCTATCATCGATGAACAACATCGTTTTGGTGTAAACCAACGTGCCAAGTTAAGGCAGAAAAACGATGGAACTAATGTTTTAGCAATGACGGCAACCCCAATTCCTAGAACCTTAGCCATTACTTCCTATGGAGAAATGGATGTTTCAATTATTGACGAACTTCCTAATGGTCGCCAACCGGTTAAAACAGCGTGGATAAAGGAAGGTCAATTCAATAATTCTGTTGGTTTTATTAAAGAAAGATTGAATGCCGGAGAACAGATTTACGTGGTAACACCATTGGTTGAAGAATCAGAAGCTGTCGACATGAAGAATGCCATCAACATCTATGACAATTTTAAGAATATGTTTGAACCAGAATTCAAAGTTGGTCTACTTCATGGTAGAATGAAAGATGAAGATAAAAATTTGGTGATGACAGAATTTAAAAACAATGAGTTTCAAATTTTGGTCTCTACGACAGTTATTGAAGTAGGTGTGGACGTTAGTAATGCCACTATGATGATCGTATTTAATGCTGATCATTTTGGATTGGCTCAGTTACATCAATTACGAGGTCGAGTTGGAAGAGGAAGTAGTCAGTCATACTGTTTATTAGTATCTGATCCCAAAACTGAGACAGGTGTTAAACGAATGAATGTCATGGTCGAAAGTAACGATGGTTTCGTTATATCGCAAAAGGACCTAGAACTTAGAGGACCTGGTGATATCATGGGGAAAGCACAATCTGGTCTTCCTGATTTTAAGGTAGGAGATCCGGTTGCAGATTTAACGATGCTAAGTGTTGCTCAACAAGAGGCAATTCAGATCGTAAGTACAAATGATTGGCAAAACAATCCAATGTATAGTAAATTATATAGTTACGTTCACCAAAAAAATAATAAGAAAATGTTTGATTAAAGGAGTTTTATAAATGAAAATCGCAATTGATGCCATGGGTGGAGACAACGCCCCACTAGAAGTTGTTAAAGGGGTAGAAATGGCAAGAGACCAATATCCTGATATTGAGTTCAAGTTATTCGGTCAAATCGATAAAGTTAAACCATTAATTCAAAATGAAGAAAGAATTGAACTAGTTCAATCTGACGAAGTTATTGAAATGGGTGAAGAACCTGTTAAGGCTGTTATGAAGAAGAAAAACTCAAGTCTAGACATGGCTGCTCAAGCTGTTAAGGACAAAGAAGCAGATGCATTCTTCTCAGCTGGTAACACTGGTGCTATCCTAGCTGCTGGTCTATTTATTATTGGTAGAATTAAGGGAATTGACCGTCCAGGTCTTGCAACTACTTTACCAATCGTAAATGATGAAGATCATGATAACTTTGTTATGCTAGATGTTGGTGCTAATGCTGAATCAAAACTATTCAACCTATACCAATACGCATTCATGGGTAAGTACTATGCTGAAACTGTTAGACATATTGAAAACCCACGTATCGGTCTATTAAACAACGGTACTGAAGCAGATAAAGGTGATTCATTACATAAGGCAGCTAACGAAATGCTTTCTAAGGATGAAAACCTAAACTTCATTGGTAACGTTGAATCACGTGAATTATTAAATGGTGCTGCTGATGTTGTTGTTACTGATGGTTTCACTGGTAACGCTGCATTGAAGGCAATCGAAGGAACTGCACTTTCATTACTTACTCTAATCAAGGGTGAAATCATGTCTGGTGGCGTGAAGTCAAAAGTTGGTGCTTTAATGCTTAAACCAACATTTAAGAAGATTGCTAAGGAAATGGATTACTCACAATATGGTGGTGCCGTATTAATGGGTACTAAGGCTCCTGTTGTTAAGGCTCACGGTAGTAGTGAAGCTGTTACAATCAAGAACACTATTTTCCAAATTAAGACAATGATTGATAATAAGACTATTGATGACGTTGTTGAATACTTTGATAAGCATGCTGATGATATGCAACAAATCAAACAAAACGCCAAAAATAACTAAAAATCTGTTATAATTAGAATTATCAATTACGATTTTAAGGAGATAGATTATGACAAAAGAAGAAGTATTTAACAAAATTGCTGATATGGTTGCTGATCAATTCAGTATTGATAGAGATACCATCAAAGGTGATTTAAACTTTCAAAACGATTTAGACGCTGATTCAATTGATTTTGTTGAGTTTGTATTATCTCTAGAAAGTACTTTTGGTACTGATATCTCAGATGAAGATGCAGAAAACATTAAGACTATTGATGAAGCTGTAGACTACGTTATGTCTAACGCTGATAACAAATAATTAAAAAGGCGATTACTCAATAGTAATCGTCTTTTGTTGTATTATTCACTGGAGGGAAAGACTTGGAAAAAGAATTTGATGATTTATTAGAAAAACGATTTAACATTAAGTTCAAGGATGAATCATTATTAGATGAAGCCTTTACTCAAGCTTCATACGTTAATGAACATCCAGGTAAGAATTTAAAATTTTATGAACGAATTGAATTTTTGGGTGATGCTGTATACGAACTAGTAGTATCAGAATACATTTACAAACGTTATCCAAATTTACCACAAGGCCGCTTAACTAGATTAAGAGCCGCAATGGTAAATGAACACAGCTTTAGTAGTTTTGCTAGAGAATGTGAATTTGATAAATACATTCGTTTAGGTAAGGGTGAAGAAAAAGCTCAAGCTAGAACTAGAGATTCACTATTATGTGATATTTTTGAATCATTCATTGGTGCGGTATACCTTGACCAAGGAATGGAACCTGTAGTTAAGTTTTGTCATCAAGTAATTTTCCCTAAATTAGACGAGGGATGGTTCGACGAATTCTTTGATCACAAAACTGAATTACAAGAATTAGCACAATCAAATGGACCAGTCGATATTGAATATCACTTATTAGACGAAAATGGTCCGGAAAACGACCGTCGCTTTAAGGTATCCGTTACCATCGATGGTGTTGAAAAAGGTGTTGGCCTAGGTCACTCCAAGAAGAATGCAGAACAAGGTGCTGCTAAGAAGGCAATTAAAAACCTTACAGAATAAAAACAGGATGGGGAAATCGCTTTGAAGTTAAAATCATTAGAGATTGCTGGATTTAAATCCTTTGCAAACAAAACAACCATTAACTTTACAGATGGTTTAACTGCGATTGTTGGTCCTAATGGTAGTGGTAAAAGTAATGTTATCGAAGCTATCAGATGGGTACTTGGGGAACAATCTTCTAAGACTTTACGTGGTTCAAAGATGTCCGACGTTATTTTTTCTGGTTCTAGTACTCATAAACCGGTCAATCGTGCCGAAGTTAAGTTAACCTTGGACAATACCGACCAATACATTAATAGCTCATATTCAGAAATTATCATTACAAGACGTTTGTATCGTAGTGGTGAAAGCCAATACTTAATTAATAATTCTGAATGTCGATTAAAAGATATCAATAACTTATTTATGGACACAGGGATGGGAATTGGTTCATTTTCAATCATTTCTCAAGGTAGTGTTGAAGATATCTTTAACAGTAAACCTGAAGATCGTCGTTCTATTATTGAAACAGCAGCCGGTGTTTTTAAGTATAAACAACAAAAACATGATGCCAACTTAAAGCTTCAACAAACTCATGAAAATCTTGATCGTGTTGAAGACATTATTTTCGAACTTAAAGATCGAAATGACCAATTAAAAGAGCAAAGTGAAACAGCAATTAAGTATTTAGATTTAAAAAAAGAATTGAAAAAATACGATGTTTCAAGAATTGTGCTTGAATTAAATCAAGTTGGGGCTGACTGGAATAATACCAAGGCGATTATTGCTGAAGAAAAGCAAAACGCCGAAGATATTAACAAACACTTAAATGAGCTTACCGGTCAAAAGAAGTCATTGAATGAACAACTTGAGGTGCTTCTAACCAAGAAGGAAGAACAACAAGATAATCTTTTGAACTACTCTAAGAAGATTGAACAGTTATCTGGTCAACAAAATCTTTCTAAGCAAGAAATTGAATTTAAAAAGACTAGCTTGAAGGAACATAAGTCCAACCTAGAAAAGTTAAATTCACAAGTTACTGATTTACAAGCAAAAGAAAAAGAAATCAACTCTGAAATCGACAAGTTAAATCAAGAAATTGATAAGCATAAACAATATCTTGAAGAAATCGATGAAGATAAGATTGACAAAATGATTGCTGATAAAAAAGCAGAGTATGAAGATGTTCGTGGTGAATATTTAGCAATTATGCAAAAGATTGCTAATGTTAACAATGAATCTACTTATCTAGAAAAGACCCAAAAACAAGCTGATGTTCAAAATGATTCCAATCGTCAAAAGATCTCTGGAGTAAACGATGAAATCAATCAATTAGAACAATCAGTTGAAGAGTTAAATCAAGCTTATAACAAGAAGAACGAAGAAGTTCAAAAGGTGCAAAGCGATTTTAACGACTATCAAGCTCAGGTGAACGGTCTAAAGAAACAAGTAGATGATCAACAAGCCATTTGGTACAAGCAATTAGAAGATACGCAAAACCTAAAAATTAAATACAATAGTTTGAATAATTTGCAAAACGATCACAGTAATTTTTATCGTGGTGCCCAAAGTGTCTTAAACAATAAAGACCATCTTAATGGTGTATTGGGTTCAGTATCCGACTTTATCAAAGTTCCTGCTGAATATACCACAGCAATTGAAACTGCCTTAGGTAATCAATTACAACAAATTGTGGTCACTAACAATGCTTCAGCTAGACAAGCGGTTAAGTTTTTAAATGATAATCGTTTGGGAAGAGCTACTTTCTTGCCCGTTAATGAGATTTCACAACGCAGCGTTAACAATAACGTTTTAAGTACCTGCCAAAATAGCGATGGATTCGTTGGTGTAGCCAATGAATTGGTCCAAATTAATGACAAGCTTAAATCTGTTACTAGTCATTTGCTAGGTAATGTTTTAATTGTTAAAGATTTACATACTGCTACTGATATTAGTAACAAGATTAGACATTCTAACCGAATTGTGACCCTAAGGGGTGAAATCGTTAATGCTGGTGGTTCAATCACCGGTGGTTCTAACAAACGTCAATATGATGGTGTCTTGACCCAAAAGAATAAGTTAGAAGATTTAGAAAAGCAATTTAAGGAAAGCCAAGAGGTTGCTAAGCAAACTGAGGCTAAGCTGGTTGAATTACAAGATCAACTAAAAGTGTTAAATGCGAAGTCAGACTCTTTCTATGACAACAAGCGTCAATACGATGGTCAATTAGACTCAATCAATAACAAATTGACATTTGCCAAGGAATCCCTAGTTAGAAAACAACGTGAACTAAAGGCAATCAGAATGTCTAATGGTGGATTGTTTGATGATGATATTGATGAAAAACAACGTCAAAACAAGAAACTAAAAGAACAATTGAATATTGATTTGGTCAATAATCAAACTAAATCAAAAGATATTCAAGAAAAGATTGAAACTTTGGAATCAATGAAGGATAATAACTCTTCAAAGGTACAATCAACTCGTGAAAAGTTGATTGTCTTGAAGGAAAAACTATCCAATTTCCGTGACCAAAAAGCAAATCTAATTGAAGATTTTGACCGATTAGATGCTGACATTGATGACGAAAAAGAAAACATTGATGGGTTAAACGAAGCAATTAGTAATAATATGCTTTCAGTAAACCAAGATGACGAAATTAAGTTAGTTAACCAACAAATTCAATCAATCCAAAGTAATCTACAAGAATGCAAAGAATCCATTGATAAACACCAAGCTGAAATCAAGAAAGTCGAAGACCAAATTGATAAGCAAACAATGGATTCTGTTAACCAACAAAATTATCTAAATAAACAAATTAATAAGTTTGATCAATTGGAAAAGCAACTTGCTAGTCTAAAACAACAACTAATTGGTAAGTATGAGGTTAACCTAAATGAAATTGATGATATCGTTGTCGACGATACTATCGATAACATTAAGGCTCATATCGACGATTTACGTCGTTCCATCGACCATCTAGGGGTTGTCAATGTATCCGCAATTGATGAGTACAAGGAAGTATCAAAACGATACGAATTCCTAGTACAACAATCAGATGATTTGAAGAATTCTAGCCAACAACTAACTGATACCATGAACAAGATTGATGTTACCGTTGAAAAGAAATTCAAGGATACTTTCGATGCAATCGCTACCCAATTCTCAAAAGTTTATAACGAAATTTTTGGTGGTGGAAAAGCGAAGTTATTACTTACGGATCCAAATGATTTGTTAACTACTGGAATTGAAATTATGGCACAGCCACCTGGTAAGAAGTACCGTCATATGTCTCTATTATCAGGAGGAGAAAAAGCATTAACAGCCATTGCATTACTTTTCGCCGTGTTAAAAGTTAAGCCGGTACCTTTTAGTATCTTGGATGAAGCTGAATCCGCATTGGATGCAGAAAATGTCGATAGATACGCTCGATACATGACTAAACTAGATGATGGAACTCAATTCATCGTTATCACGCATAGAAAAGAAACAATGGTTTATGCCGATACATTGTATGGAGTTACCATGCAAAATTCCGGAGTTTCTAAAGTGGTTACAGCTAACCTAAATAAATTTAATGCCGCGGAGGAATAAGCTATGGGATTATTTGATATTTTTAAAAAGCGTAATAACGAAGAAGAAAACAACAATAGTAAAGTTGAAGAAGTAAAAAACGATGAAACTGATGCTGCTGTTGATGATGAACAAAAAACAGATGATAAAGTCGACCAAGCTAGTGAACAAAAAACTGTAACTAGTGAAGAAGAACAACAATCATCTGACCAAGAAGAATCTTCAAAAGAATCAGACGTTGATGACAACGCTGACGAAGAAAAATTTGAAGAACAAACTGATGAGAAACAACCTGCTTTTGAAAAGCCTGTTGAAGATGATCAAACTAAGTTTACTGAAGGACTAGAAAAATCCAGAAGTACATTTGGTGAACGTCTAAACCGTTTGTTTGCTAACTTTAGAAGTGTTGACGAAGACTTCTTCGAAGATTTAGAAGATACTTTAATTGAATCAGACGTTGGTTTTGATATGGCCGTTAACTTAACAGACCAATTAAGAGATGAAGTTAAGTTACAAAATGCCAAAAGCAAAGACGACGTGCAAAACGTTATCATTCAAAAGATGATTGATATCTACGATCAAAATGGTAATGATGAAAACACAGAAATTCATTTTGCTGACCAAGGTCCAACTGTTATTTTATTCGTTGGGGTTAATGGTGTTGGTAAGACAACTACCATCGGTAAGATGGCTAATATGTATAAACAACAAGGCAAGAAGGTATTATTAGCTGCGGCTGATACCTTTAGAGCTGGTGCTATTCAACAATTAGATGAATGGGCAAAACGTGATGGCGTTGATATTGTCAAGAAGCCGGAACAAAGTGACCCATCCGCAGTTGTTTATGAAGCAGTTCATAAGGCCAAGGATGAAAACTATGATATTTTATTCGTAGATACTGCTGGTAGACTTCAAAACAAGGTTAACTTGATGAACGAACTTGCTAAGATGAAGAAGGTCTTAACTAGAGAAATCCCAGACGCTCCTCATGAAGTTTTATTAGTTCTAGATTCAACCACAGGTCAAAATGCCTTAAACCAAGCTAAGCTATTCAAGGAAACAACCAATGTCTCTGGTATCGTACTAACTAAGCTAGACGGTACCGCCAAGGGTGGAATTGTTTTAGCAATTAGAAACGAACTTCACGTTCCAGTTAAGTACGTTGGTTTAGGTGAAAAGGTAGAAGATTTAAGAGAATTTAACGCAAATGATTTTGTATATGGATTATTTAAGGGTCTAATTAAATAGTCTGAACTGAAAGGACTTGATTTAATTGGAAATGGAAAAAAATTATCGAATTAACTCTTTATTCGAATTTTATCGTCCATTATTAACAAATAAGCAAGATAGTTATATTCAACTTTATTATGCTGACGATTACTCATTGGGAGAAATTTCTGAAGAGTTTAATGTCAGTAGACAGGCTGTGTATGATAACATAAGAAGAACAGAAGTGATTCTGGAAAAATATGAAGAACAACTTCATTTGTATGCAGATTTTGTGAAACGAAATGATCAAACTGATGCAATTAGAAATTACGTTAAGGATAACTATCCAAATGACGATAAACTAAATCAATTAGTTGATGATTTAGAAATAACTGAAGAAAAATGAAAGTGGTGAAATAAATGGCATTTGAAGGATTAACAGAACGTCTTCAAAAAGCAATGCGTAATTTACGTGGTAAAGGTAAAGTTTCTGAAGCTGACTTAAGAGAAACAATGCGTGAAATTAGACTTGCTTTACTTGAAGCCGATGTTAACTTCACAGTTGTAAGAAATTTTGTTAAGAGTGTCCAAGAACGTTCTCGTGGAGCGGAAGTATTGGAAGGATTGAATCCAGCTCAACAAATCGTAAAGATTGTTAATGAAGAATTAACAAAGACAATGGGTGAAGAAGCAGTCCCATTGAACAAGTCTGAAAAGATTCCAACTGTTATCATGATGGCTGGTTTACAAGGGGCAGGTAAAACTACCACTGTTGGTAAATTAGCTTTAAAACTTAAAAAAGAAGAAAATGCTCGTCCATTACTAATCGCAGCCGACGTTTACCGTCCAGCTGCCATTGACCAATTGGAAACAGTCGGTAAGCAAATTGATGTTCCAGTTTTCCAACAAGGAACTGACGTCGATCCAGTTGAAATTGTTAGAAATGGGATGGCTAAGGCCAAAGAAGACCATAATGACTATGTATTAATTGATACTGCTGGTCGACTACAAATCGATGAAGCCTTAATGGACGAATTAAAGAACATTAAGGAATTGACTCATCCAGACGAAATTCTATTGGTTGTTGATGCCATGACCGGTCAAAATGCCGTTAATACCGCAGAAGGTTTTAACGATGCACTAGATATTACCGGTGTTGTTCTAACCAAGTTAGATGGTGACACTCGTGGTGGGGCTGCCCTTTCAATTCGTGAAGTAACCCAAAAACCAATTAAGTTTGTGGGACAAGGTGAAAAGATGGAAGCACTTGATGTCTTCCATCCAGACCGAATGGCTTCTCGTATCCTTGGAATGGGTGATATCTTATCATTAATCGAAAAGACTCAAAACGATTATGATGAAAAGCAAGCAAAAGAATTAGCCGAAAAGATGCAAAATAACACTTTTGGATTTGAAGACTTCTTAGACCAACTAGAACAAATTCAAAAGATGGGTCCTTTGGATGAAATCATGAAGATGATTCCAGGGATGGCTAATAATCCTGCCTTGAAGAACGTGAACATGGATCCTAAGGATTTAGAACACATCAAGGCAATTATCTATTCAATGACCTATGAAGAACGTAATAACCCTGATTTATTAAATCCATCAAGAAGACGTCGTATCTCACGTGGATGTGGACGTCCAATTCAAGAAGTTAACCGTATGATTAAGCAATTTAATCAAATGAAGGACATGATGAATAAGATGTCTAACGGTAACATGTCTGGTATGGAACAAATGATGGGTAACATGGGCATGGATGGAATGCCTTCAATGCCAGGAATGGGTGGCGGCCTAGGTGGCAAGATCTCACAAATGGCAATGAAACGTATGAGCAGAAAAATTAGCAAGAAAATGAATAAAAACAAGCGCAAACGTAACAAGAAGCGTAAATAATGGAAAAGGCATAATTACCCTGGGTAGTTGTGTCTTTTTTAGGAGGGATTTTTATGGCATTAGGTTTTATTAAAACAATGCAAGCAGTAAATTTGATTGAAAAAAGTGGTGCTGTGGCAAATATTGTTGGTCTTGCCGGAATTGGTAAGTCGGCATTAGTAAATCAATTAGCTGAACAAAATCATGCCAGATTATTTACTACGGTCGTGAGTTTATCCGAGAAAGGTGACTTGGCGATTCCGGTGCCACCATTAACAGACAAATCATTTATTGAGACTGATAATTATGGGACATTAGCGGATGTTAAATTCGGATACTCCCACACCATTATTGAAATTATCAAATATGCCGAGGCCAATCCTGATACACCAATTTATTGGTTCCTAGATGAATTCAATCGTGGAACCTCTGATGTCCAAAGTGAGTTAATGAATCTGGTTTTACAACGCCGCATTAATTCGGTGGTGTTACCAAAACAAGTCCACATCATCATTGCTGAAAACCCAGATGACATGAATGCTAATTATGATGTTTATGCTAGTGATGATGCCATTACTGATAGAACTGTGCGAGTTAACATGCAAACAGATGTTAATGACTGGTTAAAGTGGGCAAAAGATAACAAAGTTAATCAACAAGTCATTAATTTTATTAGCGACAATCCAGAGTTTTTAGACCATGGGAATGATGAGATTAAACCAACGCCTAGATCTTGGCACCGTGTGTCCAATATCGTTAATCAATACAATGACGATTATGATGAAGACATTTTAATCGAGGTCGTCTCAGGAAATGTCGGTCCATCCATCGCAGAATCCTTTGTTAAATTTATGCATCAATCTATCGATGACAAGATTGAATTAAATGGTGACTTACAGGATATTGTTGATAAACTAGCATCTAAAGATGAGATTACTAAGCAATCATTAGTCAGTGAATATGTAAAATCAGTATCAACATTAAGCGATGATGTTTGTCACCGTTTAACAAATTTTATCGATTTATTAAGTTCAGATGGTCAATACGCAATTGCTCGAACATTGATTAACGACAGTGGTTTAATCGATGATATCTACAACATGGCCGAAACCAGTTTAGCTGCTAAACAGTTATATGATAAGTTAACCGAAATTAGTTTTAATGCATACAGGTGATTAATATGACACTCAATAGTGATATTTACAACCTAATTAATATCGATTCACAGCAAAATAGTCCAACTGAGGTAGATGGAATCATTTCTAAAGGGATTTTATCCTTAATTCGTAATAAGAGCTTCTATGGCGAAATTTTGCTTCATTTAAACAGGAATGCAGATGATACGATTGATTCATTTCTAGCATTGAAGTGGTCAAATAACCGATTGGAATTGGCATATAATCCTACTCATTTAAAAGATGACTTGGCAGATGCTAATGATTTGATTGCTATCTTGGAGCATCTAGCGATGCATATCATTTGGTTGCATCCCCTCAGATACTTCAATCACAACCAATTGAACGACGTGGCCTCCGATGTAGCGGTTAACCAATACGTCTCAGATGTTTATTCCAAGGGATGGACTTTAGATAAGCTTAACTACCAATACAATCTTGATATGAAACCTAATCTGGATTCTAGTCAGTATGCTAAGCAGCTTTATGATTTGTTTAGTCAGGATAAACAAGATGGGGTTGGTAAATTGGATAACGCCAACCTACGAATTGTTGATAATCATCGATACTTTAATGAGGATGGCAATATCAGTAATCAAGGCTATGACCAAAGAAAGAAATCAATTGATAGTCTGTTAAGGGATGTTTATAGCCAATATCGTGGTGATCTTTCAATGGCAGTTGACAAACAGATTAAGTCCGTTGTGATGCCTAGAATTAATTTGCAGCAAATCGTTAGAAGAATTACTGGAAATAAAAGTAATCGACCAAAGAAAAACTATACTCGATTTAATCGCAGGCAGCCATATCGTATGGATCTTCCAGGGAGAATTAGAGGTCAGAGTGAAAATGTGAACGTCTTTATCGATAGTTCGGGTTCAATCAGTGATGATCAATATGCCAACATGGTTAGTGTTGTTAAGGCAATTCAATCGATCCCAAATATTGAGGTTAATTGCTATACGTTTGATGCTGAAGTTCATGCGATTAGCGATAGACTCATTTCTAATCAGCGTTTATTGCAAGGTGGTACCAAGTATCAAAGTATCGTTGACTATGTGCATGAACATAAATTAGCTAGTCAGGGATGCATCGTTTTCACCGATGGTAAGGGTGAAGAATATTTGAACCAACCAAACTTCAATATCACATGGGTATTATTGGGATACGAGAACGAGTTATCAGTACGTAATCAAAAGGCCAACGTCTTATATTTAGACCAAATTAGGATGTGATAAAATGTTAAAATCGGATATATTAAAAATGGCGATTAATAATAACGTAAATATTAAAAGAGCAAAGGCATTACTATCTAATTCTTGGGATGAGATTTATGAAGACTCACCATTTGTGGCAAAGATGTCAGTTAATGATGTTAATTTGGCTAAAGAGTTAGATAGAAATCAGGTATTTAAGAATGTTAAAATCGATTTCGATGATTATAAAAACGTCCATAATTTTGTTATTAATAACGAAAAATACATGGATGAACTGGCAAAAAGTGCTCTTTTAGCTGATTTTCAATAAAAAAATCATGGTGTAAAGAAAAAAACCTTTACAAGCATCTAAATAACTGTTATATTTAATATCGTTAAAAGAAATACAGGAGGTGTTTATTAATGTCTGTTAAAATTCGTTTGAAGAGAATGGGTTCAAAGAAGCGTCCTTTCTACCGTGTTGTAGTTGCTGATTCACGTAGCCCTCGTGATGGTCGTTTCATCCAAACTGTTGGTACTTACAACCCATTAACTCAACCAAGTACTGTTAAACTTGAAGAAGAAGATATCTTCGAATGGTTAAACAAGGGTGCACAACCTTCAGATACTGTACGTAACTTACTATCTGATGCTGGTATCATGAAGAAATATCATGAAGCTAAATACTCTAAGAAATAAGTGATATCGAGTTATGACTAATTTTGATGAGCTGATTAAAAAAATCGTAAAACCACTGGTGGAATACCCAGAGGATGTTGCTATCGATCATAGTGAATCGGATCGTTTCTATGAATATCATCTTGTTACTAATCCTGCCGATGTCGGTAGAATTATTGGTAAAAAGGGCCATGTAGCGCAAACAATTCGTACGATTGTTTACAGTGCTCGTGTTTCTGGTGATAAGCGCGTAAGACTGATTATTGATGATAGTAAGAATAAAAACTCTTAAATGAAACCTTGGTGTTTTGTTTAAGAGTTTTTTAACATAAAAGGGGAAATGAATAATGAACTTTTATAATATTGGAAAGATTGTAAATACTCAGGGACTTCGTGGTGAAGTTCGTGTAATGTCTATTACCGATTTCCCTGAAAAACGTTTTAAAGTTGGTAATGAAGTTTATGCGTTTTTAAATGATACTAAGAGTGAAAAGCTAGTGATCGATGGTGTTAGAACTCATAAGAACTTCATCTTACTACACTTTAAAGACAAGCCAACTATCAATGACGTTGAATACTTAAAACCTTCAGAATTAAAGATTGCTGAAGATCAACTTGATAGTGATGACTTACAACCTGGCGAATACTACTATCACCAAATCATTGGTTTAGATGTTTTAGATACTGACGGACAAAAGATTGGTTCCGTTAAGGAAATTCTTTCACCAGGTGCCAATGATGTTTGGGTTGTCTCACGTGATAACAAGTCCGATTTATTATTACCTAAGATTGATTCAGTCATCTTAGATGTTAATTTAGACGATGAAGTAATTACTGTGGATGTTCCTAGGGGGCTCGACGATGAAGATTGATATCTTAAGCTTATTTCCAGATATGTTTGATGGCCCTTTGGGTGATTCAATCCTTGGAAAAGCAAAGGATAAAGGATTACTAGATATTAATATTACTAACTTTAGAGACTATTCGACCAATAAGCATGGTAACGTTGATGACTACCCATTTGGTGGTGGTGCAGGAATGCTACTACAAGCTCAACCAATTTTTGATGCGCTTTCTCATACCCAAGAAGAGGCTGCTAAGGAAGGCATTTCTAAGGGACGTGTAATTCTGTTGGATCCAGCAGGAAAGAAGTTTGATCAAAAAGAGGCCGAAAAGTTATCTAAGGAAGACCATTTAACTTTCATTTGTGGTCACTATGAAGGATATGACGAAAGAATTAAGACATTGGTTACCGATGAATACTCATTAGGTGACTTTGTCTTAACCGGTGGAGAATTACCAGCAATGGTAATGATTGATGCAACTGCTCGATTATTATCTGACGTTTTGGGTAACGATGAATCTGCACCTGGTGATTCATTCTCAAGTGGATTACTAGAATATCCTCAATACACTAGACCAGCAGATTTTAGGGGCATGACAGTACCCGATGTGTTGACTAGTGGTAATCACCAAAAGATTGAAGAATGGCGCGAAAAAGAGGCGCTAAGAAAGACTTACCTTAGACGCCCAGATCTAATTGATTATAGTCAATTAACTGATTTACAAAAGAAACTATTAGCGGAAGTAAAAATAGAAGAAGAATAAAATAATCTTTACAAGTAATTGTGGTTATGTTAGTATTCTAATTGACTATTTTTATAGTTAAATAAAAACGGTATTCCGCTGTTGCAACAAGTAAAGACAAGAATGCTAGTTGGAGGATGTTATATTATGCGTCAAAACGAATTAATCTCAAAGATTAACGCGGAACAACTAAAGAGTGATGTTCCAGAATTTAGAGCCGGAGATACTGTAAAGGTATCTGTAAAGGTTGTTGAAGGTAGCAACGAACGTATCCAAGTATTCGAAGGTGTTGTTATCAAACGCCACGGTACAGGTATCCAAGCTACTTACACTGTTCGTAAGATTACTTCAGGTGTAGGTGTTGAACGTATCTTCCCACTACACTCACCACGTGTTGCTAAGTTAGAAGTAACTCGTCGTGGTGCCGTACGTCGTGCTAAGCTATACTACTTACGCGAACGTCATGGTAAGGCTGCTCGTATTAAAGAAGCACGTCGTCGTTAAGATAAAATTTATATCTAAAATGAAGAGTAACGCTTATGCGTTGCTCTTTTTTTGTACAAAAAAAGGATGGCAATTAAGCCATCCTTTTATTTTATAGGTTTTCGTCAGTATTATAGTTTAACTTCGAAAAGTCGGTTGATTTGGAGATCATTTCGTATGATAGATGTCTGTAACTGTCCATTGCATATTCAGCACATTCATTACTGATCTTTGTGACAAAATCAGAAACTTCTTGTGGTGCTAAATCATTGGCCTTGATATCAGCTTCGTTAATCTTTTGTTGGAAGTAGATATTAAGTTTTTCTTGGACATCACCGACAACGTCAACAAATGTATTGTAGTGTGGATCTAATAACACTCCGGCCAGTTTGAAAATCCAATAAGCTGACTTTGGTTCATAGGTTAACTTACCAATCTTGTATTCAAGTGGGGTATCCTTGATGCCGGCAAAGAATGGAACAAAGACGCTTTGTGCAGCAACACCCATTGATAACCAGTGAATACCACCAACTTCGATTGGTAGGTTAGGACGAATTTGTAAGACATGAGATTCTTGTGCCTTTGCCAAACTGATTGGACGGTATCTGGTCTTGTCCTCGTGACTACCTTTACCAACTGGGTCAAATTGAGTGCCTTGGTAGTGTGATGATAGGAAGTCCTTAGCATCTTGAACTGAGATTAAGCGACTTGGCTTTCTGACAAATGGTAGGTCATATGATTCCGGATCTTGTTTAATTTCTGGGTTAAACATGCGTTGACCGTACCAAACACGTGGGTTGTTGTAGTATAGGTCAGACTCATTTCTAGTTCCAAAGATTTCTCTAAAGTTAAAACTACCATTATTAGAGTTATTTAAGTGGTTCTTTCTCACGAAATCAATGATATCTTCTGACCACATAAAGTTATCAGGGTCATCGAAATCGATGTTTTGAATGGCTAAGCGATTTGATACGACTGCGTAGCAATCATCAGGGATTCTCATCGCAACCCATTGATGACCGGAACCAATTTCAAAATACCAAACTTCATCTTGGTCTGAGAATAAGATTCCGTTACTTTCGCTGGAACCATATTTTGAGACGATTTCACCTAGGCGTTTAACACCCTCACGTGCTGTTTTAACGTATGGTAGAACAACAGTGACAACAGAAGCTTCGCTAATACCGTCTTCAACTAGTGGATCAAATCCTAATACATAACTATTTGAGTAGGCACTTTCGGTAGCACTCATAGCGACACCGTATTCATTAATACCTTCTTCTTCAAATAATCCCTCTTTATTAGTCCATTCTGGAGTAGCGGTGTATTTACCCCTAACAGTAGGTAATTCCATTGTAAAGGCGTTTTCTTGAGCTTTAAACACTGGTTTTTCCTTATACTCCTTATGAGGATGAACAACAAAATGTTTTGGCCAGGTTGCTTTGCAATCTTCGTTACGACCAATCATGGTAGAACCATCAACAGATGCTTTCTTACCGATTAAGATACTAGTACATGCATCGTATTCTGGAAACTTTGGCATGTTAAACACTCCCTCGTTAGTTTCATTTCTATAATTGTACATTAAACTTTTAAAAAATTGAAATATATAAGTATCTAAAGTATAATCAGAATAAAATTATAGATTAGGAGAATGATTATGCCATTAGTACATATTGATTTAATCGAAGGAAGAAACGAAGAACAATTAAAGGGACTAGTTGCTGATGTTACCAGCGCAATCGTGAAGAACACTGGTGCACCAGCTGAACACGTTCACATCGTTTTAAACGAAATGAAGAAGAGTAACTACAGTGTTGCAGGTAAACTAAAGAGCGACGAAAAATAATAACTGAGGAAATAACATGCAAAACGAACAGTATATAATGTCAATTGATGAGGGAACTACCAGTGTTCGCGCCATGATTTTTAACCATAGTGGCGAAGTGGTAAGTAAGTCACAAAAGGAAATTACGCAGTTTTTCCCTCAATCAGGATGGGTTGAACATGATGCAAATGAAATATGGGACGCTGTGCAGACCGTTATCTCAGAAGCATTAATTCACTCCAAGATACCGCCTTATAAGGTTCGTGGAATTGGGATTACCAACCAAAGAGAAACCACAGTCATGTGGGATAGAATTACGGGTGAACCAGTTCATAATGCAATTGTATGGCAATCAAAACAAACCAGTGATATTGCGAATGATTTAAAAGCTGCTGGTTATACCGAGATGATCCATGAAAAGACCGGATTAGTTATCGACTCATACTTCTCAGCCACTAAGATTAAGTGGTTGTTAGATAACGTCGATGGGATTAGAGAAAAGGCTGAAAATGGTGACGTCTTATTTGGAACCATTGATACCTGGATTCTATGGAAACTAACCGGTGGTCATGTTCATGCGACTGATTATTCCAATGCAAGTAGAACAATGCTGTATAACATTCACACGCTAAGTTGGGATGATGAAATCCTAGCGGAGTTGGATATTCCAAAACAAATATTGCCAAGTGTTAGATCATCATCTAAGATTTATGGTTACACTGCCGGTTATGCTTTTTATGGTGTGCAAATTCCTGTTTCAGGAATTGCCGGTGACCAACAAGCTGCGTTATTTGGTCAATTAGGACTAGAAGCCGGAAGTATTAAGAATACATACGGAACTGGTTCATTCATTGTGATGAATACGGGTAATAAACCAGTATTGTCTGATCGTGGGTTACTAACAACCATTGCATATGGAATTGACGGCAAGGTTAACTATGCCCTTGAAGGAAGTGTCTTTGTCGCAGGTTCCGCCATTCAATGGTTAAGAGATGGCCTTAGAATGATTAATGATGCTAAGGAAACCCAGGAATTAGCATTTAATTCTGCCAATGATCACGATGTTTACGTTGTTCCAGCATTTACTGGTCTAGGTGCCCCATATTGGGACCAAGACAGTCGAGGAGCAATCTTCGGGTTAACTAGAGCTACTTCCAAGGAAGACTTTGTTAAGGCTACTTTAGACTCACTAGCATATCAAACCAAGGATGTTGTTAATACCATGGTTGATGATACTCAATTGGATTTGAAACATTTAAAGGTTGATGGTGGGGCTGCGCAAAATGATTATTTGATGCAATTCCAATCAGACATCTTAAATACACCAATTGAAAGATCATCCATATCTGAAACAACTGCATTAGGTGCTGCTTACTTAGCGGGATTAGCAGTTGGATTTTGGAAAGATATCGATGAGATTAAGCAAATAAAACCCAAACAAGACGAGTTTTATCCAAAGATGGATGAAGACAAACGTAATCACTACTATGAAGGTTGGCAATTAGCGGTTAAGAGTACGCAAATGTTTCATCCAAATAAATAAGCAAAAGAAAAAAGACTTGAGTTAATCTCAAGTCTTTTTATAGTTCAAAGTATTCGTCTAGGTAACGAGCTAAACCGTCATTATCGTTATCGTATTTAGTAACGTCATCGGCTAGTTGTGTAATCTTAGGTTGACCATTCTTCATAGCAACACCTAAGCCAGCGTACTTCAACATGGTTTCATCGTTAAATTCATCACCAAAAGCAATGATGTTAGATTGGTCAATATTGTAGTAGTCAGATAGTACTTCTAGACCAGTTTCCTTACTAACGTTCTTAGATGCTAATTCAACGATTGAATCAGGACCTCCCCATGGTGAGATTTGTAGGGTATCACCATAGTTGCGATCTACATAGTTAATGAATTTATCCATCTTATTGTGTTGAATTTGTAGGGTTAGACAAATTGGGTTTTCGTTTAAGTTCTCTTTAGTAATGAATTCAGAAGGTTCAAGACTAGTTGGGAAGAAACCAACTTCATCGTTTGCTTCACGGTTAGCCAAGAATAGTTCTTTACCTTCAACGGCCATTAGGTTAATGCCTAAGTCTTTATCTTGTTTTAAGACATCAAAGACGATATCTCGATTGATATTGTATTCGTAGGCCTTATTCCAATTAGTTAGTGGATTGTATCCCAGACTACCGTTAAAACTAATTAATGGATTGTCTAAACCAATTTGGTTATAGATGTCTGTAATCAAACGTGGTGGACGACCTGATACAATATTGACAACATGACCTAAATCAATTACTTTATTTAAAGTATTAATAGTTTTTTGTGAAACCTTTGACTCACTATTCAGTGTAGTTCCATCAAGGTCAATTGCGATAAGTTTCTTATCCATGTAGTTGTTTCACCTCTTTTAAAAAAATATAATAGTAATATGTTAACTAATTAAAAAATGTAAGTCAATGCAAAAGGAGTAATCTCGTGCAATTACCAAACGATTTTAAAACTAAATATCAAAAACTAATGGGGAATGATGCAGAATCATTCTTTGCCAGTCTAGATAAAGAGACCAATCCTGGATTTAGAATTAATCCATTAAAGGAACATATGCCTTCAGAACCCAATAATGAATCAATCGAATACTGCCAATACGGATACTATGGTGATGTAAACGGTAAGAGTGTTGAACATCAAAGTGGTGCGATTTACTCACAAGAACCTAGTGCGATGTATGTAGGTGAAGTAGCAGATATTAAACCAGGAGATTACGTTTTGGACTTATGTGCTGCTCCCGGTGGGAAGACAACCCATGTTGCTAGTTACATGGATAACCAAGGGCTACTAGTAACCAATGAAATCGATCATAAGCGTGCAAAAGTCCTTGTAGAAAACGTCGAAAGATTTGGGATTAGAAACGCACTAATTTTAAATGAAAATCCAAATAACCTAGCCAAGCACTTCCCACGTTTCTTCGACAAGATTCTAATCGATGCTCCATGTTCTGGTGAAGGGATGTTTAGAAAGAATAACGATGCTATCCAATACTGGAACGCAGACTATCCAAGTCAATGTGCTACTCGTCAAAAGGAGATCATCGAACAAGCAGTTAAGATGTTAAAACCAGGTGGAAAGATTATCTACTCAACATGTACGTTTGCTCCAGAAGAGGATGAACAAATTGTTGAATGGATGAAAGACACTTATGACTTCTCCATCGAGCCAATTAAGAAATACGAAGGGATGTTAAGTGGTAAACCACAATGGGCAGACGGTAATGAAGAATTAGCTAATACCGTTAGATTATTCCCTAATCATTTCAAAGGAGAAGGCCACTTTGTTTCAAAATTATCTAGTAATGATGAAGGCAATGCTAAGAAGATTAAACATCGTCTACAAAGTAACCTATCGATTGATGATAAGAAACTATGGAATGAATTCAAGGAGGCTAATCTAAATAACTTTGATCCAAAACATTTAATTTTATTTGGGGATCAATTATACACCTTTGATAATACTCTTCCTGACTTGAAGGGATTAAAGGTAATGCGTCCAGGACTACATCTAGGAACAATTAAGAAGAAACGTTTTGAACCAAGTTATGCATTAGCATTGGCTTTGCATAGTGATGAGGTTGTTAATCGTTTAGAAATATCTGAGGATGATTGGAAACAATACGTCCATGGGGATGTTATCAACTGTGATAAGGATGTTAAGAAGGGATGGTACCAACTAATCTGTAAGAATCAACCCGTTGGTTTTGGTAAGGTTGTAAATGGTACGATTAAAAACTTCTTCCCTAAGGGACTAAGATTTAACGTAGATTAATAAATCAAAAGAGCTGCACTAAATTGCAGCTCTTTTTTATACGTTTGTATATAAAATAATTTATTGAATGATAAGATAATTAAATAAAAATGTGTTATGATTAATACTGGTATAATATTTTTTATTACATATTTCTGGAGGTATTTTATATGAGTGCTAAATTTTGCCCAAAATGTGGTAACGAATTAAAGGAAGGAGCAAAGTTCTGCCCTAAGTGTGGAGCTCAAATCGTACAAAACCTACAACCAAATGGTGCTAACACCAACGGTGCACAAAATCAAAACGTTGTTCCTAACCAAAGCGCAGAACAAGCTAAGAACTATGCTAAGGATTTCTTTAAGTGGTTCTGGAGTAGCGTTAAACATCCTTCACTAAGTGGAAAGGCTTCAAACAAATACTTTGGTCTAACTTCATTTGTTGCCAGCGCAGTATTTGCTATTTTATCTATTATGTTGATCACTTCAAAGATTAACGGCGCAATTGACCTAGCTTCAAGCGGTCTTGGTGGCGATACAGCTTCATCACTCGCTGTTGTATTCCAAAACTTAGTAAGTGATGGTGCAGGTAAAGTTGAATTATTCTCAGTATTAATGATCGTTGTTTTCGTTGCATTAGCATATGGTTTTAGAGCTTTTGCAGTTGCTGGTACTGGTGAAAAGACTGATTTCTTCGAATTCATTAACAAATTAGCTGCATACACTAACATTTCAGTTATGCTATCAGCTATCATGTTCTTATTCCTACTAATTGGTGGTCTTATCGCATTACCATTAAACATGTTTATCTTCCTATTTGTTGTAATTAACGACCTAATTGGTTTTACTTACGCAATTATCGATGGTCAAAACTCAAACAAATTTGATAAGTTGTATGTTCTATTATTAGCTCACTTATCATTAGTTATTGTATTCTTTATTGTTTTCATTAAGTCACTAACAGCTTAATTTAAATTAGGGGGTTAAATTATGGGGGAATCAAGATTCTGTCAAAATTGTGGTGCTAAAGTTGATGCTGACGAACAATTCTGTCACAACTGTGGTGCACAATTAGACAACGAAGTAACTGATCAAACAAATCAATCTAGTCAAGCAAGTGTTGATAATACAGTTAATGATTACCAACAACCTCAAAGTAATAACAATAATGCTGCCCAACAACCACAATTTAATAACGGTAATAACGTTTCTCAACAACCAGCAAACAATGGGAACGTTAGGGCATCAAGGAACGGTTTTAAGAAGAGTAAAAAACATCAAACTAGAAACCTAATTATTGGAATCGTGGTTTCAGTTGTTGTTGTATTCGGTTTTATCGGATACCTTTTCGGAAACCACTACTACTCAAAGAGTGCAGTCTTAGATCGTGCGATGACTTCATTAACTAGTGACAAGAATACCGATTCATACTTTGAATCAACTGATAGTCGCGTTACTTTAAATGACAGCACAATGGCACCATTATCTAAACACATGAACAAGAATAATGACGAATTACAATCATTGAAGGGCCAACTAAGTGATTCAGGTACTTCAAAGGATGGTAATTTTGAATATGTTCAAGACGGACGCAAATGGTTATTATTCCCTAACTACCAAGTTAAGGTAAAAGCAGTTGTTCCAACAATTACAACTAGTGAAAAGTCTGCAGATGTTACCTTGAACAATAATAAGATTGGTCAAACATCTGACTCAGATTCAGAATTTAGTTTAGGTCGCATCCTACCAGGTGACTATGACATTACTGTTTCAAAGACATTATCAGGTAAAAAAGTTACTAATGCACAAACTACTTACCTTGATAACAATGACAACATCTACATGCCATTAAAGACTATTAAGTTCACTGTTAAGGCTGGTCCCAATGCTGATATTTACATCAATGATAAGAAAGTTGGTACAAGTAACGGCGATGGTGACTACAAGGTTTCAGACATGCCATTCTCATCTGCAATTTACATCTATGGTGTAATGCATTCAGATGGTAAGTCAGTTACCTCAGACAAGTATCATTTGAGTGAAAGTGACTATGGACAAGAAGTAAGTCTAAACTATCCAGGGGCAGTTGATAAAGACGATGCCTCGAATCTAATCAGTAATTTCTCAAATGACCTTAGTTCTGCTGTTAATGACAACAACGATTTTGATCCAAGTGATTACTTCGTTGATGGTTCAAATAACAGTGATGCACAAGGTTTCATTACTTGGGCAAAACAACAAGCTGATCAAGTTAACGATAACAAATATGATAGCGTAAGCATTGATTCATCAGTGGATTCTGTTGTTCCTGCAGGGGACCACTCAGTTGTTTCTGGTACTTTGAAGTATACCTTCGATGTTCCTGACGACGACGGTGACGAGCACGATCACATTCAAATCTTCAAGTTTACTTCTAACATGAAGAAGGTAGATGGTTCACTTAAGCTACAAACACTTAAGGCGCCAGATAAACTTAAAGATTATGATAAAAGCGATGACGATGATGACTAAATCATAAAAAAATAAGGCTTCTACTTAAATGTAGAGGTCTTTTTTTATTTGTAAAATTAGTTAAATTAATCTATTTTGGTTATAAGTATAAATTTACTTTAACTTATAAAAATAAAAGAAAAAAGCAAGCAAAAATCGCTTGCTTAAATTAGTAGGGAAGTCCTCGTTGGGAAACGTAAGATAGAAGATCCGAACTCAATATTAATTTTTTACTTTGTAAATCAGATAAGTTTTTGGCACCAAGTATAGTCATTATTGATTTCATTCCATAAATAAAGTCATTAATGAATTCAATGGTTTCTTCTTCACCGTCTTTGATTAGTGAATATAGAATAGGGGCTGCAATTCCAACGGAATTAGCACCAAGTGCGATTGCCTTAATAGCATCAAGTGGTGTTCTGATACCGCCGGAAGCAATGATATTAACCTTGTTTTTAAATAGTTGAGCTTCTAGAAGGGATTCAACGGTTGTTTGTCCCCAATCTTCTAGGTAGTCCATTTCTTGTTTCTTTCTACGGTAGTTTTCAATCATACTGAAACTAGTGCCACCTTTACCGCTGATATTAATATTTTTAATACCAGCATCAACTAGTTGTTGAATGGTTTCTTTAGACATACCGAAACCGACTTCTTTTACGATAACGGGGCAAGCTAGTTCTTCTTGAATGGATTTAATATTTTCAATCCAGTTAAATTCACGATCACCTTCAGGCATAATCATTTCTTGCGGAGTATTAATATGAATTTCAATTGCATCGGAATTCATCATTTTTACCGCTGCCTTAGCTCTTGAAACATCAGCTGAAGCGCCTAAATTGGAAAATACAATTCCATTTGGATTGGTTTCTCTAACAATCTCAAATGAAGAAGCAACTGAATTGTCTTTTAAAGCGACACTTTGAGAACCAGTGGCCATAGCAATCCCAGTAATCTTTGCGATTCTAGCTAGCTTTTGATTTAACTTCTTTGTATATTCGCTTCCACCGGTCATGGCTTCGATATAGATTGGAAAGTCCATTTTGATATTTTCGACAGTTGTTGATGTATCGATATCATCCAAACTGATTTCTGGAATCCCTTGATGGACAAATCTTAGTTGATCAAAACTTGCATGACTGGTTTTATCGTAGAACTTAATAGCTAATGAAACGTGTTCATCTTTTCGATGAGATTGGATACTAACCATTGATTATGCCTCCTGTTCTGAGTAGATATTTAGATGAAGTGGGATAATGCCATTTTCTGTCCATTTTGATTCGATATCTTTAATGGGGGATTGTTTTTCAACAATGGCAATTCCACAATCTCCACCTCCGGCACCAGAGGATTTTCCCGAACCGTTATATTCTTCAGCGATTTCACATAGTCGTTTTAGTTTACTTGTTTCGATGTCGATACCAGTGAAACTGGCCAATTCGACGATGATATTTCTGTTTTCTTTAATTTGATTCTTAATAACAGCGATATCTTTATTTTTAAAGCCATTGATCATCTTATCGATACAGCGCTTGCTCTTAACTAAGAATTGCTTGTATTTATCAACATTTGATGATGATTCAACGCTCTTAAGTAAATTGGAAGTTGAAGCAGGAGTTCCTGTCCAGCCAATAAGTAATTCGAGGTCAGAAGGTGGGGTAAGTGGTTCGATCATTAGATGAGGCCAACTTTGTTCCATCACGTCTTTTAAATTGGTTTGGTTTGCTAACCATTTCTTATCGAATGAACTATAAGCAATCCAACCACCAAAACTACTAGCAGCGACGTCGCCCAATGAACCGTTACCTTGAATGCTTAAATGAGCAATGGCAGCTAGCTTGAATATTTGTAGTTTGCTTAAGTTTAAACCATATAGTTCGTTTAGAGCTTTGATTGTTGCGACAGTGACAGCTGCTGAGGAACCTAATCCATATTTCTTACCGTCTTCACTGTTTAAATTACTATCAATATCAATGTTATATAATTTATGTTTTATATTTAATTCTTCGACATATTTCTCGAATGTTTTCATTGCTGAAATTACGTAGTTGAAAGAACTGTTATCGTTTAGAGGTTTGATTTGATTATTATCGTAAACCCATTCAATTTTGTCGTTTTCATACTGTTTTGAATGAATAACACCAACATTATTTTCGGATTCACTAATATTAGCTGTAATATATTGATCAATTGCAACAATGATAGCTGGATATCCGTTTTCAACCACAGCATATTCACCAGCAATATATAGCTTTCCGGGTGCTTTTACAGAAATCATTTTAAATTAGTCCTTTCAATTTATAGATACTTTATTCCTTCGCCAGGTCCAGATACTTTGAGTTGGTCATTAGAAAATTTATCAGACAACTTATCAGTAATTGCACTGATTTTATCACTTTGACAGATTATTTTGACATTGGGACCTGCATCCATTGTGTAATAGCATTCAACGCCGTTTTCTCTTAGTTCTTTAACCATGTTAATGACTTCAAGACTATCGGCATTTATGTATAAGTATGAAGGATCAGAGCTTAATGTTAGTGAGTGCATTCTCATCGCATTTAGTTCTGCTGTTTTACCTAAAGTGGTAAAGTCATTTTCCTTAATTGCTTCTTCGATTGTTTGAAAATCAGCGGTAGTTTGTTGAATCCAACTTTGATAGTAGGGAGAAGTTTCAATAGAAATCTTCATTCCTTTTCTACTACTAATTTTCTTAGGTTGATTATCAAGAATGATTGCAATCATATTAACGTCCATTTTTACTGGATCTTCAATACTGTAACCATATGAGGATTCATCATCAGTTCCTTTATGCCATGCTGCAAAACCACCAAATATTGAACGGGTTGCCGAACCGGAACCACGTCTTGCTAAACGGGATAAATCTTTTTGACTTAGATTAATTCCGTAAGCCTTACTACCAGCTGCAGCTAAAGCAGCATATGCAGAAGCAGAAGATGCCAGTCCGGCTGAAGTAGGGACATGATTGGTTGATTCAATGCGCGCAAATGTATTGATGTTTGTTTTTTGACGAATGATATCCATAAATTTGGTGATTTTTTCATCATCAACAACGTTCCCGTTTAAGGTAACCTCATCGGAACTAAGAGACTCATCAAATTGAACACTTGTGTCAGTATAAAATTCATCAAGTGTTAGCGATAGGCTACTATTAGCAGGGATAATTAACTCTTCATTTTCTTTTCCCCAATATTTAACTAAGGCAATATTTGTGTGTGCTCTTGCGGTAATTTTTTCACCTAACATTTTGTATAATTCCTCCGAGTTTTAGTTAAAAGGTTGAATCCAGGTATCTAAAGCACCGGCTTTTAATAGCGCATTTTCAATACTTTGGGCTTCATGAATGTTTCTTGCTAAAGCAATGATACATCCCCCAAGTCCGCTACCTGTTAGCTTGGTACCTAATGAGCCATTTCGATTTGCAATTTCAACTAGTTCATCAATCTTATCGTTACTTACTTTTAATTTCTTTAATTCTTTTTGATTTTCAGTCATTAGTTTACCAAGTTCAATTGGATTATCATTTTCGATATCAAACTTAGCACGTGTAACAAGTTCACCAATATGTTTAATTGACTTCATGGTATCTTCTTTATTGTTATTTAGTTGTTGTTTAACGTAGTTAATCGCAATGTCGGTTCTTCCTTTGATACCGGAATCGGCAATTACTAGTACGGCATTTAAGTTGAAATTAATTTCGTTTAAAGTTTCATTTCTGATAAACCATACGGGATTATCTGATCCAGCGGTCGCTGTATCTAAACCAGAAGGGTTACCGTGTGTGATTGTTTCTTCAACATTACTTAAATCAAGCAATAAATCCTTATCAAAACTGACGTTAAAGTAGTGAAATAATGCTTTGACGATGGCAACTGATGTTGCTGCTGAAGAACCCATTCCACGTTCAGATGGAATTGAACTATCAATAATCATTTCAAAAGAGGCTTCCTCTTTGTGCAGTTTAGCAAGGGTGCTATCAATTAAGTTTTTAATTCCTAATAGGTCATTGGGGACGTTATTTAAGTTACCAATGAAGTACTTACTATTAATGTAAATACCATTTTGTTTTTCCATTATTCTAACGTTTAAGTCAATTTTAGGAACGGGTAGTGCAATGGCTGGTTGACCATATACAACACTGTGCTCGCCCATAAGTATTATTTTGGCATGACTATGTCCAATTGCTTGATTTGTCAATGTTATCGCTCACTTTCTCTTAATGTTAATATTATCATAAAATCATCATAATAAAAATAACTTAAATATTTATATTTGTGTCCTGAAATAATAGATAAACACCTAATAAATGTAGTATTATTAAGTTAAGTATTTTTTGAAAGATTGGTGAACGAAATCATGAGTAATACCATTTTTTCAGTGGTGGACATTGAGACTACTGGTAGTAGTCAGTCCAACTATACTAATCGAATCATCCAATTTAGTTGTACTTTTGTACAAAACAACAAGATTATTGGATCATTTAATTCATTTATTAATCCTGAAATTAGTATTCCAACTGAAATTACAAAATTAACTGGAATATCAAACCAAACAGTCGTTAATGCACCAACATTTGCCGAAGTAGCAGATAAGATTTATCAGTTACTAGATAAGACAATTTTTGTTGCGCATAACGTCAATTTTGATTTCCCATTTTTAAATTTTGAATTTAAAAGGGTGAATCATAAAGAACTAACTAATAAGGCGATTGATACTGTTACATTAAGTCAATTGCTATTACCAACAGAACCTAGCTACAAACTTACAGATTTAAGTAAAAACTTAAATATTGTTCATGATCATCCACATTCATCAAGCAGTGACGCATTAGCAACTGCTAAAATCTTAATTATCCTATTACATCAGTTGGATAATTTACCAAAGAAGACCGTTAAACAGATTTTAGACATTAATCCTTCCCTTCCGATGGATACTTTAATCATGTTTACACGTGCTTACCATTTAAAACACAAAGATGATAATCCTAAGATTATGAACATTAAGAATCTTAAGGTTAGAAAAATTAAATATCATACTGATAATGACTTTGTAGAGTTGAAATACCCTAATAATAAAAGAAAGAAATCAAAAATGTTTAAAGGGGTTACTCAGTTTAATAATACCGAAAATAAGCTGATGAATTCGATTTATGGAAACTATCATTCGGCTTCAGATAGTAATAATTTATTAATTGAGGAAAATAGGGAGTTTAACTATGACTTTAGTTATTTATTCCCACTTAGTTATCTACTTAAGAAGGATCAAAAGATTGTTATTGCTGGCGATGAAGATTTTAGCTCAGAATCATCATTGGTTACTCAAGTGAAGAACATCAATAAAATCACTTCTGACCGTCTTAGATGTTTGATTGTTCGACCAGTAACTGATTATATCGATTTGGATAAGTTTTCAGATAGTTTAAATGTGGTTAGCAACTCTAAGAATACCGAATTTCTAAAGTGTAAGATTTTGGTTTGGTTAACATTTACCAAAACCGGTGATATTAACGAACTCAAATTGGATAAGGATAATAACCAGAACTACTTCTTAAACGTTGTTAGTGATGAACAAAATAGAGGATACTACATTAAGAAGTTAGCTCATGATTACCAAAACGCTAACGTTATCTTGGTATCTCATGATTATTTATTACAAAACGTTCAAAAGTTGCACCAAAACGACCCATTCTTAGTGATTAAGGATTCTAGAAGGCTAAGTGATAATGCACTAGATAACTACCGAATCCAATTTAAGCTAAGTGAAAACAAGATTATTTGTAATCACATTACTAACTTGATGTATCAAACTCATAACAGAAACGTGTTTGATATCTTTAGTAAAGCTAAAAAGCTTGCTGGCATGGCTAAAAAGATTGAAAACCTATTAGCAAAGAATAGTGATCAGTTCGAAACGATTAAGGATGACTTCCTTAATGCATTTTATTCCAAGAGCAAGCTTAATCGAACTGTTGATGGATACATTGTTAAACCGGATGTTGAAAGATTTAATACATTTGTCTTGAACAAGAAATCATTATTTAACTCAATCTCTAGAAACCAACAAACTATTTTGGACATTGTTGATGACATGAAGAGATCAATTAATCATTTCAATGGTCACGACAAAGCTATCTTATATGCGTTCTTCGATAAGTTAGAAGAATATTGTTCATTTATCGAGAATAACCTAGTCCGTTTATTTAAGCTAAATAAGCTTGGTAAACAACTAGTCTTTGCTTTTAACGTTAATGAAGATAAGGATGTTGAAAATGGACTGTTGTATGGTGGATTAGTTAGAAATGAAAACATTCTACCAAATGAGCTATACAAATACTTCAAAGGGATTATCTTCTTAGATAGTGCTATCTATTCGTCAAAACGTTCTCAATATTTCTACGATAAATTGGAATTAAAACGTCAAAATACACGAATGATTAAGTTCGAAGATGAAAATGATTTAAACGGACAGGTTAATTTGATCTTGGATGAATCCTTACAAATTCCGATGCCACTTGAAAAAGTGATGAAGTATAATAAGAGCAATTCATTTATTCTTACACGTTCAAAACAACGAGTAAAAGAAATTGCTAAGTCCTTATATGAGTCTGACGTCAACGAACACAACGTCATCTTAAGTCAGGATTTCAGCGGAAATGACGACAAAATCGTCAAGAAGATTGTGGTTGATTCACAGAACATAATTGTTGGAAATAATGATTTATTAAAATCGTTACGCAACAAGAATAAACCAATCAATACATTAATCATTGATTCAATGGCTATCGATTCTTTTGATGATATCTACTTACAAGCGCAATATGATTTAATCAACAGTGAGCATGGTAATCCAAATGATGGATTGTCTATCCCATTGAGCATTCTAAATATCAAAGATGCGATTAAAGATGTGATAGAATTATCTGGTTCAAAGGGATTAATTTATCTAAGAGATAAGGAAGTCATTGAAGGACCATATGGTAGTAATCTAATTGACTTAATTCCGAGTCATATTAAGCCACAACTACTTGATAAAAGAAAGATTATCGAAAAACTAAAAAAGGTGTAAGGGAGTCAGAAGATGAACGTTTCGTTTTTAAAGAAGATTAACTATTTCAGAATTTTTAAATGGTTAATCGGAATCATAATCGTTTTATTTTTAATAATCATGGGTCTGTTCCTATGGGCTAGACAGCCACTTTCATCTGCTAAGCACCAAGCGACTACATTGGCGGAAAAGAAGGTTGGTATTAAATCAGTCGATCATTTCTACATGTCTGATTTAAATAGAACTTATTACACTATTGAAGGTCCTAATAAAGACAACCAAAAACAATACGTAATAATTGAAAAGAAGACTGGTAGCATTAATGTTGCCAACGTTAAAGATGGGATTTCAGCAAATGAAGCTAAAAGCGTCGCTAATCAAAAGCAAAGAATTGCAAAATTGATTAGTGTTGCTCCAACAATCTTTAACGAAAAACCTGCCTGGGCAGTTAGTTACTTTAATTCAAAAAATGAATTAAACTATGCTGTTATTGACTTTAAGTCGGGTAAAGTACTTAGATTTATTGCTAACGTATAGATAAAGGGGTATGTTTTAATGGATAAATTTGCAAAGACGATACTTCAATCAGGTCAAACTACTATTTCTAATTATCTATTAAAGAATTATCCTAAATTAGGAATGACTAGTGACCAACTGGTGATTTATCTTCAAATTAAAAGAAACATCGATATAGGTAATTATTTCCCTGATATCAACGACATTACAAATTCAACTGGTTTTTCAAGTGCAAAGGCTTATCAAGTCTTGCATGAACTGGTAGAGAAAAAGTTAATGAGAATTAAGACAATATCAAATACAAAGGGACAAGCGTTTGATGTCTATGATTTCTCTTTAATGTACGAAAAGTTATCAGAATTAGATCAAGAAACCTCAGAAGACGAAACTTCCAGCGAAGTTTTGGAAGGTAACATGGCTTCCAATGAGATTACAGAATCTGATCGTAAAAAGATATTTAATTCTATTGAATCAGAATTCGGTCGACCATTATCACCGATTGAAATTGAAACAATCAATCAATGGATTAATGATGATGAATACAATCCTCAAATGATTAAGTTGGCACTTAGAGAGTCTGTTTTAAATCAGGTATATAGTTTGAAGTATATGGATAGAATTCTAGTCAACTGGGAAAAAGCCAATATCAAGACGCCAGCTGATGTTGAACGTAATCGTCGCAACCATGAACAAAAATTTAACAAGAGCGCTAAATTTAGCGATAAGGGAACACAAAACAAACCAGACATTCCTTTATTTAAAATTGATAAATAAAAAAGCACCTAGAATTTTTCTAGGTGCTTTTTTCGTATCTATAAATTAATGGTTGTTGTTATTGCCATTGTTGTTATTTTGTTGATTATTGTTATTGGCATTATTTGTGTTATTACCATTATTGTTGTTCTGGTTTTGGTTATTTTGTTGATTCTTGTTTGAATCATTATTATTGTTACCGTTTGAACCAGCACTCTTCTTAGCTTCGTTTTTATCTTTTTGAGAATCCTTGTCGTCATCATCATCTGATGATTTGTTTGACTTAGTATCCTTTGTTTGCTTCTTGGTACTATCTAGTACTGATGAAAGTGATCCACCAGCATAACCGGTTGTCTTATCACCTTGAATAGATGAGTAACCGTCTTTGTAGTATTCAGTTTGACCACCAGACTTAACAGCAGTTACGTTGCTTGGTTTTACCCAATCGCTATTAGTTTGGTTTTGAGAAATGTATTGCATTTCGTATTTGTAAATTCTTTGAGCAATATCAGTTTGAGCCGCCGTTAGATAATTACCGGTTTGATATGGGTGATCATATCCTGTCCAAACAGATAGGGCATAGTTTTGAGTATAACCAGTGAACCATGAATCCATAGCTGCATATGCAGGTAGGTAACCATTGTAAGTGTTGTCAGGGTATTGAGTAGTACCCGTCTTACCAGCTTGGTATAAACCAGGAATGTAAGCGGCAGTACCAGAACCATTTGATTGGTTCATAACACCTTTTAGCATTGATGTCATCATGAATGCAGTAGCAGGACTCATTACTTGAGAACCTTCAGAACTGAAGTCATGTGATTCGTTATCAGGAGTAACAACCTTACTAATTAAGTATGGTTTGTGGTATACACCATTGTTAGCGAATGCTGAGTAAGCTGCAGCTTCTTGTTCGGTTGAAATGTATAAACCGATACCATTTTGTAGTGATAATGGATCACTGAATGACATACCTAATGAACTTAAGAAGTCGGTTGCCTTACTTACACCAACGTTTTCAAGTGTTCTGATGGCTGGAATATTTCTTGATTCAACCAATGCCTTGTGCATTGAAATTGTACCTTCATATCTACCATCAAAATCCTTTAGAGTTGTGCTTGTTCCAGCATAAGTGTAAGGAGTATCGTGAACTAATTGATAAGTAGGGTAGTTTAGGTATTCAATTGCTGGACCGTAATCCATTAATGGCTTTGCAGTAGAACCACTTGATCTATCAGTTTGTACGGCTCTATTTAAACCTAATTGAATATCAGTTTTTCTATTACCAATCATGGCGTTAACAGCACCAGTCTTTGGATTTACTAATGTTGCACCAACTTGCATAGTGTTGTTAGGGAATCCAACGGATGCATCGTTATTAGCTAAATCATAAAGTTTCTTTTGCGCAGATAAATCTAAGTTAGTGTAAACCTTCAAACCAGATTGAGTGTTGTAACCCTTGGCTTTAAGTTCTTGAATCACTTGTTTTAGATATGAATCAATATATTTTTCTTTAACAGATTCAAATGAACTGCTCTTAGGATTCTTAACTAAACCAGACTTGATACTTGTCTTTTTAGCATCTGCAGCTTGCTTTTGGGTAATAGCACCATATGATGCCATTGCGTTCAATACTTCGTTTCTTCTTTCTTTTGCATATTGAGGATATACATAAGGGTTGTAGTAACTTGGTGATTGAGGCATACCAGCTAATAAAGCAGTTTGTGCTATAGATAGTTTACTTAATGATTTACCGAAGTAGTATTCTGAAGCAGTTTCCATACCGTATACATTGTTACCCATGTATACCTTATTAATGTAGAATTCTAGAATTTGTTGCTTTGAATATGTGCGTTCAATCTTAAGTGCTAACCATGCTTCTTGAGCCTTTCTCTTGAAAGTTCTATCAGAAGCAGCAGTGGAGAACACTGATAACTTAACTAATTGTTGAGTTAGTGTAGAACCACCTTGAAGATTTAAAGAACCAGAAGTTATGTTTGATAATGAAGCTCCCATAATTCTGATTGGGTCAACACCATGATGCTTGTAGAAACGACGGTCTTCAATTGAGACAATCGCATTCTTTAGTTGGCTAGGAATCTTATCGGACTTAATATAATCTCGATCTTGAACTCCTAGTCGTGAAATAACATGGCCAGAATTGTCGTAAATCTTGGTTGAGTTATCACTTGATAGTGATTGATAACTAATTTCAGGTGCGCTAGAGGCAAAAATCATGAAGACAATGCTTCCTAGCACAATTAGCAATGAAATAAATCCTAATCCACCTACAATGACCTTTTTGATCCATGTAGCGTGTTTAGACGATTTATGTTGCTTTTGGTTTCTTTGGACACGACTGCCCAAGTTAGGATTGTTTTGAGACATTACTATTCTCCTTTACGGTCTATATTAATTCATCCACGGCATCCAAATAAGGTATCGTGGGATTTAATGAATAATTAATTTTATAACCAAGTTCCTCAATTATATCCTTTTTTATGGATTTTTTTCCACCATTATTTTGTTTATCCCAAAAATAAAAGAGGTCGGAAGCCTTAAATAAATAAACTTCATCCAACACTACGAATTTGATAATTGCAAAACAAATTCCACCATTATCAATGCATTTTCTCATATGTTCTACCTGATGTTCATGAAAGTTAGATAGTGGAAACGATGTCTTATTTTTGGTTTCTTTTGCATCGAAATCTATGTATCTTCCTTTATATACACCATTGTAATCGGTAGTAGATGCTTTACGAAAATACGCTTCTTTTATCGTAGCAGCACTTCTTTTAGGATAATCAACTTTAACGATTTGAATAGGGGTTGGTTTTTTGTGTATTACGGCAATATCTTTACTTAAATAATACTCATTGCTTCGATTCAATTCTTCTTCAAGAGTCATTCCACGACCACCATATAATGTTGGTTTTACGTATCTACTCTTGGGTGATGAACTCTTTTTATCCAAGCCGGTATTATAAGACTTACCATTTGGATAACGGATAGCCATGTGTACCACCTTTCAAAAAATAATAAATTATTACTGTAAGTTTATTAATGATATTATACCATTAGTATTGAAAAGTTAATAATAAGGTAGGGGGCGTTACTATCTCAAGACTTTGGGTAACCGGATATCGAAGCTATGAACTAGGCGTGTTTGGTGATAAGGATCCAAAAGAACTAGTTATCAAAAATGTAATCGAAAATAATTTAAAACAAGCAATTGAAGATGGGGTTGATTGGATAATAACTGGTGGTCAAATGGGTGTCGAACAATGGACAGTCGAGGTGGCAGACCAGCTAAAAGAGGAATATCCAGATGAATTTCAAATTTCTATGATGCTACCATTCAAGGAGTTTGGTAACCAATGGAACGAACAAAATCAAATGAAATTATCACAAAGTATTAATAAAGTAGACTTCTCTGCCAGTGTTTCTAATGATCCATATAAATCACCAATGCAGTTAAGAGCATATCAGGATTTTATGCTCAACCACACGGATAAAGCGCTACTAATCTATGATGTTGACAATCCTGGTAAAACACAATATGATTATGAGCAGATTAAAAGATTTTCAGAAATACATGACTATGATTATCATTTAATTGACTTTGACGAACTACAAGAAGCCGCGAATGAGTACCAAAATAATTTAAATAATTTTGAGGAATAAATTGAAAATGTTTAAATTTCTGGTACAATAATACTTGTTCGTGATTATTTATGATATGAGGTGTGAATAATGAACAATATACAATTTACCCCTAAGGACATCTTAGAAAAGACATTTTCTCAAAAGATGAGAGGGTACGATCCAAATGAAGTAGATACTTTCTTGGACGGTATTATCAAGGACTACCAAGCATTCGATAACCGAATCAATAGTCTAGAAAACGAAAACAATCAACTAAGAATGGAAGTACAAAGATTAAAGCAATCTGCTGGTACTGTTACACCAGAACCAAGCGTTTCTCCATCTGGTTATTTCAATGATTCAAATTCAGCACCATCAAATCATGATACTTTAGGTAGAACACGTATTGAAAATGAACTTCTAAAACGTGTATCTAACCTAGAACAACGTGTATTTGGTTCTACTGAAGGACCAAGTAGCATCGACAGATATTAATCGTTAATAACTGGTGTATGTTCTGAGTAATCGCGGTCAACTTATGTTGGCTGAGGAAAGTCCACTCTCGCACAAGCTGCGATGCTTGTAGTGTTCGTGCTCGGTGAAAAAATAAGCCGGGGGACTACAATTTGTAGTAATGGCGAAGAAACGAGCTAAGGTTTTGCTATGCTTTAGTACTTCTGAAAGTGCCACAGTGACGATACAGGATCGGAAACGATACTGGTGGAACGCGGTAAACCCCGCGAGCGGGAAACCCAAACTTTGGTAGGGGAGCTTCACACACGGAAATTGAACCAAGTGTGGGGGAGAAATTTATTTCTCAGATAGATGATTACTACTTTATATTTAAAGGCCTGACTTAAATATAAAGCACAAAACATGGCTTACAGGAATGTACACCATTCAGGAAAAGGGTGGAAGTTTTCTTCCTCCCTTTTTTTATTGAAAATAAATAATTCATAAAAAGGATGAATTAAATGAAAACTTTTAAATTAATGGCAACTTGTGCCGCCGGAATTGAAGCTTTAGTTGATAGAGAACTTCGTGACTTGGGTTATGAAGTGCAGGTCGAAAACGGAAGAGTTAGATTCGAAGGAACAATTGAAGACATTATCAATACTAACCTTTGGTTAAGAACCGCCGATCGTGTTGAAATTATTGTTGGTGAATTCGAAGCCAAGACTTTTGAAGACCTATTCCAAAATGTTAAAGCACTTCCTTGGGACGAATTGTTACCAATGGATGCTCAATTTCCGATGAATGGACGTTCTCACAACTCTGCATTACACAGTGTTCCAGACGTTCAAGCAATCGCTAAAAAGGCTGTAGTAAATAAGTTAAATGAAACTTATCACCGTCGTACAAGACTTCCAGAAACCGGTCAACTTTACAAGCTTGAAACTAGAATTAATAAAGATCACGTTATGGTCACTCTAGATACAACTGGTGAAAGTTTATTCAAACGTGGATACCGTGTTGCCAAAGGTCCTGCACCCATCAAGGAAAACATGGCTGCAGCACTAATCATGTTAACCAGTTGGTACCCAGACATGCCTTTCTTAGATCCAATGTGTGGTTCTGGAACTATTCCAATTGAAGCAGCTATGATTGCAAGAAACATTGCACCTGGTTTTAACCGTGAATTCTCATGTGAAAAATGGGATTGGGTAGATGAAGACGTCGTTGAAGATGTTCGAAACAAAGCTGATGAAAAAGCTGACTACGATAAAGAATTAGATATCATGGCTTCTGATGTAGATGGAAACATGATTGATATTGCTAAAGTTAATGCTCAAGAAGTTGGATTACTTCATGATATTCAATTTAAGCAATTATCTGTTCTAGATTTCAAGACTGACAAGATTAATGGCGTAGTTGTTTCAAACCCACCATACGGTGAACGACTAAGTGATAAACAAGAAGTTCGTAAGCTATACAAGGGCTTAGGACGCGTATTTAAACCAATGACTAGTTGGTCTAAGTACTTCCTTACATCAGATTTGGAATTTGATAAGTTCTACGGACAAGCTCCAACTAAGACTCGTAAACTATACAATGGTTACTTAAGAACCGATTATTTCCAATTCTGGGGTAAAAAGATTAGAAAATAAAGGGTGTATATATTGACCAAGAAAATAGCAATTATTGGTGGCGGAATTGTCGGATCAACGGCTGCTTATTTCCTAAGCCAACTAGATTCTGGTAATGATTTTGAAGTAACCATGTTTGATGATGGTAATGGACAAGCCACAAAGGCAGCTGCAGGTATCATTTCACCATGGTTATCAAAGAGAAGAAACAAAAAATGGTATAACTTAGCCCGTGATGGCGCAACATTGTTAAAACAAATATCTAAGCAATCCAAAATGCCTGGAAGTATTTACAACCAATGCGGTACCATCATTACGCGTGAAGATTCTGAAAAGTTAAAGGAACTTTATCAATTAGCTGAAGAACGTCGCGCAGAAACTGATACAATTGGTGAAATTAAAGAACTCACTTCAGATGAAGTAATGAGATTTGTTCCGATTATTGATAGTTCATATCCTGGAGTATTTGTCTCAGGTGGTGCTAGATTGAATGGTGATAAATACGCCAGTCATTTGACTAAGATCGCTAAGAAAAAGAATTTAACAATAATCAAACAACCTGTATCAATTAATAAAGATGGTAATGTTGAATTAGATGGACAAGTCCTAGAATTCGATAATATCATCTTAGCAACTGGTGCTTGGACAAAGAATATTTTAAAAGAACTTCCTTTAGATGTTGATGTTAGACCACAAAAGGGACAATTAATCGAATTATCTACCACTCAAATCCTTGGTGCTAACGTTGATATGCCGGTTTTGATGCCTGAAGGTGAATCAGATTTCATCCCATTAGGTAATGGACGTTTAATTGTGGGAGCTAGTCATGAAAATGATAAGGGGTTTGATTTATCTGCCGATGCGGATATTATTGATGAACTATTAAATAGTGCTCACAGTATGTCTAATCAAATTAATGCTGAAAACTTAATTAGGGTAAAAATTGGAACCAGAGCTTATACATCCGATTTTGCTCCATTCTTTGGACGCATCCCTGGATACGAAAAAATCCTAGTCGGCAGTGGACTAGGATCATCTGGTTTAACAACTGGACCTTTAGTAGGTAAGATTTTAGCAGAAATGATTGCTGATAAAGTCGATTACGATCTCGATGAGTATCGCAAACCAATTGAAAATTATATTAAATTAGTAAAATAAGTGAAGGGCCTGTGTCGCAAGATTATGGGCACCTTCATTTTTTGTATCCGGAATCCAATTATTGATTACCATGCTGTACTTAGCTTGTTCTTCTAGAATTTGATCAACATATTCTTGATAATGTTTAGCGTATTGTTTTTCCAAACTTTCATGAACAATTTTACTGTCTGTATAATAAACAATGATTGAGTCCTTATTGGTTAAAGGTGAAATCGCTTTAAAGCCGAGGAGACAAGCTTCAAACTCTGCTTCATGATTGTCTTTTGAAGTTAATTTAAGTTTTTCTTGGTATTGTTCACTATCATGAACAATTAAAATTCCACAAGAACTGTTCCCAGAATTGTTCATTGTGGCCGCATCAGTGTATAATTTAAACATAATCTAATTCTCCAAAGGAAGGTTTTACTTAATGATAACCCAAAAACGAACATTTTTATACCAGCCAGAACCTTTGTATACAGTAATCACCTGGGCTTGGACCTTTGCTCTTCTATTTATTGGAATTATTTTCTGGCTTGAAGTAACAGTGATTCAATGGATTACAATCTTTTTCTTTTTAGTATTCTTCTTATTTGCGATTTTTCAAATTATTTTTAGAAGAATCACCATTGAAAATGATAAAATAACAGTAAGTAAGCTAATGAATCCAAAATGGTTGGAAGCAAATATTAGCGATATTGATAACGTTAGTTTCACTAAGCATACTGCTGACATTGAAGTTAACAAAAAGCACTACAGATTGTTATTACCTGTCAATTCAATAATTGAGCTAAGCAACTTACTTAAAAAATAAATTACATAATTCTAGGAGATGTTCTTACCATGAAAACAGATATTGAAATTTCACAATCAGCTGAGTTAAAAAACATTAGCGAAATTGCATCAAGTTTAAATATAAGTGACGATCAAATGGATCCTTATGGTAAATATAAAGCGAAAATCAACTTACCATTTGCTGGTTCAAAAAACGGTAAACTGATTTTAGTAACATCAATTAATCCAACCGCTGCTGGTGAAGGTAAAACAACTTTAACCATCGGTTTAGGTGACGCATTCCACAGAATTAATAAGTCTGTTGCAATCGCACTAAGGGAACCATCACTTGGACCTGTTATGGGAATTAAGGGTGGTGCTACTGGTGGTGGATATGCTCAAGTAGCTCCAATGGAAGATATTAACCTATTCTTTACTGGTGATTTTCCTGCTATTACTGAAGCACATGACACCTTATCAGCATTAATTGATAATCACATTCATCATGGTAACAAGTTAAACATTGATCCTAGAACAATTACCTGGAAGAGAGTCGTTGATATTAACGACAGAGAATTAAGAAACGTAATCGTTGGATTGGGTGGACGTACGTCTGGTGTCCCTCGTGAAGATGGCTTTGACATTACTGTTGCAAGTGAAATCATGGCAGTTTTATGTTTAAGTGAAGATTTAAACGACTTAAAAGAAAAATTAGGTAAAATCCTAATTGGTTACAACTACGATAGACAACCAGTTACTGTTAGTGATTTGGGTGTTACTGGTGCATTGGCATTACTATTAAAGGATGCAATCAAGCCCAACTTAGTGCAAACACTAGAACACACCCCAGCATTCATTCATGGTGGACCTTTTGCTAATATCGCTCATGGTTGTAACAGTATTTTAGCTACTAAAGCAGCCATTCAACATGCGGATTACGCAATTACCGAAGCTGGTTTCGGTGCTGATTTAGGTGGAGAAAAGTTCCTAGACATTACATCTGAAAAGTTAGGTCAATGTCCAGATGCGATTGTTATTGTTGCCACTGTTAGAGCATTAAAGCTAAATGGTGGTGTTAACAAGAACGACCTAGATCAAGAAAACGTAGATGCATTACTAAAGGGTGCTAAGAACTTAGGTAGACACATTGCTAACATGAAGCAATACAACAAACCGGTTGTAGTTGCTGTAAATGAATTTACCAGCGATACTGAAAAAGAAATTAACGCACTAAACGATTACATCAAAGAACAAGGTGTAAAGCCATTCAATACAACTGTATGGGAAAATGGTGGAGCAGGTGCCACTGAATTAGCTGAAGAATTAGTTGATGTATGTGACAACAATCAAGAATTTAAACCACTATACAACAACGATGATGACTTTATGGATAAGCTAAACGCCATCGTTACTAAAATCTATGGCGGAAATGGTGTTGTATTAAGTAATAAAGCTAAGACACAACTAAAGAAATTAGTTAAAAACGGTTGGGACAAATTACCAATCTGTGTGGCTAAAACTCAATACTCATTCACTGATAATGCTAAAGAATTAGGTGCACCTGTTGACTTCTCAATTAATGTTTCTGACATCCAACCTAAACTAGGTGCTGGTTTCATCGTTGTATTAACTGGTAAGATTCTAACAATGCCTGGTTTACCTTCACATCCAGCCGCTTTAGACATGGATATTGATAATGATGGTAAGATTACCGGACTATTCTAAAGGAGTTTTTCAATGCCAATTGTATATATTTTAATTAGCCTATGTGCTCTTGTTGGAATTGATCAAGCAATCAAAATTTGGATTTCTGCAAACATTTCAGAAACATCAAGTACAACAATCATCCCTGGAGTATTATCAATTACCAATCTGCATAATAGTGGTGCTGCTTGGAGTATCTTGGAAGGCCAACAATGGTTATTTTCCATTATTACCTTAGTAGCAGTCGTAGCGATTGTTTATTTTATGATAAAATTAAAGGGTAGAAAGCTTTATTTAACGAGTACAACAATTTTATTAGCTGGAATTTTAGGGAACTTCATTAACCGTTTCTTACAAGGTTATGTAGTTGATATGTTCCAAGTTGATTTTATTAATTTCCCAGTGTTTAACTTCGCAGATATCTGCATTACATTTGGAATTATCTTGTTATTTTTTGCAATATTAAGAGATGGTGATTTAGATTAAAGATACAGTAACTTATACAGTCACAAAAGGAAATGTTCGACTAGACAAATCATTAACTGATAACGTTGAAGATTTAAGTCGTTCAAGAGCCAAAAGTTTGATTGAAGACGGATTAGTTTTGGTGGATGGGCAAAAGAAAAAGGCAAAATACGATGTTAAAGACGGTGAAGTAATTCAGGTAACCATTCCTGAACCAGAAACAATGAACGTTGAACCTGAAAACATCAACATTGATATTGTATATGAGGATGATGATGTAATTGTCGTCAATAAGCCGCAAGGAATGGTTGTTCATCCTTCTCCAGGGCATCCTGATCATACGTTAGTGAATGCATTACTTTATCATTCACCACTTTCAACAATTAATGGAACCTATAGACCAGGAATTGTTCATAGAATTGATAAAGATACATCTGGTCTATTAATGGTTGCCAAGAATAATTATGCTCATGAATCTTTATCCAACCAATTAAAGGATAAATCAAACATTCGTGAATATATTGCGTTAGTACATGGAAATATCAAGGAAAATAGTGGCGTTATTAACGCACCAATTGGTAGATCTAAAAAAGACCGTAAAAAACAGGCAATCGTAGATGATGGAAAGAATGCCGTTACTCATTTTAAAGTCCTAGAACGATTCGGTGGAGAATATACACTTGTTTCATGTGTCTTAGAAACAGGTCGTACGCACCAAATTAGAGTTCATATGAAGTATATTGGTCATCCACTTGCTGGAGATCCTCTATACGGACCAAAGAACACTTTAAAGGGTAATGGGCAATTCTTACATGCTAAGAAATTAGGCTTCGTTCATCCAAAAACCAACGAACAAATGATTTTTGAAACACCATTGCCAGAGATTTTTGAACAAACAATTACTAAATTAAGAAATAAGTACAATCAAAAATAGGAGGATTTGTAATGAGTAAAGTCGTTGTTGATAAAATGGCCATGCAAAGAGCGTTAACTCGTATTACTTACGAAATTATCGAAAAAAACAAAGGGGTAAATAACCTAGTATTGGTTGGAATTAAGACTCGTGGTATTTATCTTGCTAAACGCATTGCTAACCGTTTACAAAAACTTGAAAACAAAGAAGTTCCTGTTGTTGGAATCGACGTTACAAAGTATCGTGATGATATTCAACACACTGACAACGAACCAGCAGTCCTTTCTGATGAAGCTGTTTCATTAAAGGACAAAAACATCATCTTAGTTGATGACGTTTTATTCACTGGTAGAACTATTAACGCTGCCTTATCAGCAATTGCTGAGTTAGGTCGTCCTAAGAACATCAGATTAGCTGTATTAGTTGATCGTGGACACCGTGAATTACCAATTAGAGCTGACTTTGTTGGTAAGAACATTCCAACTTCAAAACAAGAAATCATCAATGTTCAAGTTGATGAAATCGATGATCAAGATTCTGTTGAAATTGATGAAAAGTAACTCTTAAATAAAATATTTAAGGAGATTGTTGTTATGACCACTAGATATTTAATATTAGAAGATGGAACTTCATATAAAGGTAAAGCCTTCGGGGCTGAAGCAACCACAACTGGAGAAATTATTGTAAATTCTAATATGTTAGGCTATCAAGAAGTTATAACAAATCAAATTTACCATAATCAAATCATTGTGTTTACACAGCCATCTATTGGTAATACTGGAATTAACCACAAAAGTTTTGAAGCGATTGTAACTAATTCAAAAGGGGTAGTTGTTAAAGAATACTCCAATATTTCCACCAATAGATTAGGAAACTTAAACTTAGATTTATTTTTAAAGCAACACAACATTCCTGGTATTGCTGGAATTGATACTAGAGAATTAACACGTCGCTTAAATCGAAAACAAACAATGAAGGCAAGTATTGTTGATATGGATGATGAACATGCTTTTGATCAACTTCATGCAACGGTGCTTACTAACCAACAAGTAAATCAAGTTTCTACCAAAGCGCCATTTCCAAATACTGGTGATGGATACAATATTGTATTGATTGATTTCGGTCTTAAATACGGTATTTTACGTAAGTTGGCTGACCTTGATTGTAATGTTATTGTGATGCCATTTGAAACAACTAGTCAGGAAATCTTTGATTTAGACCCTGATGGTGTTGTTTTATCAACCGGACCTGGTTCTCCAAGAGATTTACCAGATTCTGTCCTACAGATGATTAGAGAGGTCCAAAAAGAAATCCCAATGTTTGCGATGGGATTAGGACATGAATTGTTTGCATTAGCAAATGATGCCAACGTTTACAAATTAGACGGTGAACATCACGGTAGTAATCATCCAATTAGACAAGTTATTACCAATCAAATCATTTATGCATCACAAAGCGAAGGATATGCTGTTGATCCTAAATCAATCATCCATGATCAGTTGTTGATTACATATGTTGATTTAGTTAATGGTACTGTCCAAGGTATCAGACATCGTGATTATCCTGCTTTTTCTGTTCAATTCTCACCGGATGGTGGACCTGGTCCACAAGATAGTGCAGACTTGTTTGAAGAATTTCTAGAAAACGTTAGCTCACAAAGGAGATAACTAATGATAGATAATAAAATCAAGAAGGTATTAATTTTAGGTGGTGGACCTTCTAAAATTGGTAGTGAAACTGAGCTTGATGCTGCTGCATTTCAAATGATGACAGCCTTAAAGAAAAATGGCGTTCAAGTTTTAGTGATTGATAATAATCCTTTTTCACTTACACTTTCAGAAGTTCAACCGGCTAATGTCTTTATAAAAGAAATTAATTTAAAAAATGTTCTTGATGTAATTAAGAAGGAATCTCCTGATGCAATTATTCCAATCGCAGGGGGATTAAGAGCAATTCACGTTACACAGGAACTATTAAACCAAGGAATTCTAAGTGATTTAGGAGTCCGTGTTTTAGGGATCTCTAAAGAGTCCTTAAAGGTTATTAATAATCCAGATAAGATGAAGATTGCTATTAATAGCATTGATGAACCTGCAGTACCTTCTAAAATCGTTAGAAGTGAATCCGAAGCATTTGAAGTAGTTCGAGAAATTGGTTTCCCAGTTAACATTAAAAAAGTTAACCATAAGGAAAGCACTGAAAGAATCATCTGTAATAATGCTGAAGAACTTTCTGACATGCTAGAAGACGAATTTCAAGACGACAGCGTATGTATCATTGAAAAGAGCATTGTTGGTTACAAACAAATCGAAACTGTTGCCGTAAGAGATCAAACCAACACCAAGATTCTAATTAGTGGTTTGGAAAATATCGATGCTGTTGGTGTCCATTCTGGTGATTCAATCGTAATTTCACCGGTTCAAACACTGGGTGATATTGAGTACCAAAGTTTAAGAACTGCAACATTTAAGATGATGGACTTATTAAACATCGTTGGTTTATGCCACATTCAATTTGCGCTAGATCCCAATGATGGTAGCAATTACTACATCACAAAGATTAATCCAATGATTAATAGTAGTTCAGCCTTAGCTGCTAGATCTACAGGCTATCCATTGGTTTACGTATGTACAAATCTTTTGTTAGGTAATTCATTACCAGAAATTCAATTACACGCTAATTACCACCGTTTGACACCAATCATGGAACCAACATTAGACCACGTTGTAATTAAGATGCCGGTTTGGCCATTTGATAATGTCCCAGAAGCTAATCAACATCTAAATACTACTATGAAGTCTGTTGGTTCAACGATTGGGGTAGGTAGAACCGTTGAAGAAGCAATGTTGAAAGCTTTGCGTAGCTCGCAATTCTCACCTCGTGATGTTCTACCCAGCATGTATGAAATCAGTAGTGATGAATTAATCAGTCAATTGATTCATCCTAAGTCAGATCGTTTATTAGTGCTAATTGAAGCTCTAAGACGTGGTTACCAAGTTGATGAATTAGAAGAATTAACCAAGATTAATCAATTCTATTTCTACAAGTTAAAGGAATTGTTGGATGTAGAAGAACTAATTATTAAAGAACCAATGAAACTAAGCACCATTGAAGTTGCTCATGATCATGGCTTTGGTGATGGTATGATGGCTGAAACTTGGCACCAACCAATCGAAAAAGTAAGAGAGTTATACCATGCTGCTGGTGAATACCCAACATATAAGGCAATTGAACCTTCAGCTGGTGAATTTGATCAAAACATTCGTTCATTCTATAGTAGTTATGAAATAGAAAACGAATCTAGTCAAGAATCAGAAAAGACCGCTTTAGTAATCGGTCGTGGTGGAAACAAGTTAGGTCCTAATACGGCTGCTGATTACTACACAGCTGAAATGTTAATCCAACTACACAGAATCGGTTACAAGACAATTGTCATGAATAACAATCCAAACGCATTATCACTAAGTCCACAAATTAGTGATAAACAATATATTGAACCAATTCAATTAGGGGCAATTCTAAACATTATTGAACTGGAAAAACCAGTTAGAGTATTTATTCCAGGAAACAGACATTTCCTACTAAAACAATTGAAGAAATACACTGATTTAAACGTTCAAGTATTGCCACCTGATCAAGAAACAGGGGTTGTTTTACCTAAGGATGTTACTTATGCATTGAACTTCTTTGTGACTCAAGATGAAAGTTACTTTATCTCAACAGAAAAGTTAATTAGCAATAATAAGAGTGACTTAGATTATGTAACTGCATACGAGACACCATATGTATTAGATGATGAAGCATTACAAAGAGATATCGAAGAATCTAAATCTCATATTCAAAGTTCCAATTGGATTGGATTAGTCCAAATTTTGTTTAACCAAAATAAGAAGGGCGAATCAGAGTATGTTGGTATTAGGCCACTACGTTTAACTGAAACAATATTCTTAAGCAGAGCAACTGGAATTAATTGGGTTAGGGCACTTGTTCGTTTCTACACCAAGAGATTGGATATTAACGAATTAATGAAGAATATGCCTGATATGTCTAACAGAGTTACTCATATGCAAGCAACCTTCCCATTCAAACAATTAAATGTCAAAGTTGATCACGCTAATAGTTCCCAAGAAGTAGGGGCTAAAATCAAATTTAGATTAGTCGATGACAAATAAAAAGCATTCCATTTTGGAATGCTTTTTTTAATAGACGCAGACGCCCTTTTTTACTTAATATAACCATCTTTGGTAATTGTGATGTTCTTCTTAAATGAAGTACTACCAGAGTCAGTTTCACTAATACCAACAAATTTATTGTCGTTAACCTTCTTTAAATTGTAAATTTTGATGTTAACTTGTTCTTCGTCGTACTTGATGTTGAAAGTAATTTCGCCACCGTTATTTTTAAATGTTCCGATATTATCACTATAATTGTTTGGATTCTTATAGATTCCATTTAGATCAGATTTGTCTTCAGCAATTAATACTTGGTTATTCTTGTTGAAATATAGATATGTAACATCTGAGTCTTGGTTTATCATTTTCCAAATAACTTTTTTGTTTTCATCAGCTTTTACAAGCAATCCAGCATTGTTATTTGTAAATTGATAAAATTTACCATTATCAATGGTGTTTCTAATCCCAAAAACAACCAATATAATTATTATCCCAATAATTAAATATGTAGATCTTTTTAACTTTAAAACATTCATTTTGCTTTTCCTTAAAATTTAAGTATGAATGCATTCTATCATATGAAGCTTAAAAACTGACATTATAAGTCTTATCAAAATAATCTGATATATTTAGAATATTTAAAAATATAAATTACCATAAAATCATTTATATTATGGTAATATATCTATAACAATTTTAACTGAAATAGATTGGAGAATATCAATGATAAGACCTGTTGCTATAAGTGATATAGAAGATTTATGCGAAATTAACCATAAAGAATTGGGATATGAATATCCATTAGATAAATCACTAATCCAACTTCGTAAAATTTTACAAGATACAAATCATCATTATTTAGCAGCATATGAAAGTGATGACGAGCGTAAAGTTCTAGGTTATATTCATGCAGAAGTTTATGACGAAATCTACAGCGAACCCACTCTAAATGTCTTAGCATTGGCTGTATCCAGTGAAGCACAGCATTTGGGAATTGGTACCCAACTTATTCAGTGGTTAGAAGCATTAGGTACTGAGAAAGGCTTTAAATCTATTAGATTGAATTCTGGAATGAACCGAACAAATGCTCATTCTTTTTATGAGCACATTGGATTTATTCATATTAAAGATCAAAAGAATTTTATTAAGTCACTTTAATTTTTAAATATTATCTTATGTATTTAGGGCGTCTCACACTGCACGCAAATGTATAACTATACATATAAACATTTAAACGTGCAGCAGAGAGCGTCCTATTTTTTGCTATTTATTGTATTTAATTACATCTACATCTAAACCAAGGATTTGGTTAGCTTTTTTGTATAAATCAACACCAGCATCCTTATTTGAAGTAAGTAGGTGGAATTCGTCATCAGAATCCTTGCTTGCTAAGTCAGTATCAATCATACCGTTACTGGTATAGAAACGATATCTAGCATTTCGTTGTTTAGGATTAGCAGAATCGACTAAAACAGACTCAGATTCAAGGATAAAACCATCTTTAAACCTTGATTTCAAGGCGTTTATGGTAGATTTTCCTAAACCGTTACCACGCATATTAGCATCAATAGCAAGATATAATATGAATGCTTGATCGTTAAAATCAACAAGATAAATAATGCCGATATTTTGAGCATTTAACTGAATTAACAGCATTTGAACGTAGTCATTAGAATTAGCAATATTAGTTAAATCATTGAAATCAATTCGTTGGTTAATTGGAAACGAATCTGAATAAAGATCTAACCAATAACTTGAATCATTATTATCAGATAGATTGCTAAAGGTAATCATATATAAATAAAACCTCCAAAGAATTTATACAAATCATATCATAAACATATTACGGGAATATATAAATCAAATTAAGTTATAAATAAATGTAAAATTGAAAATCATTGCTACTTCTTCTTTTTAAGTCTACTTCGCATAATATATATTATGTAAAGTAGATAATTTTAAGTAAACTGAGAAGTGTTCTCTGTATTCCCCATCAATATATGTATTAAAAAAGCATCCGAATTGGATGCTTTTATTATATTTAATATTTTCCTTTTATTACGCGCCAGTAATTTATGACAAATAACATTGCTATAACTATGATCAATACCACGGCTGTTGTTATAAACCATAAATATATTGCTTTAGCAATTAATGCAATAAAACCTTGTATTACATAGCTGGATCCATAATCAATCATAGTTATTTTCCTCCTTTATGGTGTTCATACATGCGTTCTGGATGATAATAATTGATACCTTTATCATGATTCATGTAAACATTAGTAAGTGTTTGTGCCATTACCAAACCACCAAGAACAATAATAATGATTGACCAACCCATACGACGGATCACAGATGCGTGCTTACGTTGTAACCACATTAGAATAATAAATAATACTATCGCGCTGATTATTATTAAAAAGCCATATTTGAACGTGTTTGATAAATCATTATGATAGATTTCATCAAAATGTTTAGGTGTCATACTTGGTAAAAAGTAATATGCACGTTCTAACGAGTTTTGAAATGTCTCTAGTGCAACACCAATTAACGCTACTAACCATGCAATTGCGGATGAAACTAACAAACCATATAAATCCTTTAACGATTCAATTGTTCTTAATCTTGTTTCTTTTAGTGTTTCCTGATTAAACATTGCCAAGTTCCCCCTTTATACAACAAAAGCACCCGAAACGGATGCTTTTAGTTATTAATCTAGTTCATTGATAATATCTTGTTCAATTTTACGTGGATTCTTTAATGGCGAGTAACGTTTTACGAATTCACCATTTTTATTAATCAAGAATTTGGTGTAATTAAATTTAATACGACCCTTACCAGATGCTGACTTCAAGTATGTAAATAATGGTAATTCATCTTTGCCATTTACCTTTGCTTGTTTAGCCATTGGGAATGTAACCCCATAATGTAATTGACAGTATTCGCTGGTCTTTTCATCACTATTTAATTCCATGTGGAATTGATTGGATGGTACACCAACTAAGACAAGTCCTTGATCTTTGTACTTATCATATAAGTATTGTAAATCTTTTAATTGTCCAGCAAGACCACACTTGCTAGCTGTATTAACTATTAAGATAACCTTACCCTTTAAATCACCGAAATTGATGGATTGACCATTCATTTCAGTTAACTGGTAATCATAGATAGTACTCATATTTACACTCCAAATCTAAATTATTTCCAACGAGATTTTATCAACTTTTGCATAATTGGATTACCTAGCACAACTACTAGTAGCACCATTTGGATTGGTGTTGTAATAAGTTGTTTGATCAATCTAGTCATTAAGAATACCTTGAAACTGTATCCAGCTGTCAATGTTGACATTGATAACCATAGAGTATTCAAGAAAGTATTTACTAATAATGTGATGACCAATTGAGCTAAAATGGCTTTCCATGGACTGAACTTTTCATTTTTGTATAAGAATAAACCAAAAATGAAAGCTGATAGAACGGCTGATACAGTAAATCCAGGCAAATACATTTGACCGCTTAGGATTGTAACGAATACGTCATATACCCCACCTACGATTCCCGCTACGATTGGTCCGTACATTGAAGCCAATACAGCAGTAGCTAAAAATGAGAAAGTAAATACAACGATTGGTGTATGTATACCGACTCTTCCTAAAACATAAGTCATTGCCATTAAAATAGCAATTGTAGCGGCGTCCCTTACGTTAATACGTGGAACCCTGAATAAAGTTGAAACATTCATCAAAAGACATCTCCTAGTGGAGCTGCCACTCATATAATTATAAAAAGTTGATATTATAAAAAAGTTGTGGCGAATGCGGCAGTTACATCGCAACCTAAGTTTTCGTCAGACGTTCACATTCCGTTCCGTCTGCACTTTACGCATAACTACCTACTCCCAAATTTTTTGTTGCAACTTAATATTATCATTTTTATAATTACAAAACAATTATATTTGGTGTCTAATTATTTGAATTGTCTCATTTGTTCAACCAAATGAACTTGATTTACAACAAATTCATGAGTACGACATACGTAGTCGTTATCTCTACCTAATTTAGCAATGTATCCATTGATGTAGTCAACTTCCGTTTCCCTACCTTTTGAGAAGTCTTGATACATTGAAGGATAATGGAATTTTAGTTGATGACAGTTATCGATAACTGTTTGTACTTGTTCATCTCTGGTTTGATCCATATAGATTCCTGCTCTTTCACAAGCATCAAATGATTCATTAAACAGTTGTCTTGCCATTTCTGGGGCTTTTGGATATTGAATGAATTGTCCCATTTGGACTTCAAACATTGTACAAAGAGTGTTAACAACAGCGTTGAACACAACTTTAGTCATACACATGTTAATCCAGTTATTGGCCATGATTGGTCCTAATTTCGCGTCTTTCAAGTCATTAAATAGAGCCTTAACAGTTTCATCAGGTTCTTTATCATTGTATGGTGCTAAGTGCATTGATTCACCATTTACTGGTCCCATGAAATCAACATCACCAGGTCCGTTTAAAACTGTGGCAATCATTGCTGTACCACAAACAATTTTATCTTTATCAAAATACTTTTCAATCTTATCAAAATGGCCCATACCATTCATCGCTGCAAAAGCATATTGATCGTCATGGAAGATTCCAGCGGCACTATCTCGTTTAAGTTCTTCTTCCAATTGCATTTGTTTTTTGAAGAAAATCCAAACATCAGGATGTCCCTTATAGTCTTCTGGGTAATAGATATTAATCGGCACTAAATGTTTATTTTCATGGTCACGTGAAACGTAAACACCACCTTGTTCCTTTACCTTTTCAACATTAGGTTCCCAGGTTTCGATGAAATCTACTTCCACGCCGGCATTCTCTTGCAATAAAACACCATACCTGTATCCCATTGCTCCTGCTCCAATAATTCCGTATTTCATAAACAACACCTCATATCTTTATAAGTTGTTATGAGTATAGAACTAATTATTAGAAAAAGCAATGCATTTTCTAATTGTTTTTTAATAATAAAAAAGAACTAGTAAAAACTAGTCCTTTTTGTCAGTATCAATCATCCAAGCTAGAGCAAGAGATTTGTTACCTAAATGGGTACCAATAACAGGTCCAAAGTAACTTTCTTCAATACTCATATCTGGATATAATTGTTGAATATTTTCTTTCCATTCATGTCCAGCTTCTGGATCATTACCATTAATCACGATTGCCTTTAATGGATAATCAACCTTAGAAGCAGCTTCTTTGAAGATTTCTTCAGTACGTTTAAGTGCCTTCTTACGAGATCTTACCTTTTCAAAAGCCACAATTTCATTACTCTTCTTATCGAAAGTTAGTAATGGCTTAATCTTAAGTAAACTTCCTAAAAATGCTGAAGCATTTGATAGTCTTCCACCCCTTACAAGGTTTTGTAGGTCATCAACAACGAATACTTCATCAATTGTGTCTCTAACGTGATCTAAATGTTCAATGATTTCATCGACGCTAGCCCCCGATTGTACCTTCTTTGCAGCTTCGATTGCCAAGTTACCCATTAGTTTTACAGTAATCTTTGAGTTATAAGGAATTACCTTAATGTTTTCAATGGTTGGTGCAAGTGCTGACAATGAATTGTAAAAACCAGAAATGGTACTTGCTAAATGAATGCTGATTACAGTGTCGTAACCTTCATCTGCCAACGAATCATACAAGTTAATCAACTCACCCATTGGTGGTTGTGATGTACTTGGGAATGATTGTGAGTTTTTTAGTTTTTCATAGAATTCATCTGTTGAGATGTTGCTGCCTTCTTCATAGCTTTTACCATCAATCATTACAGGCATATGAACAATATGAATTCCATATTTTTCTTGTTCTTCTTTTGATAAATAAGAAGTACTATCTGTTACGATTGCAATTTTCATTATCTTTCATCCTTTTTCATAATACATACGATTATTTATAAATAAAATTATAACATTAAAACATATTTATATCATGAGAACTCTGTTATTTTTGCTAATTTGCCTTCATATCAGTTATACTAGAATGTAATACTTTGTACGAAAGAGAGATGAGATAATGTCATTTGATGGATCATTTACTCATGCAATGACTGGTGAATTAAATCGATTAGTTTCAGGTGGTCGAGTATCCAAAATCAATCAACCATATGATAATGAAATTGTGTTAACAGTTCGTTCCAACCATGAAAACTACCCAATTTTAATTTCAGCCAACCCTAATTATGCACGTGTGCAAGTCTCAAGAATTCCATACGTGAATCCGCACACACCAACTACTTTCACAATGACATTGAGAAAACATCTTAGTGGTTCAGTTTTAAAGAAAGTATCCCAAATTGATAATGACCGTGTAATGATTTTTCATTTCACAACTAGAAACGAAATTGGTGATTTAAAGGAAATGCGTTTAGTCGTAGAAATCATGGCTAGACACAGTAACATTATTTTAGTAGATACACAAGATGATATGCGAATCATCGATGCAATCAAACGAATTGGCGCAGATAAGAATAGATACAGAACCATCTTACCTGGTGACACATACATCACCCCACCAAACCAAGACATGGTTAATCCATTTGATGAAAACGTTGACTATCACCAAATTGAAGACTTAACCAAGGAATTCCCTAACCAAGAAGTGCTTTCTTCTGAACTACGTAAGAGAATCCAAGGACTAGGTAAAGACACATCATTATACCTTGCTCAAGCAATGCATCAAGATGGTACCGTCAAAGATAAGTTTGATAAGTTCTTCGATCACTTTGACAATCCAATCCCAACCATGATTGAACATGGTAAGAGTAATAGTTTTAATGTCTATCCATTTGAAGACAATAACATTCAATATGATACATTAAGTGAATTACTAGACAACTTCTACGAAACAAAGGCTAGATTGGATCGTGTCCGTGAACAAGGTGGCCAATTAATTAAGGTTGCTAAAAGCGAATTAAAGAAGAATAAAAACAAGAAGAAGAAACTTGAAAAGACTTTGGATAACACTAAGTATGCTGATGAATATCGTATTAAGGGTGAAATTCTAACCACATACCTATACAAGATTCAAAAAGGAATGACTAAGATTGCCCTTCCTAATTTCTATGATAATGGAAATGAGATCGACATCAGTATTTCTAATCAGTTGACTCCTTCAGAAAACGCGCAAAAATACTTTAAACGTTATCAAAAGGAAAAGAATGCTGTCTCATTTGTGACTGAACAATTAAAGAAGACCAATGATGAAATTGACTACTTTGAAAACATCCTTTCACAAATTGAGATTGCTAACCCATCTGATTTAGACGACATCAAAGTCGAACTAAAAAACGAAGGATATTTAAAGCATCATAACAACCGTAATACTAAGAGCAAGAATAAGAATACCAAGATTAGTAAACCCGAAGAATTTATTACTGACAAAGGTATTCATATTCTTGTAGGTAAGAATAACCTTCAAAACGATAAGTTAACAATGAAGGATGCTGATAAGAGAGATACTTGGTTGCATACGCAAAAGATTCACGGTTCTCACGTTATCATCAAGGACTTCAATCCAGATGATGAAACCATCGAAACTGCCGCAATGCTGGCTGCCTACTTCTCTAAAGCAAGAGATTCAGCAACCGTTCCCGTTGACTATGTTCAAGTTAAAAAAATCAGAAAGCCAAATGGTTCTAAGCCTGGATTTGTTATTTACGAAGGTCAAAAGACTATCTTTGTAACGCCAAGTAAAGAATTCGTTGATCAATTAAGAGAAAATAAATAAAGGGATGCATCTTTGATGCACCCCTTTTTATTTTAAGTTTTTATATAAATAGAAAATCAATTCAATCACTACTATCGTAACGGAAACATATCTAATCATGATTTCTTTCATACTATGAACTTTATATCTAAATATGCCCTTCTTACGTATGATTTTACGATTTCCTAATGGATATAGCCATCTAATTCCTTCAACCGAAAAAGCATCTAATAGTTCATGCAGAAAGTATCCCAAAACCAACGTAAAATAAAAGTATCCCATCACTTTATATCCATAGACACTTATTCCATTTAGGATTGGGCTATTAGAGCTGTAGCGTGCTAAAATAAATAGGAAAGCTGGTATCCAAATACTGTGTGACCAGGTTCGATGACCCCATAAGGTCAGAAAGGATGTTTCTACACCGGTTTTCTTATTTATTCTAGTTTGTCTTTGATCAATATCAGGAAGTTGACTACCAATCCATACACCAATTGCCTCAGTTATGATAATTGGTAATGGTTGACTAGTCGAAATGGCATAACCCATCATTACTGCTTCTGCTGAAGCAATATGCGTTTTTCTTAGCGCCAAAAATAACATTCCTTACGTATTTAACATTAGACAACTATTTTATCATACATAGGTTTATTAGGAGGATTTTTAATTGAAATATACTAAACTAATGGCTACTATTACTATTGGACTTTCATTAGTCCTCAGTGGCTGTGCAAATAATAGTAATGAAAGCACTGCTACCAAGAGCAGCAAGTCATCAGACGTTACCAAAGATTTGCCCAATACTAATACAAGTGATTTAGCATCACTTAACTATCAAAATAATACGTCAGCAATCATGACCGTGAATAATGATGCGTCTAATTTAAAAACATCTGATTGGAAATATAACCACGTAGAATACACCAATCTTGATTCCTTAAACAGAACATCTGAAGGTAATACTGCATACTTAGAAAAGCGTAATATTGCCAATGACAGCCTAAGAACCAGACAAGTGGTTCAACCAACAGGATGGCACCAAAAATTCGTTAACAACGACGCTATTATCAATCGTGGTCATGAAATTGCCTACAGTTTATCTAAGGGAATCAGCGTAAATGGTAAATACGAACCATCGGTACAATCTGGTGATCAAAATAATTTGAAGAACCTATTTACGCAAACTGCATTCAGTAATCAAAAACTACAAACAATTTACGAATCACAAGTCAGAGAAGCACTTAGAAAAGATAAAAAGGTTATTTTCCAAGTCACCCCTATTTTTAGAGGAAATGAATTAATGGCTCGCGGTGTTCATATGCAAGCCATTTCAATTGATGGAAGTCTGAACTTTAACGTTTACATCTTCAATGTTCAACCTGGTGTTGAATTCGACTATGCAACCGGTAGATCCAAGATAAATAACGAGATTAAGGTGCCTACACCTGCAAACGCGCCATCGTTCAATAATCACCGTAACTCATACAAGAAACATCATTACGTAAGAGATGCTGTTGTAGCAGGTGTCGTTCATCACGAAATTAAAAAGCACTACGAAAGAAAGTATCGAAAAGAATATAAGAAAAATACTAAACATTACCAATACCATTCACGTCGTCACTATTATAGACATAAGTATTAAAAAAAGGTTCCTAGCTTATGCTAGGAACCTTTTTATTATTATTTAGCCCACTTTGTATCCTTGAATTGTTGACGGCCACCTAATTCTTCAATTTGAGCTCGTAATGGGTTCTTCTTGTAGAAATCTTGGTGATAGTCTTCAGCTGGATAGAATGGTTTAGCATCTTCGATTGATGTAACGATTGGTTCATCGAACATGCCACTTTCAGCTAGTTGCTTCTTTGATTCTTCAGCAACTTTTCTTTGTTCTTCACTGTTAACGAAGATAACAGGACGGTAACTGTCACCTCTGTCTTGGAATTGACCAGAAGCGTCAGTTGGATCTGTTTGTCTCCAGTAAATTTCGACTAAATCCTTGTATGAAATTACTTCAGGATCAAATGTAATTTCAACGGCTTCAGTATGACCTGTTGTATGGCTACATACTTGTTCATATGTTGGGTTTGCAACGTGTCCTCCTGTGTAACCTGAGATAACACTTTCAATTCCTGGTTGTTGATCGAATGGTTCAACCATGCACCAGAAACATCCTCCTGCGAAAATAGCTGTATCTTTACTCATAAAACAAATCTCCCTTCCTATTTAAATTCTGCAGCGTATTGGCCGTAGCCTTCTTCTTCTAACTTATCAACTGGGATGAATCTTAATGATGCTGAGTTAATGCAGTATCTCAATCCGCCCTTGTCTTTAGGTCCATCAGGAAAGACGTGACCTAAGTGTGAGTTAGCTTCGCTACTTCTTACTTCGTTTCTAACCATACCATGTGAGGTATCTAAATTACTCTTAATGCTGCTTTGTTGAATTGGCTTAGTAAATGCTGGCCAACCACATCCAGAGTTGTATTTATCTTTTGAAGTGAATAAAGGTTCACCTGATACAATATCTACGTATAAACCATCTTCAAAAAAGTTATCATATTCGTTTGAAAATGGCATTTCTGTACCGGCATTTTGAGTAACTTCGTATTGTTCGTCAGTTAATCTACTTCTTAATTCTTCTTCACTGTATTTCTTCATAATCGTAACAGCTCCTTTTGCTTGATCTGATATATCTGGTGGAGATATATCGTACACGACATAACTATAATGATAACGATTATAAAAAATAATGCAAATTATTAGCACAGAAAAATATAGTAATTAATCCTTCCAATATGCATTTCCAGCAAGTGCCATTAGGATGTAATAAATGTACTTACCGACGTTTGCAAAGTTGAATTGGCTAATTGCCTTAGCTAGTTGAATAAAGTCGTATAATAGCCAGAATTTCCATTGTGTTGATATCTTCATTGCATTCATGATATTTGCAATCAATGAAATTCCAAATACAAAACTAGTTAATACATATAAAACTGAATCAGATGAATTTAAACTACCGTATCCAATGTAATTAATACCAAAACTGAATGCTAATGATAATAATGACAATAGTACAAAAACAATTTGTCCCTTTTTGGTATTCATAAAATCAGATTTCTTGAATTTATCAGAGTTAGTCCATGTTCTAATTGCCCAAATTTGGATAATAAAACTAATTGGATAAGTTAAGATTGCCCCATGGTTTCCCAATAAATAATCAATTGCACATCCAAGAATGATTTCTGGAACACCAATCCAGTTACCTAGGTTACTAAAACGGCCGACCAATCTAGTAGACATGATTGACATACAAGCGTCAAAGGCACTGATTAATCCAAACGGAATAAATATTGCCCAATGGCCCCAATGAGTCACATCGTTTAGTGATTCGAATAAATAACCTGAAAGAAACGCTGATAAGAAGATGATTGCGATTCCTAATAAATCCATTGTCTTTGAAGTAGCTAAATTTCTAAATACCTTTACCATTTTGAAGATCTCCTATTGTTTTTATTTGAGACAGCCGTATTCCGGAAGCAACGCTGTCAGATATTTTTATATATAAAGAAAGAACACACCCATTAGGATGTGTCCTTTCAATACGTCCTAGTATTAGTCTAAAACATCAGTTAATTGAGGAACAACTTGTTTCTTTCTTGATACTACACCAGGAAGTGCAATTGTATCTTCTGAAACTTTTTGGTTAAATGCTTTTTCTACAGCATCCTTTGGTTCACCATAAACGATGGCTTCAGAGTTACTGTCTAATACGTTAGTAGCAATTACTAAGAATAAGTCGTAGCCTTCTGCTTTGGCTTCTTCTTCCATTGCCTTTAATAAGTCTTCTTTACGTTTTAATACGTCATTTAAATCAACAGTGTTGATTTGGTCAATACGTACTGCTTTGCCACCCATAGTGAATGACTTAGCGTCACCGTCGATTAGGTCCTTGTCAGATCTAGCATCAACGTTAGTACCAGCTTTTAGCATCTTGATACCGTATTCTTCAGCATCAACCTTAGCAATCTTAGCTAATTCAGCAACGGCCTTTTTATCAACATCAGTAGTTGTTGGTGATTTTAGTAATAAAGTATCTGAAATGATTGCTGAAAGCATTAGACCAGCTAATTTTTCAGGAATTTCAACATTTTTTTCGTTGAACATTTCAAATAATACAGTACTTACACAACCAACTGGTTCAGCACGGTAGAATACAGGCTTTTCAGTGTTGAAATCTGCAATTCTGTGGTGATCAACTACGTGAGTAACTGTTAATTTATCAATATCTGAAACACTTTGTTGAGGTTCATTATGATCTACTAGCATAACTGAGTCTACTTCTGATGAAGCTTCAGTAATAACACGAGGTGCTTCTTGACCGAAGTAATCTAAAACAAATTTAGTTTCTTCGTTTGGAGTACCTAGAGCAACGGCTTCAACGTCGTATCCTAGTTTATTTTGTAAATATGCATATTCGATAGCTGCACAAATTGCATCAGTATCTGGACTTTGGTGTCCGAAAACTAATTCTTTAGCCATAATAAAACTTCCTTCGTATTTTTAGTAGTTGTCCTTTAATCTTGATAGGTAGTCTTCTTCATCTAAGAAGGCATCGAATTCGTCTAGGAATGAACCAACACGAGGAATCATCTTCTTGTTAGTTCTGTAAACGAATGCTAAATCAAAATTGATATTTGGATTTAAACGGGCAACCCATGTATTATTATCTTCCAATGTTTTGACATCTTTGTCAATCATAAATGAACTTGGAAGAGCAGTATTTAATCCAGTATTAACAGCAAAACGTAAAATTTGGTCAGGAGTTGAGAAGCAAGCGCCACTCTTAGGATTATCTAGAAGTTGATCTTTGTATTCAGTCTTTAGGATTGAATCTAAGAAGTAATCTTCTGGGTAAGTAACCCAAGGACGATCCAATGTGTCCTTGAACTTAATCTTATCCTTACCAGCTAATTTTTCGTTGTGATGAATGTACATTAAGTCATCGCTCATAATTTTTTGAGCTTCGTATGGCTTCCAGTTCTTAATTGATGAATCTGGTAAGTACATAATTGCTAAATCAATACGGTTGTTTTCCAAACTTTCCCAAATTTCCTTACGAGTTAACATTCTTAGGTTAACCTTTAGTTCAGGATTCTTCTTGTAAAGTTGAGCAATGAACTTTTCAAAAACTTTAACTTGGATTGATGATAGAACACCAATGTTGATGTCACCAGTTGATGCACTGTTTGATTGTTCAATTTCATCAGCAGTTTGGTTTAGAATTTCATAAATATCTTTAGTTGACTTAAGCATAATGTTACCGGCAGATGATAACTTTAGCTTTTTACCAATTGAGTAAAACAACGGAGCGCCAACTGTCTTTTCTAGTTTTTTAATTTGTTGAGTTAATGCAGGTTGCGTAATTCCCAAAATTTGCGCAGCCTGGGTGTAATTCATAGTTTCTGCTAATTGCAAAAAGTATGAAAGTGTCTTAGAAGAGAAAATATTTTCTTGCTTAGTTTTTTTCATGCTTATACCCCTATATCATTTATTACATATTATTATCTATTAATAGTTCATTAAAATATAATAACCTATTCATCATAAAATAACAATATATTTTATGATAATAATAATAAATTTCTATTGGAGTTATATTACTTAATATTTGCCACTACTTCAGGATGTAATACCGCCATGCTGGTTGGTGTACCTTCAGCATCGACATCCATCACAGCAGAACCGTTTGATTGACGATCATTTACTGGATGGTCACCTGGCATAATATCATGGACACGGCGTCTATTAGTAAATACTCTAATTGGGTTAAAGCTATCAGTTGCCTTTTCTAGTTTTACAAAGTCAACCAATTCATGTGGGTTCTTCTTCAATGATTTTAGAACTTGAACCCCTCTTCTTGCACGACTAGCAAGAGGTACTTCATCTACCTTCATGTTCTTGTAGAATCCGCGTTGGGTAATCATCCCTACCTTATCGTCTTGTTCTACTAGTTGCACATCAACAACTTGTTCTTCATCCCTAATGTCCATTGAACGAACACCAGTAGATCTTGCACCAGAGTATGATACTTCATCTAATTCAAAACAAGTAGCTAGTCCAACGTTAGATGCAATAAAGACATTTGGATTAGCATTTGCATCTGCTAGGTAATCAACATTAACTACATTTGCACTATCATCTTTTAGTTTTTCAAATACAGCAGGTCTTGAACGGTAATTTCTACCAGGAGTTAACTTATCAAACTCAGTTTGTTTGATGTATCCGTCACTAGTAGAGATTACAAACTTACCAGTTTCTTTCAATGTCTTAAATGACATAACCTTCATGATTTCTTCGTCATCGGCTAGACCGATAGTTTGAGAAATATGTTCACCGGTTTCTTTCCAACGAGCATCTGTAATTTCATGAACTGGACGATAGATAAGATTACCTTTATTAGTAAACATGAATAAGTGTTGTAGTGTAGTCATTTGTTCTAAGAAGATTGGATAATCGTCTTCCTTTAGACCATTTTCTTCAACTTCTGAAGCTTTGTATGAACGAACACTACTACGTTTTAGATATCCATCATGACTGACTAGTACAACAACGTCTTCTTCTGGCACAGTGATAGTTTTACTAATCTTAAGTTCTTCAACTTCTGTTTCAATCTTAGTAAGACGATCGTTACCATAAGCCTTCTTAATGTCTTTGAACTCTTCGGTTAATACCTTATTTAGTTCGTTCTTGTCATTTAAGATGGTGTTGTATTCTAGAATGTCTGCACTTAACTTATCTTTTTCGGCTTGTAGTTCGACTACATCAGTATTAGTTAAACGATATAGTTGTAACTTAACAATCGCATCTGCTTGTTTTTCAGAGAAGTCGAATTCAGAGATTAAGTTATTACATGCATCTTTTCTGTTATCACTTGCACGAATGGTCTTAATAACTTGGTCTAAAATTGATAAGGCCTTAATTAAACCGTCTACAATGTGTTGTCTTGCCATTGCTTTGTCTAAGTCGTACTTAGTACGTTTAGCAACAATCAAGCGTTGGTAATCTAGGTATGATTCTAGAATTTCCTTTAATGATAGACGTTCTGGTCTCATCTTATTAATTGCAACGACGTTAAAGTGATAGTTGATTTGTAGATCAGTGTTCTTAAATAGGTAGTTAAGAATACCAGTTGCATCAACATCACGTTTTAATTCAATTGCAATTGATAGACCGTTTCTATCACTTTCATCCCTAACTTCAGCAATTCCATCAATCTTCTTGTTAATTCTGATTTCATCGATTTGCTTAACTAGTTGTAGCTTATTAACTTCGTATGGTAATTCACTTACACGAATAAGTGTCTTGTTACCACGTAATTCTTCAACATCTGTCTTAGAACGGATGATAATCTTACCGCGTCCAGTTTCATATGCTTTCTTAATACCGTCTAGGCCTTGTACGATTCCACCAGTTGGAAAGTCTGGTCCCTTAATGAATTGCATTAAGTCGTCTAAGGTAGCGTCTGAATGCTTTTGTAGGTAAATCAAAGCATCTAATACTTCAGATAGGTTGTGAGGAGGAATTTCGGTTGCATAACCTGATGAAATCCCGGTTGCACCATTAACTAATAGATTAGGGAAACGAGATGGTAATACTGTTGGTTCATTTTCGGTGTCATCAAAGTTAGGCACCCAGTCAACAGTATCCTTATCAATATCTCTTAGCATTTCAGAAGCAATCTTACTTAGACGTGCTTCTGTATAACGCATAGCCGCAGCTGGATCTCCATCCATTGAACCATTGTTACCATGCATTTCGATTAATGGTTCTCTGATTTTCCATTCTTGACTCATACGTACTAATGCTTCATAGATTGAACTATCACCATGGGGATGGAAGTTACCCATAACATTACCAACGGACTTAGCTGACTTTCTAAATCCCTTATCATAAGTATTTCCGTCTTTATTCATGGCGTATAGAATACGACGTTGCACCGGTTTTAATCCGTCACGAACGTCTGGTAACGCTCTTTCTTGAATAATTGACTTAGAGTATCTACTAAATCTTTCACTCATGATTTGTTCAAGCGTTAGTTTTTCAATAACTGAATGATTAACCACTATAGTTCCTCCTATCTACTCATTTTCTGTTTCTTTGGTGGTATCTAAGATGCTGCCGTCTTCTTCAAGTGTGAATTTAACGTTTTCTTCAATCCATTCACGTCTTGGTTCAACCTTGTCACCCATTAATGTAGTAACACGTTTTTCGGCTAATGCAGCATCGTCGATTTGAACTTGAATTAATGTTCTGTTTTCAGGATCCATAGTAGTTTCCCATAATTGATCAGCATTCATTTCACCTAGACCCTTAAATCTTTGAAGAGCTGGGTGTTGACCGAATTCCTTTAACTTATCGGTTAATTCGTCATTGGTCCATGCGTAATCAACATGATTCTTCTTACCGGCTTTTTGTTGAATCTTGTATAGCGGTGGTAGTGCAATGTAGACACGACCTTGTTCAACCATCGGGCGCATGTACTTGTAGAAGAATGTTAATAGTAGAATTTGAATATGAGCACCATCATCATCGGCATCGGTCATGATAATAACCTTGTCGTAGTTGGCATCAGAAATGTTGAATTCTGGACCCACTCCGGCACCAATTGTGTAAATCATGGTACTAATTTCTTCATTTTTGAGAATATCGTCTAACTTAGCTCTTTCGGTATTTAAAACCTTACCTCTAAGTGGCAAGATAGCTTGATGTTTTCTGTCACGGCCTTGCTTAGCAGAGCCTCCGGCAGAGTCCCCTTCGACTAGGAACAATTCATTTTTAGAAACATCCTTAGATTGAGCTGGTGTTAGCTTACCTGATAGTAAACGTTCCTTCTTGTGTTTCTTCTTACCATTTCTACTTTCATCTCTGGCCTTACGCGCAGCTTCTCTGGCCTTACGGGCACGAAGGGACTTATGAACCAATTCATGGGCGAATTCACCGTTTTCCATTAGGTAGTAACCTAATTGTTCGGAAACGATGTTGTCGACGATAGAACGCACTTCTGGGCTTCCTAGCTTTTCCTTGGTTTGTCCTTCGAATTGAAGCATTTCTTCGGGCACCTTAATAGAGATGATTGCTGATAGTCCTTCACGCACATCGCTACCATCTAGGTTCTTTTCTTTATCTTTAAGTAACTTCACTCTTCTAGCAAAGTCATTGAATGATTTAGTCCAGGCACTTCTAAATCCTGATTCATGCGTACCACCATCTTTGGTACGAACATTATTAACGAATGATAATGTGTTTTCTGTATAACCATCGTTGTATTGAGCAGCAACTTCTACTTCAACACCATCTTTTGATCCGTCAAAGTACATAATGTTACCTAATGTGTGTTTGTCTTCGTTTAAGTATTGAACGAATTCCTTGATTCCATCTTTGAAGTAGAATTCATCGCTTCGTTCTTGTCCTTCACGTTCGTCAGTCAAAGTAATTTTAATTCCGTTTAACAAGAAGGCAGATTCTCTTAAACGTTGTTTTAGTATTTCATAATTATAAATTGTTGTAGTAAAGATTGCTGAATCTGGTTTAAATGTTACAGTTGTTCCACTGTGTTCACTTGTCTTACCAATTTTTTTCAAAGTTCCAATTGGTTGACCACCATTTTCAAAATCTTCTTCATATTTGTAGCCATCTCTTACGATTGTCACGCTTAAGTGAGTTGATAGTGCATTAACAACACTTGATCCAACCCCGTGTAGTCCCCCTGAAGTCTTGTATCCACCATTTTCGGTGAACTTACCACCGGCATGTAGCACGGTTAAGATAACTTCGGGAGTTGGCTTACCTGATGAATGCATTCCCACTGGCATCCCACGTCCGTGGTCCACCACAGTTATACTATTATCGTTATGGATAGTAACGTCAATTTCGTCACCGTATCCTGCTAATGCTTCATCGACTGCATTATCTACAATTTCGTATACCAAATGATGAAGACCCTTGCTATCAGTAGAACCGATATACATACCAGGGCGCTTTCTAACTGCCTCCAGACCCTTTAGGACCTGGATGGAGTCATCATTATAATTTTCTGACTTCTTAGCCATCGTAACGCACTCCCTTTCATACAATATAATATATTACCTTATTTAAAACGCTTTTAAAAGGGAATATTAAACGTCCTATATAGAGAAGATGTTGTCATAATGCTTAAAAATGGTAAAATTAATAGATAGTTAATTTTTGGGAGGAACCATTTTTGAAAATCACAATTTTATTAATTGTCGCTTACTTGTTAGGGGCAATTCCTAATGGAATCTGGATTGGTAAGGTCTTTTTCAATAAAGATATTACCAAGTTAGGTTCTGGAAATATGGGAACCACCAATACATTTAGAGAACTTGGTAAGACTGCCGGTGCTGTTGTTATGGTATTAGATATTTTAAAAGGTACCATTGCAACATTGCTACCAACATTCTTCCATATCTCTAACGTATCACCAATCGTATTTGGTTTATTCGCTGTATTGGGACATACATTATCAATCTTTGCTAAGTTTAAGGGTGGTAAAGCCGTTGCTACTAGTGCCGGAATGTTACTAGCAATTCATCCAATCTTATTCTTATGTGCTTTTATCTTTGAAATTTCATTTACTTACCTAACTAGTATGGTTAGTGTAGCAAGTATGATTTCATTTCCATTAATCACAATCTTGATTTTATTGGATCATGATTACGTACTTGGCGTTATTGGTATTATTCTAACAATCTTTATTTTCATTAAGCACAGAAGTAACATTCAACGTATTAAAGAAGGTAACGAAAACTTAGTTCCATTTGGTTTGGTATACAAACATCAAAACAATAAATAAACACAAAAAAAGCACTGCTTAATTGCAGTGCTTTTTTATTGCGCTTATTGCTTAGTATTCATATCTAGTTGTTTCAAATGTTCAATCTTATCCTTTGAAAGGATTGGGAATGAAATTGTAAAGATTGATCCATATCCCGATGAACTTTCAACATTAATCTTACCGTTATAGGCCTCTACCAAACGCTTAGCGATTGATAGTCCTAAACCATTACCACCTTGGTTACGACTTCTAGCCTTATCAACACGATAGAATCTGTTAAAGATTTTATCAATGCTTTCTTGGCTTAATCCTTCACCAAAATCTTGAACCGCAATATCGACATAACGATACTTACGAGAAAGTGAAATATGAATTTCCTTTCTTTGTTTAGAATACTTAACAGCATTGTCTAACAAGATAATCAAGATTTGTTCCAAGTGATTACGGTAAATTTGAATGATTGTTTCTTCCCCAATATCATCATCTAAGATGAACTTGTAATCAGGGTGAATCATTTGGAAATCATTGTATTGTTGATGAACAACATCTTGAACATCCGTTGTCTTGTTTCCATAGTTGATTTCAACTTGTTCAGCACGAGAAAGATCTAACATTTCTTGAACTAAACTCTTCATACGATTAATTTCGTAGATTGAAGATTTAATTGATTCATCTAGGACTTCAGGGTCATCCTTTCCCCAACGAGAAAGCATGTCTAAGTGTCCCTGAATTACAGCGACCGGAGTTCTTAATTCATGGGAAACATCTTCAACGAATTGTTGTTGTTGATCAATGTATCTTTGCATTGTATCAATCATATCATTGAATAAGTCCCCTAAGTCAGTCAACTCATCATTTTGAGTCAACTTAGGCACACGACTGTCCGTTTCAGGAGATTCTTTAACACTGTGAATGGTGTTAGAGATAATCTTGATTGGACGAAGCATGTATGATGATAGGAAGTACGACAATGCAGCAGAGAAGAAGATACCAATAATTAAAATTACAAATAAAATTCCGGCTAATTTGTTAATGTACAAATTGTAGTCAGACATTGAATCAACTACTCTTAGATAACCAATTAATTCATGCGTCTTGGCAGAATAGATTGGTGAATCTAAAACTAAGATTGTCTTACCTGAGTTCTTGGTAATAACCGTTTTGCGGCTATCTACCGGTTTGAAATTGTAAATCTTTTTTGGCGACTTCTTCGATGAGAAGATTTGGTCTGAATTCTTATTGTATACACTAACCACGATATCCTTACTAAATAAGTTAGTATAAATAGAATCAGAATAAACGTCTGTCGACATTCCATTATTAGGGTTGCCGTCCCTAAAACCACTGTTTGGATTTAAAGCAGAACTAACTGTCTTTTCATCCAATGATCGATTAATCGTTCTTAATCGATTTGATATCGTTACATCCGATTCAATAGTACGTGAGTTCTCCTGGTGTAATAAGACATCAGAAAAACGGTTGTAAATCAAAAAAGAAAAAATTGATAGAATTACAAAAATTATAATTGCTGATCCAATTGACCATTTCCATTTAAGAGAAAACCATCTTCGATTGCTGCTTACTGTCTTTGAAACTTTATCATCATGGTTGGAAATCATGATCTCATCACGTAACCGGTTCCTCTAACAGTTTGGATGTAGCTCTTTTGATCAGGTCTATCAATTTTGTTTCTTAGGTAACGGATGTAAACATCAACAACGTTTGTTTCAGCACTTGAATCGTATCCCCAAACCTTAGTTAAAAGAACGTCTCTAGCTAATACAACGTTTACGTTTTCCATTAAAGTAAGTAGTAATTCGTATTCACGCTTAGTTAAGTCGATAATATCGTCTCCACGTTTTACGATTCTACTTTCTTTTTCGACAGTAATGTCCTTAAAGTAAACAACCTTTTGATCTTCAGCGTTTTCGTCACCTTCGATATCAATACGACGAAGTAATGCTCTAACACGAGCTAATAATTCTTCGATAGCAAATGGCTTAACGATGTAGTCATCTGCACCATGATCGAATCCTGAAACTCTATCAATAACAGAATCTCTTGCTGTCATCATAATGATTGGAGTTGTCTTCTTTTCACGAAGTCTTCTAGCAACTTCCATACCATTAAGCTTTGGTAACATAAGATCTAAAAGAATAACATCATAGTCGTTGTTTAGTGCTTCTTCTAGTCCTTCGCGACCGTCTAAGGCTACTTGAGTTTCGTAACCTTCATGCTTCAACTCTAACTCTACAAATCTAGCTAAGCTTTTTTCATCTTCAATTATCAAAATACGGCTCATTAAATTACACCTCTCCATTTATTTTAGAAAATCTTAACTTACTTTGTACATTTTATCACGTTTTTTCTCATAATAGAAGAGCTTAATCCGAATATTATTATTAAAATCTTAAATTTTTTCACCAATTTACTATTTTAAATTAGAAAACGAACCATTCTCTCGATTTAAGTTTAATATAAATGTTTAAATAAATAAAATAATTATACTTACATAACAAAAAAAGCTACCAGGACCCATGGTGTTCTGGTAGCTTTTTTATTTAATTAGTTGTTTTCATTAACAACTTGTTTTCCATCATAGTATCCACAACTAGGACATACCATGTGAGGTTTACGTAATTCACCACAGTTTGGGCAAGCACTCAAACCTGGGTTAGCCAACTTAATGTGACCACGACGCATACCCTTCTTAGCTTTTGAAGTTCTTCTTGCTGGTACAGCCAATGCAAAAACCCCCTTTATATTAAAATATCCACTAGTGAAAAATTTTTAAGTCTTGCTTAATTATCACTATCGTCAAAGAAGTTCTTTAACTTAGCAAGACGTGGATCTACTTTTTTATCATTTGCCTCTTTTTCGGCTAAATCATCTTCGGAAATAACTTCCCAGTCATTTCCTTCTGGCATTTTACCAGTTTCGATTTCCTCAGGAGACAAAATGTGCATTGGAATTTGTAGGATGATGTTGTCGGCAACTGATTTATCAAAATCAATTTCGCCTTCGTCATCTACTAGGAAAGCAATTTCACCTTCATCTTCACGTTCTTTCAAGCGCAAATTAGTTTCAACATAAACTTCGTTAATTGAGAAATCCAATGGTAACTCAACCGGAGTTAATGATCTTGATGAAGGAACCACAATCTTACCTGTTACACGAGCAGTCACAATTGCATCACCGTTTTCAGAGAAAACGTTAGCAGCAACGTGAATATCGTCATCAGCAGAAATAACATATTTGCTATATCTACTCATAATATCATCAGATAAGTTCATATCTTCTGATACTGAAAGTGGCTTGTTTTTGTATTCGGATAGTTCCTTTAAGAACCATTTCATGTCTATTCCTCCTAATGCAACAGCGTTAATTATACATATTAAGAAGTTAGTTTGTCAAGGTCATATCCTTGATACCCGGCCTAAAAATTAATAAATTAATGGAATTTTTCCTGCATCTTGAGGAATATGATTTATATTTTCATAAATCCTACCAGATACTACATCAAAATTTAATTCTGATTCAGATAGTTCCTTATTAATCTTAGTAATTACAGGTAGTTCTACTTGCTTCTTAATGTCATTCAAATACGCTCTACCGCTTTTATTAAAGCCTAATACTCTGACATACTCTTGACTCAAATCATCGCTTTTACGCCAATTTAAGAGCGTATAAACGAATAAACGTTGAAGTCTTGCGTATGTGTAGCGTTTAGATTTAACCAAGTGTAGAAACTCATCAAAAGAATGTGATTCATAGATATACTTCTTTAGTCTATATTCTAATCCCTCAGTCATTTGATAGATATGATTTAATTCATCAATACTTGATGTTTCAATCTTATATTTTAATAATGGCCAGAAATCTTCCCAATCAACATGATTCTTTAAAGCTTCGATATCAATGCTATCGGGAAGATATTGGACCAATTTCTTACTATTATTTAAGATAGCAGCTCTTATTGCAGAAGCACTAGCAATTACCCCATCGTTATTTAAATCACAATCATGATGGTTAGCACCGTTTCTCTTAATCGGAACTAGCTTCATTTGGTGATTATTTTTTTGGTTAGCAATTGCATAGTTTAACGCCAATACATCATTTGGTGCACTGACATCTTCTCCAGTCGCATTAGTTAATGCATCCCTGATTAACTCAGCATAGCTTTTGGTGTAATCATGATCTATTTTAGTTTCCTTTAAATCAACATTAGCCAGCTCATTAAAGTTAATGTTTGGATGTTCACTACCAAATGATAGCCACTCACACTTAAGACTAGCTAAAATGTTCACTGCGTGCCTAGCAAATATATCAGCAGGCTGCACGGCACATTGCACTGGTAACTCAATTACCATATCAGCACCATTTTCCATTGCCATTTGTGCCCTAGTCCATTTATCTAATATAGCAGGTTGGCCTCTTTGTACCCAATTTCCTGACATAATTACGATGACTGCGTCAGCATTGGTTGCTTGTCTTGCCTGCTCAATTTGGTACTTATGCCCATTATGAAACGGGTTATATTCAGCAATTATACCAACAGCTTTCATCGAATCATCCCTTCTTACATACAAAGAACCATCTAGTTGTAGTATCAGTGATTTCGTCTTTACCAAAGTTAGCACTAACCTTGATATCTTTGAATCCTGCGTTCTTCAATAAATCAATGTAAATATCAACTTTATAAGTTCTTTCCAAATGAATTTCACTAAATTGATCATATGCATTGATTGACTCGTTGTACTTAAAAAATACTAAGTCATGTTCTACTGAGTGATCTTCATCACCTAAGTATGATTGCCACATGAAAGCATTGCTATCATCATGGTAATTATACATGTATCCCGGATATACGACATCTGTTTGATATGGCGTAATTACATCAAATAAGAATTGTCCATCATCATTTAGATGTTCATGTACCTTTTCAAAAGCAGTCTGTAGTACGTTTTGATCTGGCAAGTAACATAATGAATCATCAAAACAGGTAATCACATCAAAGTTAGGAATTCCTTCCATTTCAGTCATGTCACCTTGAATTAATGGCATATCTGGTTTAATATCTCTTAAATGTTCTTCTGCTAGTGTAAGCATGTCTTCAGATAAGTCCATACCACAAACATTATAGTTTTGAGCGGCAAGCAGCGCTAATAAGCGTCCGGTTCCACAAGCCATGTCCATAATTGAATCATTCTTTGATACATTTGCTTTTACAAAAGAAAGCCATTGATCATACATAGTTTCATCAAATAATTCATCATAGAATTTTGCGAATTCTTGATAAATCATTTGACTAGTCCTTAACCCATTCTGAAACGTCTACTGAATCAGCATCTGACCATAGTTTTTCTAGGTTGTAGTATTCTCTTTCATCTTCTTGGAATACGTGCACAATAACGTCACCTAAGTCCAATAAAATCCATTTAGCAGTGTCTTTACCTTCTACTTCTTTAACACTGATACCAGCTTCTTCAGCTTGGTCAGCAACTTCATCAGCAATAGACTTAACTTGTCTGTTTGATGCTGCATCCATGATTACGAAGTAGTCAGCCATTAAACTAACTTCGTGGACGTTTAAAGCAACGATGTTGTGAGCTCTCTTACTGTCCGCTGCTTTAACAATTACTTCTAATTTTTCTTTACTATTCATTTGAAATCTCCTCGTTATTTGATGTTTGATCCATTTACCCATTCGTTATAGGTATCAATGGTCTTTGGATAAACGGGTTTATTGGCACTAATTAAATATTGTAGAGTGTGCTTAGTTTGATATGCCACCCCGTCAGCTAGATTATTAAATGTAATCTCACGTGCTTCTTCTACACCTGGGAAGTCGCGTCCCATTTCGATATAGTCGGCCATGTATACAATTTGTTCTAGCTTTGACATGTACTTTGCACCGGTGGTGTGATGCTTAATGGAATTCAAGATATCGATATCAGTAACACCTAATTCGTTTTGAACCATTAAGTAACCAACTTCACCATGCCAAATTGCATTACCGTATTGCAACAATAAGTCATCCAAACGATATTTCTTAATTAGTTGGATGAAATCGTCATCAGGTCTTTGCTTAGCATAATCGTGGCAAAGTCCTGCAACACTTGCTTTTTCAACATCTACATTATTTTTCTTTGCTAGTTCAATCGCCATTTGTTCAACACGTAAAACGTGTTCAAATCTTGATTGGGTTAAAGCATTGTTTAGTTTTTCGATTAGTTCTTCTCTGGATAAAGGGATGTACTTATTTGTATATGTTAATTCAACATTATTCATAAAGATGATGCTCCTTTATATATTTTAAAACTGCATCTGGAACCAAGTATCGAATTGATTGATGGTTAGATACCAGTTTACGAATTAAGGTTGAAGATATGTCCAGCTTGGCGACATCTACCCATATCACTGGATAGTTAGTCGACATTGGATAATTTTCCCTTCTAACACCTACAAAATGAGTTAGTTTAAATAAATCATCAACACGATACCATTTAGGTAGGTATTCAACCATGTCACCACCAATAATAAAGTAGTATTCATAGTCGGGATGTCTTCTCTTTAATTCTACCATAGTGTTGTAAGTGTAACTTTTACCACGATTGATGATTTCTAGCATTTCAATATCAAACTTATCATTATCGTTGATTGCTAGATTAACCATATTGACGCGGTCATCAGCATCAATTGCATCTTTATGATCAACGTGAGGTGGGATGAAATCAGGCATGAAGTATACCTTTTCTAGTCCTAATTGACTCCTTACTTGATCCGCAATAAATAGATGACCATTATGAATCGGATTAAAGGTTCCACCAATAATCCCGATTTTTTTGCGCTTGTTTAAAGATTTTAACTTAGGTAAAGTTTGCACCTTTTCACTATGCATTGATAAGAACTCCTCTAAATATTTCTAACTTCTACAGAGTAAATTTGGAACTTTTCCTTACTTGCAGGTAAGAATAATAGTAATGTCTTTCCAATTGTTTGAACAACATTGATGTCACTGTTTGCTTCAATGTATTCTTGAACATCACTAACTTCTAAATCAGAATTTTGTTGAATGTTAACCTTGATTAGTTCACGTCTGTGTAAAGCATCCAATACTTGTTCTAACCAAGTTTCGTTTAAACCATTCTTTCCAACAGAGAATAAAGGTTTCATTCTGTTAGCTTGTGATCTTAAATATCTTTTTTGTTTTCCGCGTAATTTCAATTTTGTACCTCGCTTTTTATATCATTGCTCTTCTAACTAATACGTCTACACCCTTAGGTGCCCATCCAGCTACAACTACACCAGCTGGAACGGTAATCCATCCAAGTCCTTCGAATACTAAATCGCTCTTTTGATCGGTCTTGAATTCGAAACGAACCAATTCTGGAAAATCATCAATTGATTCACTACTTGGTGGAGTTAATAATTCACCAAAATGCTTGTCGTAGAAGCTGTCAGCATTTGCTAACTTAGTACGGTGAATTAGTAAGTTGTTTTCAACATAAACAGTAAAACCATGCTTCTTGTCACCTTGAACGTAATCAAAACGGGCAACACCACCAAAGAATAGTGTTTGTTCTGGGTTCAATTGATAAACTTTTGGCTTGATTGGCTTTTGTGGTTGAACAATCTTTAGATCCTTACCGTTTAGGTAATGTGCCATTTGTTCTTTATGAATGATACCTGGTGTATCTACTAATTCATGTCCATCTTCCAAATCAATTGAGATTCTATCTAATGTAGTTCCAGGGAATCTTGAAGTAGTGATTAGTTCCTTAATTCCAGTGTTTTGTCTAATGATTTGGTTAATCAATGTTGACTTACCAACGTTAGTAACACCTACAACATAGACGTCACGATCATTTCTGTACTTATCGATGTTCTTCAATAAATCATCAACTGATTCATTAGTTTTAGCAGAAACTAGTTCAACATCAATTGGACGAATTCCGGCTTCATTAGCACGTTGTCTAATCCAATCCTTTAGTTTAGAACGTTTTAGTGAGTTTGGTAGCAAGTCAGACTTGTTACCAACCAACATGATTGGGTTATCACCTACGAAACGGTGTAATCCAGGAATCAAGCTTCCGTTAAAGTCAAAGACATCAACCAAGTATACGATAAGCGCATTAGCATCTCTAATTTGGTTTAATAGTTTCAAGAAATCATCATCAGTTAAGCTAACTGGTGAAATTTCATTATAGTGACGTAATCTAAAACAACGTTGGCAGTAGATTTCGCCACTTTCTTTTCCCTTTTCAAGAGCAGAGTTAGGAGTGTATCCTAGTTCATCAGGATTTGTGGTTTGAATTAACGCACCACAACCAATACATCTAATTTCTTCATCTTGTAATTGATTAATTTCTGTCATTTATATCCTCCTGCCAGTCTAAATCATCATATTTGTTTCTTAATTTTTTCCATATTAATTTTTCTAAGAAGCGATTAGGCTTAGTATTCCAAGCATCGGATTCAATTAATGGCTTAACTAACACACTTCTAACGTTTGCATTGTTTGAAGCCCAAACATCAGTTAATAATTGATCTCCACACATAATTACTTCTTTGTGGTGTAAATGGTAATCTCTCAAAGCCTTATTAATACCTCTAGGTAATGGCTTTAAGGAGCGTGAGATGAAGTTTAATTTCAAACTTCTTAACGCTCTTTGAACTCGGCTATGTTTATTATTTGAAATAACAATTAATTCAATATTGTTTTTCTTGAGCTCAGATATCCATTCTCTTAATTGAGGAGTTCCATCAGGATTATTCCAAGGAATCAAGGTATTATCTAGATCACTAAAAACGGCCTTAATCCCCATGTCTTTTAGTTTTGATGGTGAAATATTATATACGACTGGAATCATCCATGTTGGTTTAAACTTAGAAATCATTTTAATTCTCCTCAATAATATTATGTATTATATGAGCACCAAAATTAGCGGTGCCCATAATAAGAAAAAAACTCCCACCTACTTACCTTAAGTGGTGAAAGTTTTTATAGATTATTTAATAGCTTTCTTTGCAGTTTCTGCTAATGAAGCAAATGCTTTTTCATCGTTAACTGCTAAGTCAGCTAGCATCTTACGGTTCATTTCAATGTTTGAAAGTTTCAAACCGTGCATTAACTTGCTGTAGCTTAAGCCGTTCATACGAGCAGCAGCATTGATACGAGCAATCCATAATCTTCTGAAGTTTCCTTTGTTTGCTCGACGATCACGGAATGCGTATTCACGTGACTTCATAACTTGATCTTTAGCAGTCTTGAATAGACTGTGCTTACCTTCACGGTAACCTTTAGCTTCTTTTAAAACACGCTTACGACGTGCATGAGTAACTGTTCCACCCTTAACTCTTGGCATATTTAAATCCTCCTAAATTATGTCTTACTTAAAAGTATTAATTAAAACATCTTTGTGTATTTGCTTGCTAATGTATCGTTTACCATGCTTGTACCACGTAGGTTACGACGTTGTTTCTTTGTCTTACCGTGGAAACGGTGACTTGTGAATGCGTTAGCACTCTTTAAACCACCCTTAGCAGTTTTCTTGAAACGCTTTGCAATTGCACGATTTGATTTAGTCTTTGGCATTGAAAAAATCCTCCCTTAATTTAACTTAAGTATTATAAAAATACTATCTAATTTTTATCGCTTGACTTAGGTGCGAGCATTAGGAACATACTTCTTCCATCCATTTTTGCTCGTTGAGTAACGCTAGCAACATCTGATGTAGAATCTGCCATTCTGTTTAAAACATCACGACCAATTTCCTTATGTGTGATGGCACGTCCCTTAAAGCGAATTGAAACTCGAACTTTTTCACCTTTTGCGATGAATGTCTTAGCTCTCTTCAACTTAGTATTAAAATCATTAGTATCAATAGTTGGACTTAATCTAATTTCCTTAACACTAACTACCTTTTGCTTCTTACGAGATAGACGAGCTTTCTTTTGTTGTTCGAAACGGTATTTTCCGTAATCAATAACTTTAGCAACCATTGGCTTAGCCTTTGGAGCAACAACTACTAAATCTAATCCAGCAGCTTCAGCAATTTGCATTGCTTCGTCCTTTGACTTAATACCTAATTGATCACCATCAGCACCAATTAAACGAACTTCGCGAGCTCGAATTCCATCATTAACCATCATATCGTTTGCTATGGTAATTCACCTCCAAGTATATTAAAAAGCAGAAAAAAGCGGATGCCCACAGTTGAGCACCCGCTTTTGGTCCTTTGAACATTAAATCAAAGGTTAATCCGATATCATGCCTAGCCATCTCTTTCGATCACTCAGGCGAGAAGCGGGATGCTTCTGCTTTTTCGTTACTTATATAATACCACATGAGTGGTACATGTCAATAACATTTATTATTTTTCTCTTGAATAGTTACTAATATCTTCTTGAATTTCTTTGATGAAGTCATCAAGACTTAGACTTTCACTATCTTGTTCACCGTACTTACGTACAGAAACTTGGTTTGAGTTCATTTCACTTTCACCAACGACGATTGTGTATGGAATCTTGTTAGTTTGAGCATCACGAATTAAGTAACCCATCTTTTCGTTTCTGTCATCAACACTTGTACGGATACCTAATGCAGCTAATTTGCTGTTAACTTCCTTAGCGTAGTCACCGTATTTTTCCATACTTACTGGAATAACTTTAACTTGCTTTGGAGCTAACCAAGTTGGGAATGCACCCTTGTATACTTCGATTAGGTAAGCAATAAATCTTTCCATAGTTGAAACTAAACCACGGTGCATCATAACTGGACGGTGTTCTTCACCATCTTCACCAACATAGTGTAGATCAAATCTTTCAGGTAACATGAAGTCTAATTGAATAGTTGATAGAGTTTCTTCATTACCCATTGCAGTGTAAGTTTGAACATCAAGCTTAGGACCGTAGAATGCTGCTTCACCTTCGGCTTCAACGTAGTCTAGGCCAAGGTCATCCATGGCACCCTTAAGCATTGATTGTGACTTGCTCCACATTTCTTCATCATCGAAGTACTTTTCAGTGTTCTTAGGATCTCTGTAACTTAATCTGAAGTGATAGTTCTTAATATCGAAGTCTTTGTATACTTCAACCATTAAACCAAGAACCTTCTTAAATTCGTCTTGGATTTGGTCTAGTCTTAAGAATGTGTGACCATCATTTAGAGTCATTTCACGAACACGTTGTAGACCTGATAAAGCACCTGATTTTTCGTATCTGTGCATCATACCAAGTTCAGCAATTCTCATTGGTAGTTCACGGTATGAACGAATGTGGTGCTTGAAGATTTGGATGTGACTAGGGCAGTTCATAGGACGTAGTTCTAGTTCTTCACCATCACCCATGTCCATTGGTGGGAACATGTCTTCACGGTAGTGTTGCCAGTGACCAGATGTCTTGTAAGCATCTAGGTTCATTAGAACTGGTGTGATAACGTGTTGGTAACCGTTAGCTAATTCCTTATCAATGATGTATCTTTCAACAACACGACGGATAGTAGCACCATTTGGCATCCAGTAAGCTAAACCAGCACCAACCTTAGGGTCAACGAAGAATAAGTCTAACTTGTTTCCGATAACTCTGTGGTCTCTTTCTTTAGCTTCTTGTCTTCTCTTTAGATCTTCTTCTAAATCAGCTTTCTTGTAGAATGCTGTAGCGAAGATTCTTTGTAGCATTGGGTTTGATGATTTACCTTCCCAGTATGCACCGGCAACTGAAAGTAATTTGTATTCCTTAACAGCCTTAGCTTCTGGTAATACAACACCTTCACCTAAACCTAGGTAATCACCGATTTGGTAAAAGACAACTTGACCGTCTTCAGCTAATTCGTTAACTAACTTAGCTTGGTATGGATCTCCATCAACTTGCTTTAAAGCATCTTCTAGAGATAATACTTTTCTTTCAATTTTTACATTGTCTGAAACCATTTTATTAATACGTTCTTCTACTTGTGGTAGTTCATCGGCACTAACTTGTGAATCACGTTTATCAGTATCAACGAAGAAACCATCTTCGTCAGAAGTACTTTCACCAAATTGGATGTTGTTAAATTGGTCAGCAAGGGCAGCTTTTAACAATTGTGAAGCTGTTTGACGTAGAACCTTTAGACCATCTTCTGTATCTTTTGTAACGATTTCAATCTTGCCACCTTTTTCAAGTGGTAAATCAATTTCAACCATTTTTCCGTCAATCTTACCAGCTACTGATTTCTTAGCTAAACTAATTGAGATTGATTTAGCGATATCTTCAGTAGTTACTCCCTGATCGAATTCTTTTACGCTACCGTCAGGAAATTCAAATGAAATCTTTGCCATAATAGAGCACTCCCTTGTGTAATTTTCGAATAGAAACAAAAAAGTCCCTAGCATCTAAATAAATAGACACTAAGGACGTTATAAACGTGGTTCCACCCGAATTCTACCTACCTGCACAAACAAATAGGCCTCATAATAGTCTATAACGAAACAACCCGATTCAGAATTTTCCTCTGATTTAAAATAAAAGTGGTAACTTCAAACCTGAACATGAAGATACTTCCAGCAAATGTATCCTCTCCCTGTAAGTCGAGATTTAAAATCATGTCTTTTATTAACTGTCTTTATTATCGACAGTCACGCTTAAATTGTCAAGCATTAATTATTGTGGGCGACGATTTTGACCAAACATCCCTACTTCTTTTGCCAAGTAGTGAACACGTTGCATGATTCGTTTAGCCTTTAGTGGTTCTACGTCACCCTTATTGTTAACAGCTAGGTGTTCTTCTTCAAATTGTTGCATTGAGAAGTTTGAAGTAAAGAATGTACTTAGCGAGTTTTGCATTCTGTATTCAAGAATAACACCCAAGATATCATCCCTTACCCATGAAGACATAGAATCAGCACCAATATCATCTAGGATTAGGACTGGTGTCTTCTTAATTGTATCTAATTTGTCAGCAACCAAGTTACTGGAAATCGCACTTTTCATTTCCACTGCAAAGCTTGGGAAGTGAACCAATGTTACTTCAAATCCATTCTTAGCTAACTCATTGGCCATTGCAGCCATTAGGAAAGTTTTTCCAACACCGAATTCACCGTATAGATACATCCCTTGGTGCCACTTCTTAGGTGCATTGGTATATTCCTCGATAAAATCAGTGACCATCCCCATCGCATTCATACGGTAATCATTTTCACTTAAATCAAATTGATCCAATGTGACGTTTTTAATGTTCTTAGGCATTGCAACCGCGTGGATTCGTTTAAGCACTTTGGCCTTCTTCATGTTGTCCTTAGTTTCTTGTGTAGGAACGTATGAAATATCAACCAATCCCTTATTAACAACTAATACTGGCGTATATCCAGGAATTGTTGTGGGTTGATTGTTCTTTAGTTTGTTATTTTCTTGCACGAATTCATATAGTTTTGACATTGAGCGTTTTACAACATCGTCTTCCAATTCGTCTTTGTGCTTGTTTAAAAACGACTTAACGTCTTCATTATTTAAAACAGCATTGACTGATTGTTGGTAACGTTCGTTGTATTTTGGTTTGCTTAAAGTCTTTGCAAATTCATCACTTAAGTTTTTCATTCTCTACCCTCTTTTCTACTGTTACGAAGCTTTTGAATTCTTGCTTCTAGTTCTTTTTTCTTATCTTCGTTAACCTTACCATATTCCTTTGGCTTTTCGTTATCTTTTGCCCAATCAGGAAGGGTTTCTTTAACCGTCATCTTACGATTGTTATTGAAACGTGGTTTTCTAGGTTTGTTTAATTCTTTTTGTCTGTTCTTGATGAAAGTAATTGCCTTACTTGCATCGGTAACATTGTTTTGTGACCAGTTATCAGCAATTGCTTCAAAGAGGTTCTTATTTAAACCGGACTTTTCTTGATCAATTAGTAGATGATAAACAATCATATTGATTACTTCTGGTTTTAGAATTTGTCTAGAAACCAAGTCAGAAATCATGCGTTCCTCATTGCTATGAACATAACCACCCTTAGCATTCTTCAAATAGTTTAAAAATTCGATTGGTGCATATTCACTGGCCGATTTAATCAATTGTCTTTCCTGGGCGTTTAAATCGTTGCTATCTGCCTCGGTAGATTTATCAGCATTGGTGGCTTCACGTGATATGTTATCCGCATTTGATTGAAATTGTCTAGATACTAAAATCTTAAAGTTGTTTGGATCAAAGACGTTATTGGTAACATTAGTTGCCTTTTCAATCAATTTAGCCATTTCAATCTCATCGATACCGTACAATTGATGTTCTGAATTAATCAAATTGATATTCTTCTTAACATCGGATGTATTAACGTAAGACTGGTTTAGCATGTCTAATAGTAAATTAAAGTCAAAGTCATCACTTTTTTCGATGACTGGACCGGCTTTAACGTGACTACTATTATCATTAATACTATTTTTAACTTGTTGAACAGCCTTTGGTGTGTTGGTAACTTCGCTATCACGAATATTAAACACTTGAAGGAAGTTTCTTGAAACGTCTTTATATTCGGACAAATCAAATCCAGGTCGGATAAATTCATTGTATAAGTCAACGTATCTATCTTCACCAATTACTTGTAAAAGTGAAACGCTTAGTAAATCATCAATAAAGAAATCATTAACGGATAGTGGACTAACCAGACGATAGACATATTGTTTTTCGCCCTTATCACTAGTCTTGATGTATGTCTTCATCAAACCAGCCGCTTCTAATCTTAAGCGGGCCTCGTAAAATGATTTCATATCGACACTCAAATAAGACAAGGTTTCAAAATGACTATGTGCTTGATGTGTCTTTCTTTCATGACTCATACGCCAAAAATTGTTAATCAAAGCATATGGCAAGACACCAATGATTGGCTGATATAAAACATCCAAAGAAGTTCTTTGTAAGTCAGATAAATCATCATCTGCCAACAATATAAACTTGGATAGAGGATCTACCTCTCGCCATTGATCTGTCATATTAATTCCCCGCTATTTCTTATTTTTTTGGTCCTTATCTAATACCTCTTTTAATTCATTATAAAAGACCGTCATATCTTTAAATTGACGATAAACACTAGCAAATCGAATATAAGCAATTTCATCGACATTCACTAGTTCTTTCATCACATATTCACCAATTAGTTGGCTTGATACTTCGTTTTCGCCTAAAGAACGGATACGGTTTTCAACCTTATCTGCGATAGATGTCATTGCGTCCATTGGCACTGGACGTTTTTCGGCAGAACGAATAATTCCGCGAAGAATCTTTTCGTGATCAAATTCTTCACGATTGCCGTTGTTCTTAATAACTAATAATGGTGTTTGTTCGATTCTTTCAAATGTTGTATATCTGTAATTACAATTTTCACATTCACGTCGACGTCTGATTACCTGGCCATTTTCGGCAGGACGACTGTCAACTACTCTCGAAGAGTTTTTATGGCAATGAGGACATTGCATATGTTTCACCTCAATTAATCTATGTTATTAAACAATTTTACCACTTGATTGCGTGTTTGCATAATGCTTCCATTACTATCAATCACATAAGTGGACAATTCTGCCTTAATTTTTAAAGGCCATTGGCTCTTAATTCTTGCTTCTGCATCATCCTTGGATAGAGAATCACGTTCCATTAAGCGCTTTTCCTGTTCATCAAAATCACAGACAACACTGACAATATCATCACACATAAAGTGATAACCATTCTCAAACAATGTCGGTGCATCTAAGATGACAACGTCATTTGTAGTTTCATTAATTCTTCTAATCACTTCGCTGCGAATGAATGGATCAATGATTCTGGTTAATTCAATTAGTTTAGATTTGTTATTAAACACGATTGAACCTAATTTTTGTCGATTTAACTCACCATCTTCTTTGATAATATCTTTACCAAAAAAGGCAGCAATAGCCTCTAGACCTTTGCTGCCTTTTGATTGAACCTGGTGAGTAATTTTATCAGCGTCGATGATTTCGTATCCAACACTTGCTAGATACTCAGCCACTGTTGATTTTCCAGTGGCAATTCCACCGGTCAAACCAATTACTCTTGTCATATTATTCAACCACTTTTCTTTGACAGTTAGGACAGAATGTTGTGCCTCGTTGAGCCACCTTAATCTTTTCTAATAAGGTATCGCAACGTTCGCAAGGTTCACCTTTTCTACCATACACATGTAGATGGTTTTGGAATGATCCAGCTTCTCCATATGCATTTGAATAAGAGTGAACAGTAGTTCCATGTCCCTTAATTGCCATTTTTATTTCTGCAATAATGTTCTTTCTTAATTCTTCAATTTCTTCATCAGTAATTAAGTTTGTTTGAGTTTCAGGATGAATCTTGGTCAACCATAAAACTTCGTCACAGTAAATATTACCTAATCCAGCAATATTACTTTGGTTTAGTAAAAATGGCTTAATCTTTCCTCTAGCCTTGTTCATGATTGATTTCATGTAATCAAATGTTAGAGTTTCATCTGTTGGTTCAGGACCAATTGTTCCTAAACCAGAAAGCGTCTTTTCGTCACCATTTTTAACTAAGTACATTCGACCAAACTTACGACTATCTTTGTATCTTAGTTCACGGTCGTCATCCAAATGAAAAATAATATGAGTATGTTTAGTTGGTTCAGTTCCATCTGGTTCAACGTCATACTTACCTTCCATTCTTAGATGTGAGACCAAAGTCATTTCGTTATCAAATCTAAATAATAGGTATTTACCACGGCGATCAATACGATTAATAGTGTGGTCTTCTAGAGTATCCTTGAATTCCTTTGCACTAACATTAATCATTTTTGGATATAATACATCAATTGTCTTAACCTTAGCACTTTCCACTAAGTTAGTAAGACCTCTTCTAACAGTTTCTACTTCAGGTAATTCAGGCATATCATTAAACCTCACTTAATTTATTTCAAACTGTACCAGTTTTTACCGTAATGGCTTTTAACATTTAGCGGAACGTTAAGTTCAACAGCTGAGTCCATTACCTTTGGTACTAATTCGCTTAGTACTTCAATTTCTTCATCAGGTGCTTCAAAAATCAATTCATCATGCACTTGTAATAACATCTTGGCTTTCATGCCACGTTTGTTTAATTCGTTTTCCATCTTAATCATTGCAATCTTGATGATATCAGCAGCACTACCTTGGATTGGTGAGTTCATTGCTGTTCTTTCTGCAAAAGATCTTAGGTTAAAGTTCTTTGAATTGATGTCAGGTAGATAGCGTCGACGGTGAAGGATGGTTTCAACATAACCATTTTTCTTTGCGCTTTCAACACTTTCATCCATGTATTTCTTAACACCAGGATATTCAGCAAAGTACTTTTCGATGAACTCCTTAGCATCTTTACGACTGATTCCAGTATTCTTTGCTAAACCAAAATCGGAAATACCATAAACAATTCCGAAGTTAACGGCCTTAGCTTGACGACGAAGTTCAGGAGTAACTTCACTGTTATCCTTCAATCCAAAGATTCTTCTGGCGGTTGATGCATGAATATCATCGTTATGAATGAATTCATCTTGCATGTTCTTGTCACCAGAGATAGAAGCAAGAACTCTCAATTCAATTTGAGAATAATCGGATGAGAAGATTTGGTAGTTATCATGACTAGGCACGAATGCTTGTCTGATTTTACGTCCTTCTTCAGTTCTTACCGGGATGTTTTGTAGATTAGGATCTACAGAAGATAATCTTCCAGTTTGGGTAAGAGTTTGTAGGTATCTAGTATGAACCTTACCATCCCCATGAATATCAGATAATAATCCTTCAACATAGGTTGATAGAATCTTGGATAGTTGACGATATTCAAGGATTGCTTCAACGATTGGATAGTCAGGAGCAAGTTGTTCCAAGACACCTACTGCAGTTGAGTAACCGGTCTTAGTCTTCTTAATGACTGGTAACTGTAATTTTTCAAATAAAATTACACCTAGTTGTTTAGGGGATGCAATATTGAATTCTTCACCGGCATCGTTGTAGATAGTTTGTTTGATTTCTTCCAAACGTTCTGAAAGTTTGCTTTGCATTTCGTTTAGAACATCTTTATCAACTACCACACCAGCAATTTCCATTCTAGCTAGTACAAATGTTAATGGTAATTCAACATCGGTATATAGGTCCCATTGGTTATTTTCCTTTAAACCATCAAATAGCTTATCTTTAAGTGCGTCAATGGCATTTAACTTTCTAGCAAAATGGTTGAATAACTTGTCGCCTTCAGGAATTTCACGTTTAGCGCCCTTACCATATACATCATCATCTGATTGAACATCAAAATAATCATGACGATTAGCGACCTTACCTAAATCATTGCTATTGTCGTTTGTGTCCAATAGGTATGAAGATAGCAATAAATCAAAATCAACGTTGTTTAATGTAATGCCTAAACGATTTAAACCAACATAGGTTCTCTTAGCATCAAATACATCTTTTTTAACATCATTGCTTTCAATGATTTGTTTAATCTGATCACTCTTTAAATAATCAACATCGTTTGATACGTAAATCTTTTCGTTAATCTTTAGAGCAAATCCAATGAATGGAGCGTCATGATAGTTATCACCATCCATGCCAAGGTAAAATGTCACCCTATCGCTGTCTTGTTTAGCGATTTCAGATAATGTATCATCACTAACTTCAGCGTATTCAATATCCTTCATATTGGCATTTTGAGTGGTGTTCATTTCGCTAAGAAATTTTCTAAAGTTCATTTGACGATAAAACGCGATCAAATCATCTAGATGATCTCCTTGATATACTGTATCATCAATTGAAATTTCGATAGGAGCTTCTCGATTAATTCTAGCTAACTTCTTCGCTAGGAAAGCTTCATCCTTATCTTCAATTAGGTGTTCCTTTAGTTTCTTACCCGAAACCTCATCAAGATGGTCATATAGGTTTTCCACGCTGCCAAATTGTTTAACTAGTTTTAGGGATGTCTTGTCACCGACACCGGTAACACCAGAATAGTTATCAGATGAATCACCTTTCAAGGCTTTCCAATCAATAATTTGTTCAGGAGTAATTCCCATTGTTTCTTTAACATAGTCAGTATCGTATCTTACAACACCAGAAACACCACGGTTAGAAATTGATACAGTTGTCTTATCTGAACATAGTTGAGTTAAATCATTATCTCCAGTAACAATGGTTGTATCGAATCCTAAACCATCGGCTTGTTTTGAAAGTGTACCGATAATGTCATCTGCTTCATAATTTTTTAGTTGGTAATATTTAATACCACGATTTTTTAATAGTTCTTTTACGTAGTCGAATTGTTCAACTAATTCTTCAGGAGTCTTGTCTCTACCAGCCTTGTAATCAGAGTACATTTCTGTTCTAAATGTAGTTTTTCCGGCATCAAAGGCCACCAGAACGTGAGTTGGTTTCACTTTATCTAACATGATATTTAGCATGTTGTTGAAACCATAAATTGCGTTAGTATGTACTCCTTCGTTATTAGTAAAACGATCTACTAATTTAATTAAAGCAAAGAAAGCTTTATAAGTAATACTATTTCCATCGATTAATAATAATCTCTTATCAGACATATAATTCTCCTTACCGTTTTCTTCGATAATTTAATTTTAACATGCACGCATAGTATATTATATAAAAAATAAAAAAGATGGTGTTGTATAAACACCATCTTTTTTATTATCTGTTATCATCACCAAGACCAAAAATTCTTAGTAAGTTTAAGAATAAGTTAATAAAGTCCATGTATAAAATCATCGCACCATTAATGGCTAAACCATTTTCTGATACTTCAGAACCATATTCGTTAAATGCTTCTTTAATCTTTTGACTGTCATAAGCAGTAAATGCTGTAAAGATAATCACAGCAATAAATGAAATGAATAGGTCAAATAATGGATTGTGTAAGAACAAATTAATGATACTTACAACAAGCAATGCAATAAAAGCTGCCATTGCTTGTGTTCCAATCTTATCTAAGCTCTTCTTAGTAGTGACCCCAATGATGGCCATAATAGCGAAATCAATGGTAGTAGTGAAGAATGCTTCAGCAATTGCAGTTGAGCTGTATATCATAAATACATATGAGAATAGTCCACCTGTTAATGCTGAAAAAATCACTAACATAATAAATCCAGCAAATGCATTACGCATAGCAACTGATTGAGTAGCAAAAGCTAACACAAACCATAGAATGAAACCTACGATAGTTGCTCCAGAGCTAAAACTAGCGTGGTACATTCCACCCATTAGATATGCAACAATTCCAGAAATTAATACTGAAAGAGTCATCCATCCGTATGTTTTAGTTAAAAATCTGTTCATACCGAAAGCATCGTTTACTAAACGACGTCCAGCTTGATCATAGTTATTCATAAAATCCATAAACCTCCTTGTTTACGATGTGTTAGAAGTATTCTACCAGAATCGTAAGAAACTACAAGTGTTTAATTCATGTTATTTGTTACATCATTCAACAAGTTTTCGTAGATTCTTTCGTACTTTTGAATATCTCCAGCACCCATGAATACGACAACAGCGTCATGATATTCAAGTAACGGTGACATGTTTTCGGCTTCAATCAATCCACCATTCTTAGTAATCTTGTTTGCTAAGTCAGCACTTGAAATCTTACCAGATTTTTCACGTGGTGAGCTGTAAATCTTGGTGATGTATACGTCATCAGCCTTGTTTAGACTCTTAGCGAAATCATCTAGGTAAGCGATTGTACGACTGAATGTGTGTGGTTGGAATACCGCAATAATCTTCTTGTTTGGGTATTCTTGTCTTGCAGCATCAATGGTTGCGTCAATTTCTGATGGATGATGAGCATAGTCATCAATAATAGTCATGTCAGCAACTTTTCTTTGTGCAAAACGTCTCTTAACACCCTTGAAAGTTTCTAATTCACGTTGAACTTCGTCTAGGTTGTCGTGTTCGAAGTATGAAACAGCGATAACTGCTAATGCGTTCAACACGTTGTGTTCACCATATAAGTGAATTTGGAAATGACCTAATTTCTTACCCTTGTATTCAACATCAAATTCTGAACCAGAAGTGCTCTTAACAACGTTAACAGCTCTAAAGTCATCGTCTTCTCTAGTTCCGTAGTAATAGATTGGAACATCAGCTCTAATGTCTCTTAGGTTTTCATCGTCACCCCAAGCAAAGATACCTTTCTTTGTTTGGTTAGCAAATGTTTGGAATGCACTCTTAACATCTTCGATTCCTGTGTAGTAATCAGGGTGATCGAAGTCAATGTTAGTCATGATTGCATAGTCTGGACTAGTTGCCAAGAAATGACGACGGTATTCGTCAGCTTCGTATGCAAAGAATCTAGCATTCGGAACACCTTTACCAGTACCATCACCGATAAGGTAATCAGTAGGTGCAATTCCTGACAATACGTGGGCTAATAAACCAGTAGTACTTGTCTTACCATGGGCACCACAAACACCAATACTAGTGTGTCCTTTAATCATTTCACCTAGGAATTCGTGGTATCTAAATACTGGTAATCCCATTTCTCTTGCTTTTTTGATTTCTGGTTGATCATCTGTAAATGAGTTACCTGCAATTACAGTTAAACCTTCTTTAATGTTATCTACGTTAAAAGGAAGTACTTTAATTCCTGCTTGTTCTAGACCCACTTGAGTAAATGTGTATTTATCAATGTCTGAACCTTGTACTTCGTATCCTCTATCTTTAAGGATTCTTGCCATTGCCGACATTCCTGTACCTTTAACACCGACAAAGTGATATATTTTCTTTGCATCCATAATTAAATGCTCCTTTTATCTCTCATTAATCTTATAATATCAGATTTGAGCTGATATGGCGCCCCTTTTTTAAATATTTAACTTTTTGTAATCACTTTCGGTTAAATATACATCTCTCGGTTTAGAGCCATGTTGACCTGATACATAATTATGCTTCTCTAATTCATCAATCAAACTGGCCGCTCGATTGTATCCAATTGAGAAGACTCTTTGTAGTTTTGATGTAGATACTGTTTCTTCATTGGAAATGTATTCCAAAACATCTGGCATTAATTCGTCTTGCTGTTCAACTTGGTTTACGCTCTTCAACAATGAATCAGGTTGGAAGGCATACTTAGGTTCACCTTGTTTTCTAACTTCATCGGTTACTCTTTCGATTTCATCGTTAGTGACAAATGTACCTTGTAAACGAGCAGATTGACTTGCCCCATTTCCTAAGTACAACATATCACCTTTTCCAAGTAACCTTTCGGCACCAGCGGTATCGATAATGGTTCTCGAATCAACTTGACTGGATACCATGAAGGCAACACGAGTTGGAATATTATTCTTGATTGTACCGGTAATAATATCAACACTAGGTCTTTGAGTAGCAACAATCAAATGAATACCTGCCGCTCTGGCCTTTTGGGTAATTCTAACGATGTAGTCTTGAACTTCGTTAGAAGCGACCATCATCAAGTCGGCCAACTCATCGATTACAATCAAGATGTATGGCATCTTCTTGGTGTATTCACCAGCTTGTTCAGCCATTTGATTGAATTGTTCGATGTTTCTTGCCCCTGCTGCAGCAAGTTTTTCATATCTTTCGTCCATTTCCTTAACAGACCATTTCAAAGCAGCAGATGCTTGTTTTGGATCTGAAATAACTGGTGAAAGTAAGTGTGGCAATTTATCGTAAGGAGCCATTTCAACGGCCTTTGGATCAATTAAAATCATCTTTAATTGTGCAGGAGTTGCCTTGTATAGTAGTGAAATTAACAAACTATTTAAGAACACACTCTTCCCTGAACCAGTTGCCCCGGCAATCAAACCATGAGGCATCTTGCTCAAGTCTGTCATTTGAGGTTTACCTGTTAGGTCGACCCCTAAAGCAACAGTAAGTGGTTTATCAGTCTTTTCAAACTGTGGCGTGTCCAATACTTCGGATAATCTAACCGGTCTTGGTTTTGGATTTGGAATTTCAATACCTACAGTTGTCTTTCCAGGAATTGGTGCTTCAATTCTGATGTCCTTTGCAGCCAACGCTAGTTTCAAGTCATCTGTCAGGTTAGTAATCTTACTTACCTTCACCCCTAGTTGAAGTTTAATTTGGAATTGTGTAACTGTTGGTCCATTGGTCCAATCAACAACGTTTGCATCCACATTAAAAGCACGGAGTGTTTCATCCAAGATTTCAGCTTGATTTTCAATCCAATCATCCATTGAATCATCTTCAAATTCATCTGATGGTTCCAACAAATTCATAGATGGGAATTGATAGCCCTTATCGTCGTAGTCAGCAGACACACTTTCATCATGGTGATATTCTTCCTCAGGTATATCATCTTCTTCAGAAACGTCTGATTCCGATACTGGACGATCATTAAAGATAGACAAGTCTTTTTGCACGTTTTGTTCTTGATTCAAGATTGATGCTAAAGAGTGTCCTAATCCATGATTTTCAATATTTCTCTTTTCTTCATGTGGTTCTTCGATATGTTCATTATCGTCATTACCACTTGTTTTCGTTGCTGTTTCATCAATTTCGTCACTCTCTGCTTCATTGTATGAAACATCATAATCAGATGAAACATATTGAGTAGTATCTTCATCAACTGATGAATTATTTACTTCAGCATGTGAAGAGATAATGACATCACTATCTGAATTAGCGTAACTATCACCATCAGATTCATCATCGTAATAGTCATGAGTTTGCGTGTCATCTTCATTATCGTTTTCTGATTCTGAATCCAGTTGATTATCAGCATCGTGGTTTACCATCCCCATAAACTTATCAAATGAAGATTGATTAGATGAACTGCTTTGTTCGGCACTTTGTGGGACTTCATTACTTGAAGTCTCAGTATCATCATCAACAGTATCACTTACCGAAACAGATTCACTATCAGCCACAACTGCTTCTTGAGCTTTCGCTTCGCTTTCAGCAGCCTTACTTCTATCGATATAAGGTGTTGAGTATGGTTCTGCTTCTATGTCATTAAATTGTTCGATTGATTGTTTATCAACTGCATCAGCTTGACTAGTTGCAATTGATTCGTCTTCAGAAGTGCTAATTTCTTCTCGATCCAAATCAATAGCTCCAGTATCATCACTTGTCATACCAATTAATTCTTCATTGTGACGATCAAGTTGATTCATAATTTTTCTGAATTTACTAGAAGTTTCGTTTTGGTAGAATTGAACTTTTGAGCCACTAGTTGAATTATGACTAGGTTTAAAAGCTGCTGCTCTTTTAGCAATTGGATTATCTCTGTTAAGTAGAAGATAATCTTCAGAATCATCATTTTGTCTTACAGTTGCATCTCTATTAGTTCGGGATTCACTTTTATTAGACTTATTATTATGTTTTAATTCATTGTTTTCACCTAAAACGTTATATTTACGGTAAAAAGCAGGTCCGTCATAGTGTTCCATTCAAGCGTCATCCTTAATCTAAAAATTTATGTATAGCGGGGATTTTAAATCCCCTTTTTCTTACTTATTTTGAAAATAATGTGTCAGCTTTATCAAAATCAAAAGCTTCTCCAACTTCTTGGTAATCGTTAGGTAGAATCAAAGCACCTGGTCTTTGTGGTGCATTTGGAATTAATAGTTCACGACCTGAACAAATCATTCCGTTACTTTCTTCACCCTTCAATTCACCAGGCCAAATGATTAGACCATCAGGCATCATTGCACCAACTTTGGCAACAACAACCTTGATGTCTTCTTGCATGTTTGGAGAACCACTAACGATTTGTAGTGTCTTACCATCATTAATTTCAGTTTCAGTAATCTTTAGGTGGTCAGACTTAGGATGTTCTTTAACAGATTTTACATATCCCACAACAAACTTTGGATCAGTATCCAATTCAATAGTGTCCTCAATTCCATTATCAGATAATGAATTGTTTAGGGCGTCTAAATCTTCTTGAGTTAAGGTAACTTCACCGTTTACTTCCTTTAGACGTGGTAATACTTCTGAAGCGTTAGTAAAGTTAAAACCAGTAACGTGGTCGTTTGATGCATCAGAAATTCTGACAACATTACCAATTTGTTCTACCTTTTGTTCTTTCGCATCTTCATCCAAGATGACAACTAAAATGTCACCAGTTTGTTTTGAGTTATAACTTGCAATTAACATTAAATCTTACCTTCCACATATTAATTATTATAGAGAATCGATAAATTCTTCTACTTGTTTCTTTGTTTTTCTGTCTTTGTTTACGTAACGGCCAATTTCTTCACCGTTTTCGAATGCAACAAAGCTTGGAATACCAAAGATTGCTAAATCAGCAGCTAAATCAATGTTTTGGTCACGATCAACTGCGATAAATTTGTAATCTGGGTATTCTGCTTCAATTTCTGGCATTGCTGGCTTGATAAATGAGCAATCTGGGCACCAGTCAGCTGAGAAGAATAGCATGTACTTGCCATCGCTAACAGTCTTCTTTAATTCATCTAAGTTCATTGTTGGTAATTGTTCCATGTTTATTCACTCCAATTATTTTTTCTTTATTATAACTTATTTCTTGCTATTTTCGATGCAGTTTGATTATAAATTTGAATGTAATATAATGTATCCTATACAAAAGGATGTGATATATCATTAAGTCTAAAAATGCAATCGTTTCAACCCTTGCCATTGGAGTTATCGGCACTAGTGTTTTAGTTGCTAAAAAGATTAAGCAAGAAAAACATATTAAAAAAATTAACCTACAAATAACTCATGCAAAAAATACTTTAAACAAAAGCAAAGTTTACGGTAGCTGGGTTATGAAAAAGAATAACAATAAAGATTACGTTGGTGCTATCAACGTTTTAGAAAACGATGAAATAATTGAACGATACTTTGAAATTAATTCTAACTATCAATTCAAATGGATTAACGAACTTCAAGAAGACTATTAATTAGTCTTCTTTTTTGTTGAAGTAAGCAACAATCTTGTAGATTGGACCCTTACTACTAAACTTATGTTCATATTCAGTTTCAACATTATCTTCCATGTATTCACTATTGTGTAAATCAAGTGATAATAAATCGAAGTACATTCCGTAATTATTGAAAGTAATTACAGAGTATTCAAATAAGCCACGGTTATCAGTCTTGAAAACGACAGGAGCGTCTTCCTTTAAAATTGTCTTGTAACTATCTAAAAATGTTGGTGAAGTAAGTCTTCTCTTAGCATGACGCTTCTTTGGCCATGGATCTGAGAAGTTTAGGTAAACTGTATCAATTTCATGTTTACCAAAGAAAGTATCTACACCTGCACCATCGGTATGAACCAATTGTAGGTTTGGTAAATCAGCTTCAACAACTTTTTTCAAAGCAATTGCGATAACTGTCTTTTGGATTTCGATACCTAAAAAGTTAACTTCAGGATGTTTTTTGGCCATTTCAACGATGAATTGACCCTTCCCTGTTCCAATTTCAATATGAATTGGTTGTTCTTTTTCAAAACGTTGTGACCATTTGCCAATCCAGTTTTCAGGATCAGTCACAATATATTTTTGGTTATCTTTGATATAACCGTCTGCCCATGGCTTATTTCTAACTCTCACGAATTATCCTCCTCATAAAAAATAGCCAAAACCAAGGTTTTGACTAATTAAATCTGCCAAATGTTCTATTTTTATTCTGCTACCTATTTTACTGGCTTTTTAATAGCTACGTCAAGCAACATCAATAATTTGAACTGGCTTTTTTTATTTTTTTTGGTACATATATTTTAATTAATAAAATCCATTCAATAACTAACGCCAATAATAACATTATTGACCCTAATAAATTAAACATGAAGATGGAACCAATCATCAATACGATAACCACTAAAATCATTATCTTGCCAATCACGTTGGTAAATGATTTTACTTGTTGATCAAAGGTAATTGGGTACAACGATGTAAAAACATTATCATCGAAGTTAGTAAAGTATGGAATTAGTTGAAACACAATCAAATACATAAATAGCAATGCGATTAAAATAGCCATCCAGTCTAGTTTAATTGCCCCAATGATGATTGCTCCCAGGACAGAAACCCGTGTTAATAGACCACTGATTTCCTTATCTCTAACTATTCCTCTTGAATATAGAACTGAATAAACGTCATCATTGAACATTTTGAACAATGAATCGAGATAGCTGCGTCTCTTAACTGCGCCTTGCATGTTTTCAACATCGGTAAACATGTTGAAGAAGCGATTAAGACTGTTTTCATGGCTTTCCGTCTTTTCAATCACTACTTGCCAATCGATGCTTTGTTGCTTTAATTTGGCAACCAATAAATGCGACAAAATCAACACCGCAATACCAATTATCACACCTACATAAACATTAATATAAGCGGCTAAGGCAACAATAACCAAAGGAATAATCACGCGGTAGAATATTTTTTTATTCAAAATATTACGATTGTGATGGTAGTTATCGATCATTTGAAAGTTTAAAATCATCATCTTTAAAAAGACCATGACTACTAAAAACATCGAAATTATAGCGATGTTAGTATTTACCATTGATTTTTCAATAAATGGAATCATGACAAACCATGCCACAATTTGGACGACGACTGCCAGTGACTTCGAGTATCTTAAGCCACTACGTAGGAAAGCAAAAAATTCTTTTTCCTTTGGCAACCAGAAGACGAAGTCGGCTCTTTTTACAAAAGTGACCAAATTATTTAGTTGAATAACAACTAATATAAGAACTACTAAGACTAGTTTTTCCCACCATTGGCCTGCTTGAAGGTGTTTAATAAACATCGCATATTGATAGCCAATTCCACCGATGATAAACATTAATGCAATCACAAAGAAATCATTAAATACATATCTTAAATACTTAGACATTTGCGTGAAATGGGATTGCAAACGCTGATTAAAAAGACTATTCATTAGCTTCTTCCTTTGCAAGCTTCAAGTAAATATCATTTAAGGAACTATCTTTGCTACCAAATTCATCCTGTAGCTTTTGAATGTTTCCTTCTGTTCTGATTTGCCCATTGTGAATCAAAACAAAACGATCACAGAATCTTTCGGCTGTATCTAATACGTGGGTAGACATTAAAATGCTGCTACCCTTTTTCTTTTGTTCTTCAATTAGGTTAAGCAAGTCATTTACTGCAACCGGGTCCAAGCCTAAGAACGGTTCATCAATAACAAATAATTTGGCATTTGTGATAAACGCACAAAGAATCATCACCTTTTGACGCATCCCCTTTGAGAAATTGACCGGGAACCATTCAAGTTTATTTTCTAGTCTAAACATCTTTAGCATCTTATTAGCATCTTCCCATGCAGCTTGTTCGTCTAGATCGTAAGCCTTAATGGTAGTTTCAATATGTTCTTTTAAAGTTAGTTCTTTATATAAAACCGGAAATTCCGGAATATATGCAATTTGTTTCTTATATTCTTCGATATCATCTTGCATTGCGATTCCATTAATCTTAATTGATCCAGAAAATGGTCTTAACAATCCAATGACATGGTTGATTGTGGTTGACTTCCCTGCACCATTTAGACCGATTAAGCCGACTAATTCGCCGTCTTTTACGTCAAATGATACATCTTTTAGTACTGGAATTCGTGAGTATCCACCCACTAAATTATCCACTTTTAATGACACGGAATATCACCCCTATGAAATTTATTAACGTCAATTATATCACAAGTTCCTTTAAGCTTAATTTATGTTAATATGTATATAATCACAGTAATATCAAAGAAAGGAAGAATAATATGAGTGATTGTGTATTCTGCAAAATAATTGATGGTGAAATTCCTAGCTACACTATTTACGAAGATGAATATGTGAAAGCATTCTTGGATATTTCACAAGCTACACCTGGTCACACTTTAGTTGTGCCAAAAAAACATGTTGCTAATATCTACGAATATGATGAAAAACTTGCTGAACAAGTATTTTCAAGAATTCCTAAGATTGCTAGAGCGATTCAAAAATCAGCTCCAGATATTTTAGGAATGAACATCGTAAATAACAACGGTGAATTGGCATATCAATCTGTGTTCCATTCACATTTCCACCTTATTCCTAGATATAGTGAAAACGATGGCTTCTCTATGAGCTTTCAAGACAACTCAGATAAGTACAATGAAGAAGCTTTTGAACAAATTAAAGCAAATATTATTAGTTCATTGGAGGAATAAGCATGATTAAATCAATGCTAAAGCTACTAGGATTATCTGCAGCTGGTTTGGCCGCTTATCTTGTTGTTACTAAACGTGATCCAAAAGAATTTGCCAACAGTGTTTATTCATCTACTAAGGATAAAATCAATGGCGTTTCAAACGTTTTAGATCAAAAAAATAAGCTAACTGCTAACATCTCAAAGTTACAGGATGAAGTTAGCAAGTCAAAGCCCACTATTGAAGCTATGCAAAGAGATATTGATGAATATCAATTCAAAATCAATCCACACGTAGATTTAATTAACCAAAGAATTAATAATATCACCAAATAAATTTAAAAATTTCTTAAGTTTTTTTGTGATAGAATTTACTATGTGTTAACGTAAAACTATCAGTTAATGATAGATAAAATAAAGAAATGGATGTGTATTACATTATGAATAAAAAAGTTCTAGTTGGACTTGCCGGTGCATTACTAAGTGTTTCATTAGTTGCCTGTGGTGATAAGACTGTTGCCGTTACTAACGGTGGTAAGATTACCCAAAGCGAATACTACAGCAGCATGAAGAACACTTCAAACGGTAAACAAGTTCTACAACAAATGATTTTAGACAAGGTATTGAACAAGGAATATGGTAGCAAGGTTTCTTCATCAGAAGTAAACGCTCAATACAACCAATACAAGAGTCAATACGGTTCAGAATTTGAAACTTTACTTGAACAACAAGGTTTAACTACTACTAGTTTCAAGAACCAACTAAAATCTAACCTACTTCTAAAGGCGGCTGTTAGAGCTAACATTTCATACTCAACTGCTGACCTAAAGAAACAATTCAAGAGCTACCAACCAAAGGTTACTGTTAACGAAATTTTAGTATCTGACAAGAAGACTGCTGAAAAAGTTATCTCAGAACTTAAGGATGGTAAGAAGTTCTCAGATCTTGCTAAGAAGTACTCAAAAGACACTTCAAACAAGAATAAATCAGGTCGTGTAACTCCATTTGATAACACAGACTCAAGCATCGATTCAGCATTTAGAAAAGCTGCTTACAAGCTATCAAACGGTGAATACACTAAGACACCTGTTAAGACTCAATACGGATACCAAATCATCCAAATGGTTAACCACCCTAAGAAGGGTTCATACAATGACCACATCAATGATCTAAAAGATCAAATTGCTACTTCTAAGTTAAGCGACAGCACTACTCTAAAGAGCGTTGTAACTAAGGTTCTTAAGAATGGTGGAGTTGAAATTAAGGATAAGGACTTACAAAACATCCTATCATCATACTTAACTAGCTCATCAAGCAGCAAATAATAGTTAAATAAAAAAGACTCCGGAATTTTCCGGAGTCTTTTTTTAGTAATCATTTAAGTTTAGTACTGATTTATCATCAACTAGTTTTAAAATATCAGAATCACAAGTAACATAAATCACCTGCATTGATTCGCTGATATTATCTAATAGCTTGATTGCATTACCTGTTCGTTGTTGATCGAACTCAGTTAATCCATCATCGATGATTAATGGTAAACGATAGTCCCTACCGAATACCACAGAAAGTGACAGAATCAATGCTAGGTATAGTTGTTCAATTGTTCCTCTAGATAGTTCTCCAGCATCAAATTGAACCTTATCATCCCTAGTTACCTTTAACTTGCTCTTGTAGTAAGTAATTCCTGTGTATCTATTATCGGTCAGGATTGCAAAGAATTCTTTTGCTTTAGATTCGAACAACGGAATTCTATCAGCAGTCGCAATGTTCAATGATTCATCAATCCATGAATTAGCTAACTTCATGCTCATCCATTGATCAACCATATCATTAATTTCTGCTTCTAGGTTACTTTGTTTTTGCACTAGTTCGTTGTAGGTTCCGTCAGCAATAACATGTTTCAACTGAATGTTTATACTTTCTAGTTGTTGGGATGCATTTAGTAATGATTGCTTTTCAGTAGTCATTTCTGCATCCGCTGCATTCAATTGATTATCCAATTCAGTTATGTCATTAAAAGTATCTAAAACCTTTACGTCATCATCGGTAATTTGATCCTTAACGTTTTGTAGTTGAGCCGATTTAATTGAATGATTTCTTTGTTGTTCTACAATCTCTTTAAATTCGTCACCGTCATCGACTTTTCTAGTATTTAAGAATTCAGAGTAGTCCTTCTTATACTGGATTTGTTTATCGATTAATGATGATTTTTGTTGTAGGTAGTTTTGCAATTGATTATTATTTCTTAAATTAATCGCATTTTCTTCATTCATCTTATTTAGATAAGTACGAATTTGTGAAAGTTGATTATCAAATGAATCATTAACGTTAAGGCCACTAAATACTCGTTGCCATTCAGCAAAGTATGCCTTTAGGCCTTCCTTTAATTGTTTCATTTCTTCTTCATACTTAGCCTTTTGACTAGTATCTTGAGACTTACGAGCTAAGTACTTTTGTTCGGATAACCAATCATCAACATGTTCGGCATTAAAGGAATACTTATTACCATAATCTACTAATTGATTATTTAATGCGTCCCGTTTTTGATTGGAATTACTATCCTCGTTTTTCTTAAACTTCACGGAACCGGTATAAATACCACTCAAGAGTAGAACGATAATTCCGACCAGTTTTAATGTTCCTGGTAATACGGTAAGCATTGCGATTCCAATAACTACACCAATTAAACCCATGATAGAAAAACTATTAGATGATTTTTGCTTTCTTGTTTGAAGTTCCTCTAATTGTTTTTTAATGCCTTCAATTGCAACGATGTCATTCCTGCTAGCAACAACTTGTTGACTATCTTGGCGATTAATTTCGTTTATCATTGATTGGCTAACGCTTAATTGATTGATTTGTTCATTCACTTTGGAGAATGATTGAACCAGTTTATCAATTTCAGTCTTGTAATCATTGAACTTCTTCAAATCATCATCATTGTTCATTGAAGCGTTTAATTGGTTAATTGATTTTTCGATACTATCGATTTGCTGATTGATTAAGAATAGTTGATTGGTTAATTCATTAAACTGTTTAACATCGTCATCGGAGAATCCATCTTTGAATTCAAATTTGTCTTGCTTTAAAGATGAAAGTTGTTGATAGACTGGCCAAACTTGTTTGAAATGATTTAACTGACTTAGTTTCTTTTCCAACTCACTAACCTTTTGCTTAGATTGATTCATGGATGCTTCTAAAGCATTCTTTTGACTAATCAATTGGTTGTAATCATTTAAACTATTCTTGCTTTCAGCAATCTTGTCCAATAAATCATCGTATTCTTTCAACTTTTGATTCAAAGGTGGCTTACGTCCGGTTGGTGCGTATAAGTCCTTTGCTTCTTTGTCGAACTTGTCTCTTAATTCTAACCATTGGTCACTTCCAACAAAGCCAACCTTTTGAATGCGACTAACTAATTCATTTTTACTCAACTTAGAAATTTGCTTAATATCTAAATCACCAAAATAAAATAGTTGTTCAAAGGTATCTCGATCAATTGGTCCTAAGATTTTTTCTAAAATGTCATTTGAGGTTTGCATATCATTATCAATATCGTAAATTGATAACTCTCCACCATGGGTTCCGGCAATTCTAGTTAGAATAAAATGACGATTGTCATCGGTGGTGATTGTTAGTTTCCCACCATATGATTTAGTATCACGTGGAATATATTGTTCATATGCACTTCCACGTCCGTCAACATAACCAAATAAAATTCCTTCAATCAAGCTTAGTAAAGTGGTTTTTCCTGCTTCATTGTTACCAAATATGATTTGTAGGTTGTCATCATTAAAATCAAAGGATACGTCGTGCCATTTACCGTAACCTAGCACTTCCAATTTATTAATCTTCATTCGTATCCTCCTTTCCACCTAGTAGCTTCATTCTTGTTTGTTCCATTAAGTCCTCTTTGGATTCATCCAAATGTTGTGCAATAAAATCGTACTTACGTAAGGACTTAGAAACGGAACTGATTTCATCTTCAGAGAACACCTTTTCCTGTGCTTCATCCCAAATTTCTTGGTCGATTGATGACATCTTTTGGTCATCACTCAATCTGACATTAATTTCGTAAATCCATGCATTTAATTGTTCATAGTCCTTACTTAACGCATTGGTAACTCGATATTCTAAGTCCTGTCTTTGACCATCAGAAATTGGATTATTCAAGATAAGGTTCAAACTAATCAATTGCATATTTTCATACTTATTGCCCATTAAAACTTGTAGGATGTGATTTTTGGCACTTTCAACATCAACAAAGTCCATATTCAAATCAAGTGTCAACCAATCGATTAACGATGTAGCATGGAATGTTGCTTCCAGTTTGCCACTTTCATCATTAACCAATAGGTATCCTTTATCACCCGGTTCATTCTTATGTCTTCCCTGAATGTTACCAGAATAAAATACTAGTGGGCTTTCGTTTAATTGTTGGCGTTTATGAATATGGCCTAATGCCCAATAGTCATATTTCTTGCTTATAAGGTCTTCTAATGAGAATGGAGCATAATGATCCCCCGTTTGTTCCAAACCACCGTGTAGCATCCCTATTTGCACGTCTACATCATTTTTCACTGGATATTCATCAATTTTCTTATCTGTAATCCATTTATTGGCATAACTAAAACCGGTAATGGCAATTTTCTTACCATCCAGTGTAAATGTTTTAGTTTCAACATCATTACCAAACACATGAACGTTATCTGGGAATGATACTGATTCTTTTTGCATATCAAAATAATCATGATTTCCATAAATCATGTATACATCAATATTATGTTCGTTTAGTTTTTGCATTTGTGATTGAAAGAAATCATAAGTCTTAGGGGTTTGATTGTCTCGATCAAACAAGTCACCCGCCAATAATACGAAATCGACATCGTATTCGATGGCATCGTTTACGATTCTTTCAAAAGATTTGAAGGTAGAATCATATATTTGTTTCCATAATCCATTTGGAGTTTCATCATTCTTCAAACCCTTAAATGGGCTCTCCAAATGTAAATCAGCGGCATGAATAAATTTCAAATTAACTACTCCTTTAACTAAAAACGTCGTATCACTTAATAATAATGATACGACGTTTTATATTAATTGGTCAATTTAGTCTCCAACAAATTTTTTGGCATCATTCCACCAATTACTTGCATTCTTCTTTAAATTGTCCCAGCCTTTTCCAAGGCTCTTTGATACTTGATTAGCACCATCAGAAACACTGTCCCAGAAACTAGAACCAGAAGAGCTATTGGCCTTCTTTTCTTGTGAATCCAAGTAAGCAGCATCTTTGACACTAAAGTTGTTATTACCAGTAGTTGGTAAAATTTGTTGTAACTCGGTCTTAAATAATGGTCCTACACCGGTTCCACTTAGGTTTTCCAAATGATGTCCAGCATTGGTATTATCGAAACCTTCCCAAGTTGCGACAACAACTTTTGGTGTATATCCAATAATCCATTTATCTCTTGTAGCATCTGAGTCACCTGTATTATCAGCCTCAGTACTACCAGTCTTTCCGGCAATTGAGTATCCACTTGGTTTAGCAGATGCACCAGTACCGTTATCAAAGACACCTAGCATCATACTAGTCATCTTATTAGCAACATCTTTTGACATTACCTTCTTAGAAGTTACTGATTCATTATTAACGATCACATTACCTGAAGAATCAACAATCTTTCTAATGTAATGAGGTGTAGTCATGTTACCTTCATTGGCAAACGCTGTATAAGCTCCTGCCATTTGTTGAGGAGATACACCTGATGATAATCCACCTAAAGCTAAAGCAAGGTTCTTATCCTTCTTTTGGACAGGCAAACCAAATGACTTAACTGATTCGTAACCCTTGTCGACACCAATCTTATGAAGTAACCATACAGCTGGTGCATTCATACTTTGCGCTAACGCAGTGTACATAGGTACAGTTCCTGTATATACGTTGTTGTAGTTTTCCGGTGTGTACTTGTTAGAACCATATGATGTCTTCTTATTTTGAAGCATGTCATTGTAGTTATAACCGTTTTCCAAAGCAGGGGTGTAAACAGCTAGTGGTTTAATGGTTGAACCCGGTTGACGTTTAATTTGGGTTGCACGGTTGTACCCACGGAATACGTGTTGGCCACGTCCACCAACCACAGCAGTAACTCCACCAGTACTTGGGTCTAAAGCAATTGAGGCTGCTTGAACCTTAGTACCATCAGAAGCGTTGCTTGGGAAGTTACTATCGTTAGCAAAATCATCTTGCATACTGTTTTGTTGATCTTGATTTAGCGTTGTATAAATCTTGTATCCTCTATTCATGATGTCTGATTCGGATAAACCATACTTATTAATTGCTTCATCAATTACAGCATCGAAGTAATATGGGTACTTATAACCATCCTTGTATTGGTAGGTATTCTTGACTTGGATTGGTGTCTTCTTTAACTTGTTTGCTTCTGATTGACTAATCTTATTGTTATCAGCCATCAATTGTAACACAACATTTCTTCTATCCAAGGCTAACTTAGGATGATCAACAGGATTATATGCACTTGGATTAGTTAGCATTCCTGCTATCACAGCAGCATCTTGAACGGGTAAATCCTTAGCATTCATTCCAAAATAACGTCTTGATGCATCTTCAACACCGTAGACACCATTGCCAAAATATGAGTTGTTCATGTACATCGTTAAAATTTGATTCTTGCTGTATACATTTTCAACTTGAATGGATAGGAATAATTCCTTTAACTTTCGACTGAAAGTTTGTTGTTGGGTTAAGTATGCATTCTTTACCAATTGTTGAGTAAGAGTGCTTCCACCACCACTAATGTAGTCACGACGCATAATCTTGTTCTTAATCATTAATAGCATTGCACGGCCAAATCCTTTAACGGAAAAACCGTGTTCATTGTAGAAGTTTCTATCTTCAGTTGATAGGATTGCGTTTGGAATATTTGGTGAAATATCCTTAAATCCAACGTAGGTTCCTTTTTGTGAATAGATTTTACCGGCCTTTTTATTATTACCATCGTAAATTACTGTAGATTGTTCCAAAGATGACTGCAAGTCCTGAACGTGCGTAGTCTTCGCAACAAATGTGCAATAAGCACTCATTACAAGGAATAGTAATAAAAATATGACGATAATCCAACGAGTTAGTTGGTATCGGTGCCAGATTTTTTTAAAAGCACTTTTTGGTTTTTTATCATTTTTCATCTAGTATGATTACTCCTTCACTGATGATGATATTAATACCATTTTAACCCAAATTAACCCTAATTGGTAAAATAAAAAACAGATTTAACTAATTGTTAAACCTGTTTTCTTTAATTACATTTCGTCTGGAGCCTTAACACCAAGTAATCTTAGTGATTCTTTAAGAACGATTGATACTGATTTAACTAATGCTAAACGAGCATCTCTTTGTTCGTCATCATCCAAAATCTTAGTGTGAGCATAGTACTTGTTAAATGACTTAGCAAGTCTTAATGAGTACTTAGCAATAACTGAAGGTTCAAATTCGTCACAAGCCATCTTAACTCTTGCTGGGAAGTCATTTAGTAACTTAATAACGTTCCATGATTCTGCATCGTTAAGCTTCTTGTCAACGCTTGAGAAGTCAATGTCACCGGCTTTACGTAAAATACTTTCGGCACGTGCACGAGCGTATTGTACGTATGGTCCAGTTTCACCTTCAAAACGTAATTGATCTTCTAAGTTAAAGTCAATGTTGTTAATCTTTTCATTCTTCAAATCACCAAAGACGATGGCACCAACACCAACTTCTTTAGCAACTTCTTCCTTGTTAGGAAGATCTGGGTTCTTTTCAGCAATTTGCTTCTTGGCAATTGCGATTGATTCGTTCAATACTTCGTCCAATAGGATGATACGACCTGAACGAGTTGATAGCTTCTTACCATTTACAGTAATTAGCCCGAATGGGATGTGGTGTAGGTTCTTAGCTGAAGGAACACCCATTTCCATTAATACAGCCTTCAATTGCTTGAAGTAGTAAGTTTGTTCTGAACCAACAACGTATAGGTTCATAGCTGGGTGGTAAGTTTGGTCACGGTAAATAGCAGTTGCGATATCTCTGGTGATGTATAGTGAAGCACCATCACTCTTCAAGATTAATGCAGGGTTTAAATCGTATTTTTGTAAATCAACGATTGTGGCACCTTGTGACTTGCTTAATAGACCCTTTTCTTGTAGTGAATCAACAACATCTTGTAGCTTGTCATTGTAGAAAGCTTCACCATTGTAGGTATCAAAAGTAATACCTAATTTGTCATAGATTTCACCAAAGGCTTCAAGTGAAACTTCTCTGAACCATTTCCATAGTTTAGTAGCTTGTTCGTCACCATTTTCAAGTTTTCTGAACCAGTCTCTAGCAACATCGTCTAGTTCAGGTTGTTCCTTATCAATCTTGTGGAACTTAACGTAGTATTTAACTAAGTTATTGATAGGATCTTTTTTAACGTCTTCTTCGTTACCCCACATTAGGTATGCAGTGATTAGCTTACCAAATTGAGTTCCCCAGTCACCCAAGTGGTTATCCTTAATTGGGTTGTAACCATTTTTACGTAGGATTTCGGCAACAGAATTACCAATAACAGTAGATCTTAAGTGTCCCATTGAAATAGGCTTTGCAATATTTGGTGAAGACATATCGATGGTTACGTTACCACCCTTACCATCTTCGTTTTGACCATAGTTTTCCTTTTGGTCTAAAACAGCTGATAGAACGTCTTCACTGAAGTTAGACTTGTCTAGGAAGAAGTTAACGTATGGTCCAGCAGCTTCAACATGGTCAAATGAACTTTGATCAATCTTTTCTGCTACGTCAGCAGCGATTTGTTGAGGTGCCTTTCTAAACTTTTTAGCTAAAATAAATGTAGGGAAAGCTAAATCACCCATTTTTGAATCTTTAGGTCTCTCAATTTTTGGTAGAATGTCTTCTACAGATAGTTCGTTGTCCAATGCTTTAGATAGAGCATTAGCAACTAATTCTTTGTTTTCCATTATCCAAAACCTCCATAAATATATAAAAAGTCTCTTACAATATTAGTAATTGTAAGAGACGGAATAACCCGCGGTACCACTCTATTTGATATAAAATATCCGCTTTATTATTTAATTAATCATAATTCTAAAAAGTGCGAATTCAACATACCCTAATCATCGGCTCTCACCAAATCCGATGTCGCTTGTTAATGGAATATGTCTACTAGTCTTTTATTATCGAACAGTATCTGTCGGTTTATACGACAAAGCGGGTAACGGGAATCGGACCCGCGACCTGAGCTTGGGAAGCTCATATTTTACCACTAAACTATACCCGCAGATACAAAAAATATTATATCACACGTTACAATTTTTGGTAAGTTTGTTAAGCTGTTTTTTTCTTTGATGGTTTAGCAACTTTCTTGCTAACAACCGCACGCTTATTATATTCATTAACGACGATGCCATCTTCTTCATGGTGTTCGTCGATAAAGACCATTACTGAATTTTCGTATACTTTTTCAATTGTTCCAGCAAAGTCATGTTTTAAATAACCGAATCTAGGTGCAGAAACGTGGTCGCCAATTTGTAATTCTTTTGGTTCAGCCATCTTTTTGCCTCCTTAATAAAAAATAACGCGATATTGATAATATCAAAACGCGTTATTAATATCAAGGTATTTTTTGAGAAAATATTAATATCTCCTAATTACTGATTAATCAGTAATTTCGCGAGTTTTTTGATTAATATAATCTGCTGATGCTTGAAGTTGTTTTTGTTCCTTTTCAGTAAGATCTAAATCAATTTGTTTTTCAATTCCATTTCGTCCGACAATTGCTGGATAAGATAGGTATGTACCATATTCTTCGCGGTAGTTTGAAACAGCTAATTCTGTTTTAGCATCTTGTAAAACAATCTCAGCTAACTTAACAGCTGATGCTGAAATAGCAAAGTTAGTGTATCCCTTACCGTTGAAAACTGTAAATCCACCGACTCGAGCATCGTTATCGATTTCATCTAAGTCAATATTATACTTCTTTGCGTAATCAAAAATACTTTTATCGAAAACTTGGACTGTTGACCATGCAGTAAATTGAGAGTTACCGTGTTCACCAAGGTTGTAACCAATTACTGAACGAGGATCAATGTTAAGTTTTGCTGCAACTGCCCTCTTCATTCGAGCTGAATCTAGAAGTGTCCCTGTTCCGATAACACGTTCTTTAGCAAGTCCAGTTTCACGTTGATATAAGGAAGTAATAACATCGTTTGGATTAGTAATTACAATAATGATTCCATGAAAACCAGAATCTTTAATGTGTTTTGCAACATCTTTAACTTCTTTTACGTTAGCGTTTAATTCGGCAAAACGATCATTTTTATCCTTATTTTCTCTAATTAATTCAATGTGTCCAACTGCTGAAATAATAACATCTGCATCGGCTAAACTGTCATAGTTATTAACTTCAATATTTGTATGGTCCTTAATGTTAGACATTGCATCCCTAAAGTCTAAAGCATCAGCTTCAACTTTTGCTTCATCGTGATCAATTATGACTAAATCATCTGCAATTCCAGAAACAACAATGTGGTGCGCTACTGCAGCTCCCACACTACCGTCTCCAATAATACCAATTTTTCTTGTCATAAAGCATACCTCCTTTAATGTTGTAGTTATTCTATCACTCTAATATTTTAATTCAAGTTTTATTATGATTATTTATGATAAAATACCTATCAGGAGGAGATATTATGTGGGCTAGCTTAACACTAATAATGTTATTTATTTATATAGCAGTAACCATAATTGGTATCACCAGGGTCTCCGTTAAGAGAGTCATCCAATGGTTAATTGCTAGTCGAGTAATATATATATTAATACTGATTACGCAAATCGTTATCACCATTCGAGTTTCGGATCATCGTTTCTACACCGCAATAATTGCTGATGTGTTAGCTGTCCTACTTGGTGGTCTAACAGAATTAAACTATACAAACAAACAACAAAATCACCTTATTAATTTCAATGTGATTGGCCTAATCATAGTAATCATCGCTTTGATTGGCATCACTATCTATAATGTAATATAAAAAAGACATCGAATTATTCGATGTCTTTTTCTCTGTTCTTTAAAGCTAATTCAATTGAACGATCAACTAAGACTGATTGGGCATCAATCACTGGGTAGTCATGATCTGAGGCACGTTCTTCGGCAACAGATAATTCTGTACAACCTAAGATGATTACGTCACAATTCATCTCGTTCTTCATTTCATCTAAGATGTGATGATATAGTTCTTTGTTAACTTTATTTTGTTCTTTGACATATTTGTATATCAAATCCATTGTTTCTTCTTGAATATGCTCAGTTGGTTTTATAATTTCATAACCAGCGTTTTGCACTTCAGTATCGTAAATACCATCAAAAATGGTTCCCTTGGTAGCAATCAAACCAATTCTTTTAGCATTAGGATACACATTACTAATTTCAGCAACTGCTTCCTTTGGCATATGCAAAATTGGCACGCTTGTTGCTGACTGTAATTCATCAAAGAAGAAATGAGCAGTGTTACAAGGAATCACAAAGAAATCCGGATTTAATTGTGATTGTTGCTTAATATCTTCCTTTAATGGAATCAATGGGTTTGGTTTAGTATTGTCTAAAATGTAATTGGTTCTGTCTGGGACAGTCGCATGATTTACAAGGATATAATTTAAATATTCCTGATCATTACTAGCTGGTGTTCGTTGATTCAATAAATGAATGTAACTTTCGGTAGCTTCTGTTCCCATTCCACCAATAATTGAAAAGAAATGTCTCATTTTATCATCCCTATTTTTCGCTAAAGTAACGTTTGAAATTCTTAGCGTAGTTATGCTTAATCCAAACGTCTAATAACCAACGCTTAAAGCTCTTGTCACGGTTATACCAGAAAGTAGTACCGTATTGGCCCTTCTTGATTAATTGAAGAGCGAATTCCTTGTCTGCGTTGTCCTTAGCATATTTCTTGAAGACTTGTTCGCCAACACCTAACCATAGGTAACGATTGTCTTTGTTTTCGTTAGCGTATACAGTTTCTTTATCTGATAAGTCATCAAATGCGTAATCTCTAACAACCCAATCAGCTAAATTGTAACCATTTAAACTTACGAAGAAACTACTTCTACCTTGTCTCAAGTTAATTTCAAATAGTTTGAAAGTATTGTCTCGAGTATCGTATTTCATATCAAAGTTAGCGTAACCAACATAGTTAATCTTTTCTAGGAATCCTTGGACCATTGAATATAGCTTTTCGTTATATTCTGGCAAGATAGCTACATAGTTACCAATAGCTGCTGGTGATGGGTCTTCCAATAATGGATGACCTAAACACATCATCTTAACTTTGTGATTCTTGTCGACGTAGGCATTTAAAGTACGCATGTTACTGTCATCACCGGGGATAAAGTCTTGAAGAATCAAATCAGAAGTATATCCATTGGTATAAATCTTTTCAATTATATCTTCAAATTCATCTTGTGATTCAATAATGAATGCTTTTTTTCTGCCTTCAAAGTGAACATCCAACCATTCAACACTGTTGGTTGGCTTTAATGCGACTGGATAACCAAATGGTTGTTCAATCTTTTCATCACTTTCAAAATCATTTTTAGAAATAATCTTTGTCTTTGGATATGGTAAATCATATTCTTCACATAACTTATAGAAGTTTTCTTTACTGTTTAATTTCTTGATTAAGTCATAATCAACGTATGGACAAACGAAGACGTCTTCTAATTCATCCTTATGTTTTGAAATCAATTCAGCATAACCATCGCCACAACCAATTAAGATAACTGGTTCTTCATGTGACGCATATTCCTTCTTAAGTTCTTTCATTGATTCAATCCATTTTGGATCTTCGCTAAAGCCATCAATCAAAGTTAAATCAACAATTTTTGTAAAACGTGTAGGTGCAAGTGCTTGTTCAGCGTATGCCTTCACGGGTTTTCTGTATTTTTCATATAATGAACGAGCCATTCCATAAGCATTGAAATCACTACCTAATAGAACAACTGTAAAATTAGATTCTAAATTACTCATTATCTATCCCTCTCAAAACATTTTGTACCACGACGGGATCTGTTTCGTATGGAGTATCTACGCCGTTGATTTTTTGGTAAGGATCTCTTCCTTTACCAGCAACTACTATCATAGCATTATTATCACCGGCGTGAATAGCCTTTTTAATAGCCATTTTTCTGTCTAGTTCAATATGAACGTCAACTTTATCATGATTAATGTAAGAATCTATTTCGTTAATAATGTCTTTTGGATCTTCAAAGGCTGGGTCATCAGAAGTTAAAAATACAATATCTGCACTTTCAGTTAATGCTTTTCCAAAACCTTCTCTACGATCTAGTCCCTTATTACCAGGACTTCCCACTACAACAATTACCTTGCCATCAGGATTATTACTCTTCAAAAATCCTAATAGTGCATGCATGCTAGCGTAGTTATGGGCATAATCAACGTAAATTGTACCATTGTGCTTAGATTTGTATGATTCCATTCTCCCTGGAACAAACACATCTTTCAATCCCTTTTTGGCGTCTTGTGCACTAGCATTATCCAATGCAGAAGCGATAATCGCAGACATTGCATTAGCTTCGTTATAGTCTCCCACAACTCCAATTTTGTAGTCATCTTCGACATTCATTTTCTTAGCTTTTTCACTATTAGCAACTACTCTAATTTCATTGCTGTCGATTGTGTCTGAGATGCTTGAGAAATTGAAATCAATTTGTACGTCTTCAAATTCTTTTTTATCCCTACTGAATAGATAAATTTTGTCTGGATCAGTAGTTGATTTAGCTGCTTCGTAGACATCTAACATGTAATCTGTGTCTGCATCAATAATACAATGTGTGGAATTAACCATTAATTGTTCCTTGCAGTGTAGATAGTCGGCAAATGTTGGATGTTCGTTTGGACCAATATGATCCGGTGAAATATTTAAGAAAATACCCACATCAAAATGAAGTCCGTAGACTCTTAACTTTTTGTATGCTTGTGATGAAACTTCCATCACTAGACTAGTCATTCCATTATCCACTGCTTGTCTCATGTAGTTAAAAATATCTAATGACTCAGGGGTGGTTAAATGTGACTTGAAGCGTTGTGATGGTTCGTTTCCAACAACAGTATCAATTGTAGAAATCAATGCTGTTTTGTTGTTATTGGTGTTATCTAAAATACTTTTAGCAAAGTAAGAAGATGTTGTCTTCCCCTTAGTCCCGGTATAAGCAATAACAAACAAATCATTTTGAGGATAGCAGTAAAAGGCAGCGCCTACTAGAGACATTGCCTTTTGCACGTTATTCACAATGATTTGAGTTAAGCCATTACCTTCATCATACTTTTGTTCAGCAACGTAACCAGTCGCACCCATTTCCTTAGCCATCGCTAAGTATTCGGGCTTGAAATTACCCTTACAAAAGAACAATGTATTTGGTTTAACATTTCTGGAATCGTAAGTTACTTCATCAAATGAAACATCCTCACCTGATACAATTTCTTGTATTAGTCCATGTTCAGTTAATATTGTTTTTATTTCATCAATTCCAAGAGCCATTGTTTTTACTTCCTTATATCAAGATTTAAAAATTATGCTTGTAGTTGTACCTTGTTAATAGTATCAGCGTTTGTATCTTCTGGGAAGTATACTTCATACCATAGAATAAATAGGTAAGGTGTCATAATCTTTTGCATGCTTGATTTACCTTCATCATGTTCCTTTAGAATTCTTAACAATTCATCGGTGTTAAAGAACTTTTCAGCAACGTCAGAAGTAAATGCTCTCACAATTCTTTCATGGAACTTAGGTTCTCTGATCCATGATGCGATTGGTGATGGGAAACCAAGTTTTTCCTTCATAGCAACCTTGTCAGGTAATGCACGTTCAGCTGCTTTACGAAGTGAAATCTTAGTACCTTCTTTGTTGATACGAGTCTTAATTGGCATAGTTGCAGCAAACTCAGCAACCTTCTTATCAACCAATGGAGTTCTAACTTCAAGAGAGTTAGCCATACTCATACGGTCAGCCTTTTGTAAAATATCAAATGGTAACCAAGCATTGATGTCAAAGTATTGCATTTGAGTCATTTCGTCTTTGTCAGCTACTTCATCAAAAATGTATTTTGAGTAAGCACCTGAATCAACGTTCAATGATGGATCCTTTAATAACTTGTTTCTGTCATCGTAGTTGTATACGTAGTTAACACGGTAGTATCTTTCACTCAATGGTTGAGCACCACGAATTAAGAAACGACGACCGTGGAAACGAGGCATCTTAGTAGCCATCTTAGCTAATGCACTACGGATAAATCCAGGAACGTATTTTTGGTATCTTTCAAATGGAATTGCTTCTAGGTAAGTATTGTAACCACCGAAGAATTCATCAGCACCTTCACCAGATAAAGCAACCTTAACTTCTTTACTAGTACCTTGAGCTAAGTAGAATAATTGAATAGCTGATGGATTTGAAAGTGGTTCATCCATGTAGTACATCATAGTTGGTAAGAAATCAAAGTAGTCATCACCAGTAATCTTGATTGGTGTGTTCTTTTGACCGATTTGTTGAGCAAAGTCAGTTGACCATGATAATTCACTAAACTTAGAATCGTTGAATCCAAGTGAGAATGACTTAATTGGTTTTAATTTTGAAGCTTCGTTTAAAACGTAACTTGAGTCAACACCACTTGATAAGAAACTACCAACTTCAACGTCAGCAATCATGTGGGCCTTTACAGAATCCTTAACGATTGCTTCAATCTTCTTGGCATCTTCTTCAACAGTTTGTGATTCATCAATGTGATCGTAGTTGAACTTGTAATATCTGTGTGTTTCAGTCTTCTTTTCATCAATGTGGTGAATGAAGTAAGTACCAGGCATTACTTTGTAAACGTTCTTGAACATTGTTTCTGCTGATGGAATAAATTCAAAACTTAAGTGAATTGGTAGAAGCTTTAGGTTTAATTCCTTCTTGAATGCAGGGTTTGATAAGAATGCTTTTAATTCAGAACCGTACATAAATGCGTCGCCATCGTCGTAGTAGTATAGTGGCTTGATTCCGAAATGATCACGAGCACCGAAGATTTCGTTGTTAGCACTGTCATAGATAACGAATGCGTACATACCACGAAGTTTATCCAATAGTTTTGGACCCCATGCTTCGTAACCACGAATTAGAACTTCTGAGTCAACATCAGTTTCAAATTCCCAACCTTCAGAAATTAATTCATCTCTAATTTCTTGGTAGTTGTAAATTTCACCGTTAAAGGTTAATACTTTCTTCTTATCTTTACTGTATAGTGGTTGGCCACCATGAGCTAAGTCAATAATTGATAGACGACGGAATCCCATTGATACCTTATCGTCTTGGAAATACTTTTCATCATCAGGGCCACGATGCTTAATTCGATTAGCCATCTTTTCAATGGTGTCGTTAGGCACATCTTTATGATTTACATATCCACAAAATCCACACATAAGTTTTATTCCCCTTTGTTTTTTTAATGTATTAATAATTTTTAGTTACTTTTTAATCGTACTTATTTTATTGTAACAAAATATTTAGATTTTAGGCCATAAAAATAGCAATTTAATCAATGATACAAATTTATATAGTACACAAACTAATATTATTAAGTATAATCATATCTACACTTCTGTCCAGTGAAATCGTCTAAAAACCGCTATAAATTTGTATAAAACAAAAAGACGCTGATACGCGTCTTTTATTTACGAGCATTGTTATACTCTTTCATTGCATTTCCTGTGACTGATTTAGCGTCATTTAATGCGTCTTTTGGTGTTCCTGAATATAGGATTTCACCACCGTAACGACCAGCCTTAGGACCTACATCAATCATCCAATCTGACTTACTAATTACAGATAAGTTGTGTTCAACAATGATTAGAGTGTTGCCCTTTGCGACTAATTCATCGAATAAATTAGTCATTATGGATACATCTTTCATATGCAAACCGGCAGTTGGTTCGTCTAACAAGTAAACGGTACCGGTCTTGTTTAGTTGCAATGCTAGTTTTAATCTTTGGACTTCTCCACCTGATAATGTATCAAGTGATTGGCCAAGTGAAAGATAATCCAAACCAACCTTTTGCATATTAACTAACTTATCGTGGATTTCTGCAACGTCACTGAAGAACTTAATCGCTTCTTTAATTGATAAATTCAATACTTCGGCAATGTCTAAACCATTTAATTTGTATTGTAGTGCCTCATCACTGTAACGTTTTCCATGACATTTTTCACAAGTTTGAACAACTGGATCCATAAATGCCATGTTAGTAATTTGAACTCCACGACCTTTACATAATGGACATTTACCTTTTCCATTATAACTAAATAGTTGTCTTGAAACCTTGTTAGCATCCCCAAATAGTTTTCTAATATCATCTAGGATATATAGATAGGTAGCTGGTGTTGATCGAATGTTTACTCCAACTGCATCTTGAGTTAAGTCAATGTAGCCAGTTTTTAGTTTATCCTTAACCGCTTGGATTAATGAACTCTTACCAGATCCGGCAACCCCTGAAATAACGGTTTGAGCGTTTAATGGAATTGATACATTGGCATGCTTTAGATTATGGATGTTAACATCCTTTAAATCTAAGGTGTCGTTGAAATTCTTGGCCTGCTTAAATACCAGTGGTTCTTGTAATAACTTACCAGTGATGGTGTCACTCTTAAGTAAGTCGGAATACTTACCGTTAAACATAATCTTTCCACCATCTTTACCTGGTTTAGGTCCAATTTCGACAACGTAGTCGGCAATTGGAATTAGTTCAGGATTATGTTCAACGACTAAAACAGTGTTTCCCTTATCCTTTAATTTTCTCAATGCATGACTGATTAGTTTAATATCCGCTGGATGTAATCCAACACTTGGTTCATCTAAGATGTAAACCATGTCAGATAACGAACTATTCATGTACTTAGCAATCTTAATTCTTTGAGTTTCCCCACCGGATAATGTGTCAGTACTTCTGTCCAATGTTAAATAACCTAGACCTAAATCAATTAATGATTGAATCTTGGTAGTTAGTTCTCTCAATAAATCGACAGTTAGTTTTTCATCAATTGAATCTAGAAATTCAATAACGTGGTTTAAGTCCATTTGTAAGACATCGGCAATGTTATATCCATTAATCTTACAAGTAAGAACTTCTGGTCTTAACTTAGTACCATGACACTTATCACAAGCCGTTCTAGTAACGATTTCTTGAATGGCTTCCTTGTGGTGTTCTCCTTCTTTACTTTCAATAATTGAACGTTTAATTCTTGGAATGACACCTTCATACAAAATGGACTTTTTCCATTCTTTGGGCGCATCAGTTAAATGATGTTGCGGTGCATATAATAAATCATTTAATTCCTTTTCAGAGTAATCTTTAATCTTCTTGTCGTTATCGAATAAGCCGGTGTAAGCATAACGTTTCCAACGCCATGTTCCAGGACCAAAACTAACGAATGTAATTGCCCCTTCGTTTAATGACTTATCGTAATCAATCACCTTGTCCGGATTGATGTGATCAATGTAACCTAGCCCCTGACACTTATCACACATCCCTTGAGGTAAGTTGAATGAAAATGTATCAGAGTATCCAACCCAAGGTTTACCAATTCTAGAAAATAATAATCTCAATAATGAATAGATTCCAGTGTAGGTAGCAAGTGTTGAACGTGGATTTTTCCCGACCTTCTTTTGTTGAATCACAATCGCAACAGGTAGATTGTCGATTCTTCCTACATGTGGAGCTCCATACTTTGGTAGGTATTGCTGGGTGAAACTAGGAAATGTTTCGTTTAACTCTCTTCTAGAGTTAGCAGCAATCGTATCAAAAACAAGTGATGACTTTCCGGCACCAGATAATCCGGTAAAAACTGTAATCGCATGCTTTTTGATGCTGATATCCAAGTGCTTTAAGTTGTTTTGAAAAGCATTATGAACCTCGATATAATCTTGATTTGGCATTTCAATCCTCCTGAATTCACTTTGTAGTAACAATTATAGTAGTTATAAGATTCAATTTCATTTATCTTGTTTAATAATTAAGATTTTATAAAGATAATCTGTTTTCTTGAGAAAAATAATTTTTTGATACTATAATGAAAGTATGGATACGATATCTAATCGAAAGAAGATGAAATTATGGCAGAAGAAAAAAGAGATAAAATGATTGGTTTAGTAATGTTCATTTGTAACAAATATAATCGTAAGGATTTTCGTTTCGCGAAGTCTTTAATCTCTCACAGCTATGATGAAACTGTTGAAAGATTACAAAAGGCTTATGAAGATTCTTGTGATGCTTTCAAAAAGCGTATCTTAGAACCAATTAAGATTCCAGCTGACACTGTCGCTATTGATTACAGTGCCGCATTCGAAAAGATGACAGCTACTAAAATTACTACCCATCAATTAAAGAAGTATTCAAAGCATGCCTTAATTGCTAAGGAAATGTTAGAAAGAATCAACGAACCACTAGACTAATAACTAACTAAAAAAGCCATCCTTAATCAGGATGGCTTTTTCTATTTCATTAATTGATATAACTTACCGTAGTTAACGGTTCCCAAACCAGTAGATTGGTTGTACTTCTTTCCGGGTTGGCCGGTATAGTACAAGTTACTATTATCTTTGTCAGAATCTAATGTATTAAATGGTGAGTTACCATTGTTAGCAAGTGCATACAACTGTGGATTCCATAATCCGAAACGATGATTTGCTCTAGTAGCGTATAAAGAATTTACCGCAGCAACTTGAGGAGCTACAATACTTGTCCCGCCATCGGTAAACCATTGGTTGTTATATAACACAGTGTATCCGGTTTGAGGATCACCGTTAGCAACAATGTCCGGTAGGTTTCTACCAGATGCAGTTCCAGAAGTTTGGGTTGGCTTTGCGTATTGTTTTGCATAACCACTATCCATGTTCCAGTATTGAATAGCATTGTAACTATTTACACCACTGACATTACTTTGGTATGCAGGTGTTTGGTTGAACTTACTGAAACCACCACCGGTTCCAGCAAAGTAAGTACTTAGGAAACTATTTTGATCACTGTTATATAGCTTCAATTGGTTAAAGTATGGATATAAGAAATCATTTGACCATGCACGTTCCTTATCAACCTTAACCTTGTGACCGTTGACAGTATAATTGATTGGCACACTGGTTGCTCCAACGGCTGTAATGAATGGAGATGAAGCTGGAGATTCAACTGTTAATCCAGTTACTCCCCCTTCAATCCCATCATAGGCACCATTGTCACCGGTTGAATTAAAAATACTAATCCCTTGCGCAGCACCTTGTAGTAACAAGCTATTCATAATTGAATTGTAGTTCTTAGAAATGAACCCTTCATTCATCATTTGTTGTAGTTCGGCTTCACTAATTCCCCAACTCAATGATAAACTGTCGGACTTGTTAGCACTGATTGCTTTAGCGAAGCTCTCTACCATTCCAGAGATGGTTGGTTGAGAAATATAAACATTGATGTTTGATTTAGGCGCAATTGCACCAGCTTGTTGGATATCCATTGTAGTTTCATCACTTTGCGACTTGATTGAGGCATAGGCATCCTTGTAAACGTGAACTCGTTTAATGCTTGAAGGAATCCCTACCTTCTTCCAAAATCTGGTAATGTCGGAATTCTTAAAGCCACCGAATGAGATAATCCCAATTCCATGTTTACTACCACGATTAGCTTGTTTTAATGAGGTTGCACCATAACGACTGATGAAGTCCTTAGGGCTGCGCTTCATTGAGCTACTCTTAGTTTTCTTAGCCACATTGCTATTAACGTGATCATAGTTACTTAGCCCCATGAATCCATTAACATGCTTTTGAAGATTACCCATCATCTTTGGTTCATGGTTTGGACGGTAGACGAACTTACCGTTGACCTTCACTCTCACTTGCTTATACTTAAGCGCTTTTTGAATGTTAGTCTTGCTACCATAACCTCTTAAAACAAGGTTACCCGCGTACTTAGTAGTATTAATATGATACTTTTTGAAATACTTTTGAATTGCAGCGACAGTTCTATTGGTTTGTCCATAACTATTGGCAAACTGTTTGGTAGATAAGAACTTCTTATGCTTGGTCAAAACATAATTTTCTAGTTTACTACTACTCCTTGTTTTTAGAATAATCGCGAAGTTTGAGGTCGCTGAACTAGATTTAGCTTTGGACTTTTTATGAATCTTAACCTTATGTACCGTTTTTTTAGCTTGAGCATCAAAGTTGTAATTAAATGCTGTTCCCAATAAAACAGAGGCACTTAGTGTCGCAAAAATTGTTTTTCTATAATTCACTCGTATCACCCCTTATGTAATTTCATAATATTCCTAAAAATATCTCAAGTATACAGATTTAAGCAATTCTTTATAATTTTTTATGTTAGTATTAAATATAGTTACATAGTGAAAGGAGGTTTGCAATTTGTTTAAAGAATTCAAAGCATTCATCTCTAAAGGTAATGTCTTAGATTTAGCCGTTGGTGTAATCATTGGTTCAGCATTCACAACCATCGTTAAGTCATTTACTTCCAACTTGATTAATCCTTTAATTGGAATTTTCATGGGTCAAATGAACTTATCATCAATCGTCTTCTCAGTGGGTTCAGCTCACTTCAGAGTCGGTAGTTTCATCAACGATGTTATTAACTTCTTGATTGTTGCCTTCGTTGTATTCTTGATTGTAAGAACTTACAACAAAGTTTCAAAACGCGATACTACTCCTAAGGATACCAAGACTGACATCCTATTAGGTCAAATCCGTGATTTACTTTCAGAACAAAAAAATAACAAATAACAACAAACCCAGGTATTTTTATGCCCGGGTTTTTTCTTTTGATATTAAGTTCGGTTTTAAAATATGATAAAATATTATTACTATTTCAAAAAATGAGGAGTTAATATGGTGATAATTACAGCAGGGATGATTGGTGTTGGTAAGACAACTTTGACCGGTAAAATCGCAAAACATTTAGGCACTAAGGCCTTCTATGAACCAGTTGGTGAAAATCCTGTTTTGCCTTTGTACTATAACAATCCAGAACAATATGGATTCTTATTGCAAATTTACTTTTTAAACAAACGTTTTTCAATGATTAAGAAGGCGCTATCAGACGATAACAACATCTTAGATAGATCAATCTATGAAGATGCCCTTTTCACAAAACAAAATAATGCTGAAGGTAACATTTCAGACATGGAATTGAAAATTTACCTAGAATTGCTGGACAAAATGATGGGCGAATTAGATCAACTTCCTAAAAAAGCTCCAGACCTAATGGTATATGCTGAAACCGATTTTGAAACCATTCTACACAGAATTAAAATGCGCGGCCGTGACTACGAACAATTCGATAACGATCCTAAGTTAAAAGAATATTACTATCACATGTGGTCAGCATACAAACAATGGTATGAAGAATATGATAAGAGTCCTAAGATGAAGATTGACCTTCAAAAATACGACCTATCAGAAGATGCTAACGTCGACATCGTTTTAAACATGATTGATGAAGAACTTAAAAAAATCAGATAATAAAAAATCCCAAATCATAATGATTTGGGATTTTTTGTGTTTAGTTATCTTCTAATGTACCTAGTTCAAAGATTGATTGACCATAAATTGCCATCGCTAACATCAAGTCGTCTACAACTTGGTATTCGTTGGCTTGGTGCATTGTGTTTACAGTCCAAGGGAATTCAGCACCGAATGCTACCCCTCTCTTCATCATACGACCGTAAGTACCACCACCAACTACTTGTGGTTGGGCTTCAGTCTTACCAGTGCGTTCACGGTAAACATTGATTAGTTTGTTTACGATTGGGTCTTTTGGATCAACATAGTGAGGAACCATGTCGTCTGTGTTGTTAACAGTTCCATCCATTACCTTAGCAGCTTGGCTTAAGTGTTTTCCAATGGTTTCAACACTAATGCCCTTAGGATATCTAAAGTTAGTGTTAACAAAACCTCCATCAGTTGGGTTGAACTTTAAGATACCAACGTTCATTGTTAAGTCACCCATGATTTCATCAGTGTAGTTAGCACCGATTCTGTTTGCTCGAGAATCACCGTGTAGGAATTCTGCAACAAACTTAATAAAGTTCTTAGCATCACCAGAGAAATCGTAGCCACGTAAGAAGTTAGCTAGGAATGTTCCACCATTAACACCGTTTCTTGGTTCCATTCCGTGTGCTGACTTACCAATTAAATGTAACTTGATTCCATCTTCAGTGATTTCAGAACCACCGTCTAGTTTGCGATCTTGCATAAATGTTGAGAATTCTTCTGCCATTTGATCTTTAAATGCAGTCTTAACATCAGCAAAAGCATCCCTTGGTACCATGTTTTCTCTTAAACCGGCATCGAAGTTAGCTAAGTAGTAATCAGCTGAATCTTCTTGGTTGGTACCAAAAGTAGTTTCAAATGTTGTATTACCTTTTTCACCATTAATAACTGGGAATTGAGCATCTGGAGAGAATCCAAAGTCAGGTTCTGGTTCTAACTTGAAGTAATGCTTCATTCCAGTCCAGTTACTTTCTTCATCGGTACCAATAATGAATCGAAGCTTGCAGTTAGGTTCAATTCCTTGGTCCTTCATCATCTTTAGACCATAGTATGCAGCCAAACCAGGTCCCTTGTCGTCGGAGGCACCACGACCAAATACTTTTCCGTCTTTGATCATCATTTCAAATGGATTGCTGTCCCATCCTTCACCGGCTGGCATAACATCAGCATGGGCTAAAATAGCAAATGTCTTATCTCCACTACCGTATTCTATGTAACCAACTAGGTTATCTAAGTTCTTGACAGTGAAACCGTCGCGTTTACCAATTTCTAAGTACTTTACTAATGCTTTAGCTGGACCAGGTCCTAAAGGAAATTCATCAGTAGCCTCGTTATCATTTCTTTCACTATCGATAGAAATTAAGTCAGCTAAATCCTTTAGATAATCTTCCTTGTAGTCTTGAGCTAATTTATCCCAATTAATCATTTTGAAATCCTCCTTTACCTTTCCATATATTTTAGCATAATCTAATAAAAACACATCAATGAAGTACCAATTTTTTAGTGATATACTGAAGATAAAACGTTAGGAGGAATTAATATGACAGAAATTTCAACTGACATCGTTAATAACACTATTATTAAACGTCCAAATAATAGCCATAAAGGCACTTTTGGACGAGTTGGTATTATTGGTGGTACCAATAACTTTGGCGGTGCTATTATCATGGCCTCAAAGGCCTGTGTCTATTCTGGTGCAGGATTAACAACTACTTTTACGGACCCAGTCAATCTTTCTAGTCTTCATACCAACATTCCTGAAGCAATGTTTGTAGACTTTAATGATTTAGACAGTATTAAGTCGATGCTTAACGGATTCGATGTTGTCCTAATCGGTCCAGGACTAGGAACTGATGAAAACAGTCTAACTATCTTAAAAACTGTTTTTAATAACATCCAGCCAACACAAAAATTAATTATTGATGGTTCAGCCATCACACTTATTGCCAATCATAATCTTGACCTTCCTGATGCAAAACTTATTTTCACACCACATCAAATGGAATGGCAACGATTATCTGGCATTAAAATCAGTGACCAAACCGATGAAAACAATCAAAAAGCCGTCAAGAAATTAAATGCTACAGTTGTTGTTAAGTCACACCATACCAAGATATATCATAATGATGATATCTGGATTAATCCTGGTGGTACCCCTGCTCAAGCAACTGGTGGTATGGGGGATACTTTAGCCGGAATGGTTGCCGGGTTCGTAGCACAATTCTCAGATACAACTGATGCAGTTTTATCTGCCGTATATGCTCACAGCGCAATCGCTGATAAATTAGCTGAGAACCAATATGTTGTTCTTCCTACCCAAATCATTGAACACATCCCCGAATTCATGAAAGCAAGCGAAAAAAAGACAGAATCATAATCGATTCCGTCTTTTTTTATTTGCGATTTATAAAGTTAAAAATTATTACCAATGATAATGGAATAATCAATACTAGTACTGAGTAAGCATTTAGGTAATGATCGACAATCCCCATGATGAAGGTTCCTAAAATGAAACTTGTAATTACCATGATGGTATCAATCAATAGTGATTTAGCCTTTTTATCATGATCAGCCAATGCTAAATATGCATTATTAGCGATTTTACTAATGTTTCCAGTCATCATTAATGGATTAAATGGATTTCCATTTAGCAGTTTGAATTCTTGTAATTGGGCAGCTGATACTAACGATAACAGTCCCACGATTAAAACTGATGAGGTATCCTTGACTAGTAAACCAACAATCATAATAACCACTATTTCATAAAACATGATTATCACTTTTCGTGTATTGATGGAGTCCAGTTTTCTTTGCATTACCTTGATAATCACAATTCCTAACGCAAAGAAAATAATTGAGAAAATATACTTCAAAGATTGATCAAAGTCATGATTAGCTAAACTAATCCCAAACAAAATTGAGTTACCTGTTTGTAATCCGGCAAATACCCCGCCTTGTTCGATGAAGGTATAGGCGTCAATTCCACCACTGGTTATTGCCAATAGGATTGCAATTAATGGATGCGTAAATATATCTTTATTTTTCATCTTCATTACCCATGCTTTCAGCTTTATTTAATATTCAATTTGTTTCGAATTGATGTGGCCTTGATACCAATAACTGTATCGGCAATTCTACTCTTAAGTGCAAGGTAAACATATACCACTCCACCTAATAAAGTTGAAATTGAAACAACGATGAAACTACCAACACGAGTGAATGGATTCATCAATAAGCCGACAATCATGTTGCCTGCATATACAGATGCTAACGCAACAAGGTAAGTTACAAGTGAGAATAGTACAATCCAGTTAATCTGGTTTAGAATCTTATCACTTCTAATCTTAAACTGACGATCCAATGAATTGATAATCAATCCGTTTACAACCATAAATCCAATTGCGGAAGAAATTAAAGGACCGAATTCCTTGAAGAAGAATACCATTGGGAATTGTGATACAACTTTAGCAATGATTCCGTAAATAAAGTATCTTACGGCAACCTTATTTTGAGAAATTCCTTGCATCATCGCAGTCACAACGGTGAACAATCCAAAGAAGATTGAAATAATGGATGAGAATGCTAATACATTAGCTGATAGTGCCCCATTACCAGTTCCGTAGAACAAACGGTTCAAAGGACCAGCAACAGCGGTCATCCCTAACGCTGCTGGAATCATTACGAATGAGAACAATACAAAACCACTTGAAATTTGGTGGCTGATTTCCTTCTTATCACCCTTTGTGTATGCTTCGGATAGTAAAGGAACAACAGTGATTGCCATTGCAGAAGCAAGTGAGATGGTAATCATGATTAGCTTGTTGGCGTTACCAGCAAAAATTGCGTACAACTGGTTAAGAACTTGATTGGAAGCATTTGTGGCAACATGCATAATCTTAAAGAATGTAAATTGATCAATTAGTTGGAAGATTGAAATTCCAGCACCTAAAATAACGAATGGTACGGCTTGTTGGATGATTTCAACGTACAACTTATTGGCATTTACATGAATTTCATTGTTACTATTTTTAACCAAAGAACGGTAGTAACGACGACGTTTTAAGTAATACCAGGCTAAAACTAATAATCCGGCAACTGATCCAACAAAGGCAGCAAATGTAGATTGAGAGACAGCAGTTACCCAATTACCGTGTAGCACCTTAATAATGAAAAATACAGCCACCAACATGTAAATAACACGGAATAATTGTTCGGCAAATTGTGAAATAGCTGAAGGTGCCATATCTTGGAATCCTTGGAAGTAACCACGGGTTAAACTCATGGTTGGAATGATTAATACGGCCCATGATAATGATCTCATAACCGGAATTAAATCAGGATTTCCGTTATCAAATGCAGGTGCTCCGATATATAGGATTAATGCACAAACAATCCCTGTGATTAGTGATAATAATAATCCTCGTTTGTACAACCTGACACTGACACCGTACTCATTTAAGGCATTATAATGAGCAACCTGTTTGGCAATTGCGGATGGGATTCCGGCAATTGAAATAATTAAAATCAAACTATAAACGTTGTATCCTTGAACGTATAAAGCATTTGCTTGTAAATACAAAGTTCCAAGCATCATACTCCAAGGAATTATGTATACTGCTCCTAATATTCTTGATAAGATGCTTCCCGCAGTCATCCATGCGGATCCCTCAATCATCTTATCCTGAGCTAAATTGTCTTTCATATTTTTATCTTGTTCATGCATATCGCATTCCCACTTTCAAATTTCTCTAACTTGTTCATTTTAATCAATATTTTACTCGTAATCAACATGATACCACTATTAGACACAAAAAAAGAGTGATAATCGTTAAATTATCACTCTTTTTCTTTAGTTAGCAACGATATTTACAATCTTACCAGGAACAACAATTACCTTTCTAACTGTCTTTCCTTCAATATCTGCCTTAATCTTGTCGTCACTCATAGCTGCTTCTTGAGTAGCATCCTTAGATGCATCAGCGGCAACCTTAATATGAGCTCTAACCTTACCGTTAACTTGAACTACGATTTGTACTTCATCATCAACTAGTTTACTTTCATCGTATTCTGGCCATTTAGCATAAGTAATGCTGTCGTCATAACCAAACTTGCTCCATAGTTCTTCAGCCATATGTGGAATGATTGGTGAAACTAACTTCACGAAGCCTTCCATGTAGTCTAGGAATAAACTATCTTGCTTGTAGCATTCATTTACAAATACCATCATGCTTGAAATTGCAACGTTGAAACGAAGGTTTTCGTAATCATCAGTTACCTTCTTAACAGTTTGGTTGTAAATCTTATCTAATTTATGATCGTTTACAGTAGTGATACGGTCACGAAGTCTGTCTTCATCATCGATCATTAATCTCCAAACACGGTTAACCCATCTGTTGGCACCATTAATACCTTCAGTACTCCAAGGCTTCGATTCAGTTAATGGGCCCATGAACATTTCGTATAATCTCAATGTATCTGCACCGTATTCTTCAACGATATCGTCAGGGTTAACAACGTTACCCTTTGATTTAGACATCTTTTCGTGGTTAGTACCTAAAATCATTCCTTGGTTAACTAACTTGTGGAATGGTTCCTTGGTAGGAACAACACCTAAATCATAAAGAACTTTATGCCAGAAACGAGCATATAGTAAGTGAAGAACGGCATGTTCTGCACCACCAATGTATAGGTCAACTGGTAACCATTTCTTTAATAATTCAGGGTCAGCAATCATCTTATCGTTGTGTGGATCAATGTATCTTAAGTAGTACCATGAACTACCAGCCCATTGTGGCATGGTGTTAGTTTCACGTTTACCCTTACGACCATTTTCATCAACAACATTTACCCATTCGTCAATGTTAGCTAATGGAGATTCACCAGTACCTGATGGTTCAATGTTATCAGTTTCTGGTAATACCAATGGAAGTTCATCTTCTGGTACTAAACCAGTTTCACCGTCTTCCCAATGAATAACTGGGATTGGTTCACCCCAGTATCTTTGACGTGAGAAAATCCAGTCTCTCAAACGGTAGTTAGTCTTAGCATGACCTGCATTGTTGTCTTCCAACCATTTTACGATAGCGTCAATGGCATCTTTTTTGTTCATACCATCTAAGAAGTCTGAGTTAATGTGAACACCGTCGCCAGTGTAAGCTTCTTTTTCAATGTCGCCGCCTTCGATAACTGGTTTGATAGGAAGGTCAAATTTCTTGGCAAATTCATAATCACGGTCATCATGTGCTGGAACAGCCATAATTGCACCAGTTCCGTATGATGAAAGAACGTAGTCACCAATCCAAATTGGAATTTGTTCACCATTAACTGGGTTAATTCCGTAAGCTCCGGTAAATACACCAGACTTGTCTTTGTTTAAATCAGTACGTTCTAAATCAGACTTAGTAGCAACTTCCTTACGGTAAGCTTCAATTGCTTCTTTCTTGTCATCAGTAGCAATCTTGTCTACTAAATCATGATCAGGTGCTAACACGATGTATCCAGCACCGAATAAAGTATCTGGTCTAGTTGTGAAGACTTCAATCTTTTCATCATGGTCTTTAACACCAAAGAATACGCTGGCACCCTTTGAACGACCAATCCAGTTTCTTTGCATTTCTTTAATGCTTTCTGGCCAGTCTAAGTCGTCTAAGTCATCGATTAAACGATCAGCATATGCAGTAATCTTTAATACCCATTGCTTCATTGGAACACGGTATACTGGGTATCCACCACGTTCAGTCTTACCATCGATAACTTCTTCGTTAGCAACAACGGTTCCACCCATAAAGTCGGGAGCCCAGTTAACTTCGATTTCGTCTTCGTAAGCTAAACCTTTTTTGTATAATTGTTCAAAAATCCATTGAGTCCACTTGTAGTACTTAGGATCAGTAGTATCAACTTCTCTGTCCCAGTCGTATGAGAAACCTAATGACTTAATTTGTTCTCTAAAGTGTTCGATGTTCTTTTGAGTAAATGAACCAGGATGGTTACCTGTCTTTAATGCGTATTGTTCAGCAGGTAAACCGAATGCATCAAATCCAATTGGATGTAATACATTCTTTCCTTGCATTCTCTTAAATCTAGCCATGATATCAGTTGCAGTGTATCCTTCAGGATGTCCTACGTGAAGTCCTTGACCAGAAGGATATGGGAACATATCTAGAGCATAGTAATTTTCTTTGTTTTCATCATTTGTTGTTTTAAAAGTTTCATTGGTTTCCCAATATTTTTGCCATTTCTTTTCAACATCTTTGTGATTATAAGCCATAAAAAATTCCTCCTTTAATCAGTTATCGAATAAAAAAGTCCTATAAGCTATAAAGCCTATAGGACGAAAATTCCGCGGTACCACCTAAGTTTATCTATAAAATATAGATACATCTCAAGTCCTTAACGCGGAAAACGTCTTAACCTACTGAGATTCAGTCAAGATCTCTACGACTAGTTCAATTAGCATTGGTCTAAATTCACAGCGGCCATTTAGTTTCTGAAAAGCAACGCCAATCTACTACCTCGTATCAACAATTTCTATTCGGTAATTTAATTATTTTAAATATACCAGTCTACAGAATTAAAATCAAGGACAATTATCAAATGTGTTAGAATTATTGATAGTTATTAATCAAGGAGTAATTAAATAATGAAAATTCAACCATCAGTTAGATACAGTCATACCCTACTATCTCAATTGGTGCAAAGCGGCGACACTGTCGTTGATGCAACCGTTGGAAAAGGAAATGATACTGAGTTTTTATCACAGTTAGTTGGTGAAAACGGAAAAGTTTATGGCTTCGATGTGCAAGCAGAAGCAATTAACTACACTAAACAAAGATTAGATGACAAAAATTTAAGTAGTAACGTCACCCTTTTTAATACCGGTCATGAAAATATTGCAAAACTAGTCGATGGATCAATTAATGCTGCCATCTTTAACCTTGGATATCTACCAGGAAGTAACAAGGATATTATCACAAAACCAGATACCACCCTGACAGCGATTAAGTCATGTCTAGACAAACTTGAAGTAAATGGCATTGTCGTCTTAGTTCTATACTATGGCCATGATGGCGGTCCACAAGAAAAAGATGCCGTAATTCAATATGCTCAAAGTTTAGACCAAAAAGCATTTTCAGTCATGCAATATCAATTCATTAATCAGGTTCATTGCCCACCTATCCTATTGGCAATACAAAAAAATTCCAACTAATTAAAGTTGGAATTTTTTATTTTACTTTTTAGCTAAAATACGATCATATAAGTTTACAATTACCGCAAAGATAACGATAAACAAGCATACCCAAAATACTTTGTGTAGTGAATCATAAATCACGTTTCTTAATGGTTCCATTAATTTAGCAGGAACTAAATGAGCAGTTTTAACATTAACAATTTTATTAATCATATCCATTTTGGCACCATCAGTATGAAGAATTCCAATGGTTAGTTGTCTATTCATCACGATACCTAAAACGGCCACAATCAATGTTTGACCAAAAATTCTACATAGTGTATTGAATGATGTCGCAACACCAACGTCTGATTTTTCAACACTGTTTTGTGAGATTACTGTTCCATTGGTAATTGTGATTCCAAAACCAATTCCGCAAATTGCTGCGATGGCAAAGAACCAGGCGAATGAAACTGTAAATGGTAGTAATACAACCCAAATGGCAGCAACTAAAATAAAGAATAAACCAAACATTGTAGCGTAGAATGCCTTCATTCTAGATAATAACCATCCGGATACAAATGCACCAAAGATCCAAAGGATTGAAGTTGGTGTGATGGCTAATCCAGAAAGTGTTGCTGGGTATCCAAAGATTCCTTGTGTCCAAACTGGAAGATATACTTCTAGTCCCATCAAGAAACCACTGATTAGAAAGGCAATAATGTTTTGAATAACAAACGTTCTGTTTTTCAATAACTTCATTGGAATAATTGGATTTTCAGCACAATGTTCTTTTCTTACGAATAAGATTAACAATAATATTGAGAAGAAAATACAATATGAGATGGGTTGCCAGTTATCTGATAAATCACTGATCAATTGGATGATGTACATCAATGACAATAATAATAGTGATAGATAAACCATTCCTAGGTAATCAATTGATTGTTTAACCACGACGTGTTTTTCATGAAAACTAACGATAAAAATAATCAATGCGATGACTCCAAGTGGCAAGTTTAAGAAGAAAATCCAGTGCCAACTAAGGCTATCAACCAAAAATCCACCAATTAAGGGAGCTAAGATTGATGCAATCCCCCAAATAGCACCGTTTAGTCCTAAGATTTTACCCCTATTCTCATCAGAATAGATATCAGCAACAATTGTGTAGGATAATGGCATAATTACCCCTGCACCGACACCTTGAATTGCTCGCCAAATTATCAATGTTGTCATTGAATTAGACATTCCAGAGAAAATTGATCCAATTAGGAAGATTCCAATTCCAAAGATAAATATCTTCTTTCTACCAAATTGATCTGATAATTTCCCATAGATTGGTGTCGATATTGCGTTGGTAAGTAAGTAAACTGAGAATACCCAGTTCATAATTGAGACACCATGTAAATCCCCTACAATTGTGGGCATAGCAGTTGATACAATCGTTCCTTCAACGGCACTCATAAATGTAGCGATAAACAATGATATGGTAACTAATAAAACATTGTTCTTTTGCGTATTAATACTCATTGTTCCTCCATCAAAATAAAAACGATTTATAAGTAATTTTCTACAAATAAATCGTCTTTATCGTTTTAAGATATATTATTTAAAGAAATTTTGTAGTTCTTCAACCTTGTCAGTATGTTCCCAAGGTAAATCGATATCGGTTCTACCAAAGTGACCGTAAGCGGCTGTTTTCTTGTAAATAGGACGCTTTAAGTCAAGCATCTTAATGATACCAGCTGGTCTTAAGTCAAAAATTTCTCTAATTGCTTTAATTAGATCATTTTCTGAAACGGTAGCTGTACCAAAAGTATTTACAGAAATTGAAACAGGCTTTGCAACACCGATAGCGTAAGCAACTTGTACTTCAATACGAGTAGCTAACTTAGCAGCAATGATGTTCTTAGCGATATATCTAGCAGCATAACTTGCTGATCTATCAACCTTAGTAGCATCCTTACCAGAGAATGCACCACCACCGTGGTGAGCAGCTCCACCGTAAGTATCAACAATAATCTTTCTACCAGTTAAACCGGCATCACCTTGAGGTCCACCAATTACGAAACGTCCAGTAGGATTAATGAAGAATTTGGTGTTGTCATTTAGTAATTCGGCTGGAATAACAGCCTTAATTACTTGTTCGATAACATCTTTTCTAATTTGTTCTAAAGTAACATCTGGATCATGTTGAGTACTTAAAACAACAGTTTCAACAGCAACAGGTTTGTTGTTGTCATCGTATTCAACAGTTACTTCGGCCTTTGCGTCAGGTCTTAAGTATGAAATTGTACCATCTTTTCTTAAGTCAGCAATTTTTCTCATTAGCTTATGACTTAAAGAAATTGGTAGTGGCATTAGTTCAGGTGTTTCATCAACAGCGTAACCAAACATTAAACCTTGATCACCTGCCCCAATCTTATCTAGAGCATCTTCACTACTGTCACGAGTTTCCAGAGAATCATCAACACCTTGAGCAATATCAGGTGATTGTTCATCAATGGCAACTAATACTGCACAAGTATTACCATCGAAACCGTATTGGTCATTGTCGTAACCAATTTCTTTGATAGTTTCTCTAACAATTTTTTGAATGTTAACGTATGCTTTGGTAGTAATTTCACCAAAAACTAATACTAAACCAGTAGTTACTGAACATTCACAAGCAACTCTGGAATCAGGATCTTGTTTTAGCATTTCATCTAAGATAGCGTCACTAATTTGATCAGCGATTTTATCAGGATGTCCTTCTGAAACAGATTCTGATGTAAATAAATGTCTTTCTTGCATTTTAATGATTCCCCCTATTAATTTGGTTACAAGGCATCTTCACTATCAAGGTGAATCCTATCGGGAATACGCTTATAACTCTTAAAATCATATCATAACTTTAATATTTTTTAAAGTAATCGAAAATACAAAAAAAAGACTACCCTTTCGGATAGTCTTTTTTCAATTAGTACCGGAGGTGGGGTTCGAACCCACACGATCTTGCGATCACTGGATTTTGAGTCCAGCGCGTCTGCCAATTCCGCCACTCCGGCATAATATTAAAATGAAGCCAAAGGCGGTAATCGGATTTGAACCGATGATAAAGGTTTTGCAGACCTCTGCCTTACCACTTGGCTATACCGCCATTTTAGTTCGAATTCAACTGGGCTAGCTGGATTCGAACCAGCGCATAATGGAGTCAAAGTCCAGTGCCTTACCACTTGGCTATAGCCCAATTAAAAAGGGCGGTAGGTGGGAATCGAACCCACGCGTGTCGGAACCACAATCCGATGTGTTAACCACTTCACCACTACCGCCATAGCAACATTAACAGGGATAGCAGGAGTTGAACCCGCACCAACGGTTTTGGAGACCGTTGTACTACCATTATACTATATCCCTATGGTGGAGGGGAGTGGATTCGAACCACCGAACCCGAAGGAGCGGATTTACAGTCCGCCGCGTTTAGCCAGACTTCGCTACCCCTCCATAAATGGCGCGGGACAGAATCGAACTGCCGACACACGGAGCTTCAATCCGTTGCTCTACCAACTGAGCTACCGAGCCATACCATTTATGTTTTGCTATAGATAAATATTCAATTATGTTGTCATTGACAACAACGGTTCGTACGAGACTCGAACTCGTGACCTCCTGCGTGACAGGCAGGCGTCCTAAACCAACTAGACCAACGAACCATTCCAATATATTTGGAATGGAGGATACAGGGCTCGAACCTGTGACCTCCTGCTTGTAAGGCAGATGCTCTCCCAACTGAGCTAATCCTCCAAATATAAATGACCCGTACGGGATTCGAACCCATGTTACTGCCGTGAAAGGGCAGTGTCTTAAACCACTTGACCAACGGGTCATAACTATAAGGTATACGGAGAGTAAGGGATTCGAACCCTTGAAACAGGCATTCACCCGTTTACATCATTTCCAATGATGCTCCTTCGGCCAACTCGGACAACTCTCCAAGACCAGTTATAACTCCGAATGTCAGACTCGAACTGACGACAACCTGATTAACAGTCAGGTGCTCTACCAACTGAGCTAATTCGGAATAACGCGCGGCAACGTCCTACCCTTGCAGAGGGCGATCCCTCAACTACTATCGGCGTTTAGAAGCTTAACTTCTGTGTTCGGCATGGGAACAGGTGTATCCTTCTAGCTATCGCCACCACACTATTTATCTGAAAGAACTTC